>CAZKJW010000001.1:0-31215 GCA_964553125.1 uncultured Oscillospiraceae bacterium
CATGGTCACCGATCCCGATAAGATGGAAGCCATTCTTGACAATCCGCTGATCCTCATCACGGACAAGAAGATTTCCAACATTCAGGAGATCCTTCCGCTGCTCGAACAGGTTGTGCAGACCGGCAAGAAGCTGCTCATCATCGCCGAGGATGTTGAAGGCGAAGCGCTTGCGACGCTGGTTGTCAACAAGCTGCGCGGCACGTTCAACTGCGTCGCCGTCAAGGCTCCCGGCTTCGGCGATCGCCGTAAGGAAATGCTCAAGGATATCGCCATCCTCACCGGCGGCACCGTCATCAGCGAGGAAGTCGGCATCGAGCTGAAGGACGCCACCATGGATATGCTGGGCACCGCCCGTCAGGTCAAGGTGGACAAGGACAACACCACCATCGTCGAGGGCGCCGGCGAAGCCTCCGAAATCAAGGCCCGCATCAGCAGCCTGAAGGCGCAGATCGAAACCACCACCAGCGATTACGACCGCGAGAAGCTCCAGGAGCGCCTGGCGAAGCTGTCCGGCGGCGTCGCGGTGATCGCGGTCGGCGCGGCCACCGAAGTGGAAATGAAGGAACGCAAGCTGCGCATTGAGGACGCTCTGGCGGCGACCCGCGCGGCTGTCGAAGAAGGCATTGTCCCCGGCGGCGGCGTTGCGCTGCTCAACGTCCTGCCCGAGGTTGTCAAGATGGTTGAGGATTACGAAGGCGACGCCAAGACCGGCGTGCGCATCGTGCTGCGTGCTCTGGAAGAGCCGATGCGTCAGATCGCGGCGAACGCTGGCATCGAAGGCAGCGTCATCGTGGACAACATTAAGAAGGCTGGCAAGCCCGGCTACGGCTACGACGCCCGCAAGGACGAATACTGCGACATGGTTGAGCGCGGCATCATCGACCCGACGAAGGTCACCCGCAGCGCGCTGCAGAACGCGGCCAGCATCGCCGCCATGGTGCTCACCACCGAATCGCTCGTCACCGATATCCCCGAGAAGGAGCCTGCTGCCCCCGCGCAGCCCGGCGGAATGGGCGGCATGTATTGATCGAAAGGGAACACAAAATGAAAAACAGCGCCCGCTCTCGATTTGACCATCGAAGCGGGCGCCGCTTTTTTTCCGGGAGGGACGCATGAAAAACGGAAGGCTGACGGTCGTTCTGCTGGCGCTGCTTGCGGCGGTGGTTGCGCTTTCCGCGACGACGTTTCACGCGGAAGCGCCGGTGCGGTTCGGCGTTGCCGCAGGACCGGGGAGCTGGTGGGCGTGCGCGTTGCCCGGATTTGCCGGCAGCGACTACACCGTGACGGTCTACCCGGACGAGGCGGCGCTGCTTGACGCGCTGCACGGCGGCTTGCTCGATGCGGCAGAGGTTACGGCGGATGCTTTTTCCGCGCTGAGCGCGGAAGAATACGCGCCCGTCGCCGTGACGCGGCGCGCGACGTTGACGCTTGTGCAGCCTGTCCATGCGCCTGCCGCGCCGGACGGGCAGACCGCGCTCGTGCCGGAAATCCTGCGCGGCTCGGCGGAGGCGGCGCTGCTGGAAACCGCCGCGCCGGGGACGACGCTTGCATTTGCGCCCGAGGAGGAGATTCTGGCGCTGCCGCTGCGGGAACGCTTGCGCGCGCGTTTCTGCCGGCGGAGACGGCGGCTCGCGCGCTGCGCTCCAACGGGAGCCTTCACGCCGCGCTGGAAGTCTGCGAAGCGTATCGGCTTGCGGCGGGCGAAAGCGCGCCAGCGGCGGCAGTGATCGCCGTGCGCGCACAGGCGCGCGAGAAGACGCCGAAGCACCTCGCCGCGCTGCTGCGGGCGTGCGAAAGCTCGCGCGGCTATGCGCAGAATAACGCAAAGAAGGCGGCGCTGCTTTGCGTCCGCTACGGGCTGGACGGCGGCTTCGACGCGGCGGAGATTGCCGCGATGATTCCGTGCATGGGCTACGAGCAGGGCGAATAAAGACAAAGGCCGCATCCCGCTGAAGAACTGCGCGGCGGGATGCGGCTTTTTTGCATGGGTTTGGGTTTGGGGCGCTTATACGCGCTCCACTTCAACGACGCATTCGTTCTTGAGACGGCCGACCAGATATTGCAGCGCGTCAATGACGTGCGGGCGGATATCGCCGCCGACAAGCACGAGCATGATGTCGTCGCCGACGGCCAATTCGCCCTCGTTCAGCCACGCCTTCACATAGACAATGCCCTCCATGCGGAGCGTGTCGGCGATGGCGGCTTCCATTTTTGCGCGGTCGTAGGAGAAGGTCATGCCGACGACGGGCGGCGTGTCCTTCGCGCCATTGCGCACGGCGGCCTTCGCCGTGCCGCGGACGACGCCGTTGTGCGTGAGGTACATGCCCGCCTTGTCGGCGTTGGGGGCGGATTTCGCTTCGCGAAGCCATGCGTCAATGGACGGCGCCGCCTTGGCGGTCTGCGACTTCATGGGCGCTGCGCAGTCCGCCGAGCCTTCCGAAGCGAGCATGTCCAGCCCGTGCTTGACCGGCTCGACGACGGCGAGGAAATTCTCCGTCGCCGCCTTGGGGCTGCCGGGCAGGTTGAGGATGAGCGTGCGGCCGCGAATGCCCGCAACGCCGCGGGAGAGGCAGCCGCGCGGCGTGATTTTCGTGCTTTCCGCGCGCATCAGCTCAGGGATGCCGGGCGTGGCGCGCTCCATCACGCCCATGGTTGCTTCGGGCGTTACATCGCGGGGCGAAAAGCCCGTGCCGCCGGTCGTCAGAACCAGCCCGACGCGCAGCTCGTCGCAGCACTTGATAAGCTCCGCCTGAATCTGCGCCGCTTCGTCCGGCACAATGGAAACATACGCCGTGCGGAAGCCGTGCTCGCATAGCAGCGCTGCAAGCGCCGGGCCGCTCTTGTCCTCCCGCTCGCCGCGCGAGCCTTTATCGCTGACCGTAATCACCGCTGCGGAATATTCTTTCATGCTTATGCTTCCTTTCTTTTGAAATCGCCGTGAACGCCGCCCGTCTTTTCAAGCAGGCGAACGTCGGAAATCACGATGTCCTTCTGAACTGCCTTGCACATATCGTACACCGTCAGCGCCGCAATGGACACTGCCGAGAGCGCTTCCATTTCCACGCCGGTCTGTCCGTCGCAGGAAGCCGTCGCGCGGATGTTGACGGCGCAACGCGCCTCGTCGAGCGTAAGCTCAAGGTTCACGCCCGTGATCATGACCGGATGGCACATGGGGATGATATCCGGCGTGCGCTTCGCGCCCATAATCCCGGCAACCTGCGCGACGGTGAGCACGTCGCCTTTTTTCATTCCGCCGGTTTTGATCAGTGCAAAGGTTTCGCGGCTGACCAGCACGCGCGCTCCGGCAACCGCCATGCGGTGCGACGGCGCTTTTTCGCCGACGTTCACCATTTTCGCGCGGCCCTGCTCGTTGAAGTGCGTGAAGTCCGCCTCGTTTTTAACGCCGGCACAGCGCAGCCCGGCATATTCCATAATGAAATCCGCAAGCGGTTCGATGTCGTCCAGCCCGAAGCAGGGAAGCCCGGCGGGAATGTCGCCGCAATCGGTCACGACGGCAAGAAAGCGGCTCGGATCGGCCGTGAAGCCCTTGCCGGTTTCCGCGCGGCAGACGCCGATCATGGGCAGATCCTCGTTTTTGTAGCCCTCGACCAGAATCAGATCCACGCCGTCGATGCGCTCGATGATTTCGTGGATGGAGCGCTCGCGCTGCTCGATGAACGCCGTTTTGGCGGGGGAGCCGATGACCGTTACGTCCGAGCCCGCCTGCGCGAAGCGCCATGTGTCCTTCCCTTCGTGATCGATGTCGAAGCCGTGTACGTCGTGCTTGACGACGGCGAGGCGCACGTTTCTGTGCTTCAGGCAGCGCACGACCTTTTCAATGAGCGTCGTTTTGCCCGTACCGGAATAGGCCGCGAAGGCGATTGCGGGAATGAAAGGCATTGCTTTATCCTCCGATCTGGTTCATGTTTCTTGCTGCCTGCGAATGCTGCGCTGCCGACAGCTCTGCATGGCAGGACGGCTTTTCATAGATGACCCTGCGCATTGTTTCAAGCATCGCCTGCGGGGAAAGCCCCTTGAGCGGGATCTCGTCTGCGGAGTGCAGGCAGGGCTTGAGCTTGCCGTCCGCCGTCAGGCGGATGCGGTTGCAGGAGGCGCAGAAATGGTCGCTCACCGGGCTGATGAGGCCGATATTTCCCTTTGCGCCCGGAAGCCGGTACAGGCGCGCCACGCCGCCGTCGGCCGCAACCGGCTGCGCGCCGGACAGATGCGCCAGCACCGCGGTGCACGGAATAAACGCCTCCGCCGAAAACGCGCCGCCGTCCAGCATGGGCATCAGCTCGATGAAGCGCACGTCCACGGGGTATTTCTGCGTCAGCGCCGCAAGCGGCTCGATTTCGTCGTTGTTGAAGCCGCCGATCAGCACGACGTTGATTTTGATTTTTTCAAAGCCCGCGTCAAGCGCCGCATGGAAGCCGGCCAGCGCGTCCTCAAGCCGCCCTGTGCGCGTGATGTGCGCGTATTTTTCCGGGTCAAGCGTGTCCAGGCTGAAGTTGATCCGGCTCACGCCGGCCGCGCGCAGGCCCTTCGCCAGATGGGGCAGCCGTACGCCGTTTGTGGTGAGGCAAACCTCGCGGATGCCCTCCACATGCGCCGTGCGCGCGCAGATGGAAACGATGTTCGGCTTCACAAGCGGCTCGCCGCCCGTGATGCGCACTTTGGTGATGCCCAGCGCCGCCGCAGCCTCCACGGCGGCAATCATTTCATCCTCGGTCAGCATGGATTCGTGCGGCTTCTTGCACACGCCCTCCTCGGGCATACAATAGCGGCAGCGAAGGTTGCACAGCTCCGTGACTGAGAGCCGGAGATAGGAAATCTCCCGTCCATATTGATCCTTCATCGCTCAATACCTGCCGAATGTACAGTTGGGGAAGTGGCACGCCTTGCACATCTGGCACAGGCCGCCGTCGCCGAGGCGGACAAGGTCGGCCTTTGTCAGCTTGTCGCCGGCAAAAATCTGCGGCAGCAGCACGTCGAAGATCGTCGTGGGCAGGCTGATCGCCGCGCCCGGAACGCCGAGAATGGCGGTTTCGCCCAGATAAGCGACGAGCGTCATGTTGCCCGGCTGCGACGGCACGCCGTGCGAGACGATTTCCGCGCCGAGGCGGCGGATTGCGGTGGGCGTAAGGTCGTCCGGATCGACGGACATGCCGCCGGTGAAAATGAGAAAATCCGCGCCGTTTTCCAGATGCCGCTTTGCGGCGCTGACGATCATGTCCAGATCGTCGTCGCAGAAGGTTACGCCCAGAATTTCGGCGGGGTAGGCCGCCATTTTGCGGCGGACAACCGGCTCGAATTTATCCTTGATGCGCCCGGAATACACTTCGGAGCCGGTGATGACGACGCCGATTTTTTTGTGCGCGTATGCGCGCAGATCCAGCAGCTTCCTGCCGCGGCAGAGCGTTTCCGCCGCAAGAATCTGCGTTTCTTTTGTGACCAGCGGCACGATGCGCATACTCGCCAGCCGCGCGCCGGGCTCCACGGGGTAATGATCCGGCAGCGTGGAAATGGTGATATCGCCGATGGAGTTGATTTCGTGCAGCAGCGCGGTATCGACGCGAAACAAGCCGCGCGTGTCGGCCATCAGCAGCACTTTGCCCTCTGAGGGCGCCGTGTAGTGCGCGCCGTCCACCGGCGCCATGGCCGCCATGCGCAGTGCGCAGTCTTCCTCGTGGATTTCGCCCGCGTTTTCTTCCCAGACGAAGATGTGCTTCTTGCCGATATTGAGCAGCTCCTCAATATCTTCCTCGCGGATGACATGCCCGCGCTTGAACGCCGCGCCCTTGAAGCCGTCCACCATTTTTGTGATATCATGGCAGAGCGTCATGCCGACGGCCTGATCGACAGAAATCTTTTTCATAGCATAAATCCTTTCAGTACGGTTCCTGCGGGGAGCGCGCCGCTTTCCGGCGGCACAATCGCCATAACATTGCAGCCGATCACGCTCGAAAGCATCACATTGCCCTGCCCGCTTGCAAGGCGCATCGCCGCCTTTCCGCCGCAAAGCTCCAGCCTGCCGCGCAGAATGCGTCCGCCGGGGCTCGGCTTGGAGAAGCCGCTTTGCAGCGTCAGCTCGATTTCGGGCGGAACAGGCTGCGCCCAGCCCGCCATTTTTTGCAGCACGGGCAGCGCGATGCAATAGAAATTCGTCAGTGCGCTCGCTGGATTGCCCGACAGGCCGAAGACCGGCTTGCCATCCTTCACGCCGTAAGCGCACGCCATGCCGGGCTTGAGGTTCACGCGGCGCACGAGAATTTCCACGCCTGCGGCCTGCATTGCGGCGGGCGTGAGGTCATAGTCGCCGGCGGATACGCCGCCGGTCAGCATGACCGCGTCGCAGGAGGCGAGCCCTTCCGCGATGCGGCGCGCGATATTCTGCGTTTCATCTCCGGCAAGCCCGAGATACACCGGCGTCATGCGCTTCTCTTTGAGAATCGCCGTCAGCGCGTGCCGGTTGGAGTTGTGGATTTTGCCCGGCGCAAGCGCCGTCTCGGCCTCCACCACTTCGTTGCCGGTGGAGATGAGCCCCACGCGCAGCGTGCGATAGACCAGCGGCCATGCCTCGCCCTGCGCGGCGAGCGTGCCGGCGGTTCCTGCGTCGATTGCGTCGCCGCGGCGCGCGAGCACCGTTCCCTTGCGCACATCCTCGCCTGCCGTCACGATATTCTCTCCAGGCGCGACGGGCGCAAAGAGCGTGACGGTTTCTTTTGTAAACTCCGTGCGCTCATACATGCACACGCAGTCTGCGCCCACGGGGATCGGCGCGCCGGTGAGGATTTTGCTCGCTGTGCCCGCGGTGATTTTCTTTGTGGGCGTTGCGCCCGCGGGGATTTCTTCAAGCACTGCGAGCGTGACGGGATGCTCCTTCGACGCGCACTGCGTGTCCTGCGAGCGGAAGGCGTAGCCGTCGTAGGGCGAGCGATCGAACGGCGGGATGTTTTCCGCCGCGACCAGATCCTGCGCCAGAATGCGCCCGGCGCTTTCCTCAAGCGCGGCGCGCTCTGTTTCCACGGGGGAAACAAGCCCGAGCAGCAAATCGCGCGCAGCGGTGAATTCCATGGATTTTTTCATTGGCTTTACTCCTTGAGCAGCAATATATTTTCCGACGGCAGGCTGACCGTGACAGAATCCGCACGAAGCTGGCTCCATGCGCTTTTGTCCAGTTCCCAGCCGATCGGATTTGCTTCCTGTTGCCCCTGCGGCCTGAGCATAACGGTGAACGAGAAGGGATTCTCAATTTCCTCGACCACTTCGCAGCGCAGCATGTTTTCCTGCGAATCGCCGCAGAGAATGTCGTGCATCCGGATGCCCGCGTGCGTCGCGCCGCCGATATCGGCGGGCGTTTTCAGCGTGACGCCCCAAGCGGGCGCATAGGCGAGGCGCTCGCCGCGCTTCTCAATCCGCGTGACGTTCTTGCAGCCGGTGAGGATTGCGCCGTTCACCGTTTCCGGGTTTGCAAAGACAGCTTTCTTCGAGCCGATCGTTTCGATGCCGCCGTTGTTCATAATCGCGATATGATCGGAAAGCCGGAAGGCCTCGTCGCGGTTATGGGAAACGAGCAGCACCGTCTTGCCGAACCGGCCGATGGCGCTTCGCAGCTCGCTTTCCAGCTGAAAGCGCAGGTGGCTGTCCAGCGCCGAGAACGGCTCGTCCAGCAAAAGCAGCTCCGGCTGGTTGATCAGAATGCGCGCCAGCGCTACGCGCTGCTGCTGGCCGCCCGAGAGCTGAGCGGGCTTCTTTTTCTCCATGCCGTCTAAGTGCATGGTGGAAATCATCTCCGCGATGCGCGCCTTCTCGTTTGCCTTCTCCCGCACGCCGCAGGCAATATTCTGCCAGACGGTCATATTCGGAAACAGCGCGTATTGCTGGAACAGATAGCCGACCCGGCGCTTCTGCGGCGCGAGGTTGATGTGCCTGTCCGAGTCGAACAGCGTCACGCCGTCGAGAAGGATGCGGCCGTGGTCCGGCGTTTCAATGCCGGCGATACATTTGAGCGTCATGCTTTTTCCGCAGCCGGACGCGCCCAGCAGCGCGAGGACATCGTTCTCGGCTTCAAACTGAACCTTCAGGCGGAACGCGCCGAGCGTTTTGTCAATATCCACATACAGAGCCATTACGCCGCCCTCCTTCCGCGCCGCTGCTTTTTCTCCAGCATGTTCACGGCCAGCAGCACCACGGCGGAAATGGCCATGTTGATCATGACCCACTGAAAGGCGAGCACGTCGTTGTTGGTGCGCCAGAGCTGATAGACGGTGGTGGAGATGGTCGCCGTGCGCCCCGGCGTATAGCCGGCGATCATGCTCGTCGCGCCGTATTCGCCCAGCGCTCTGGCAAAGGCCAGAACGGTTCCCGCCAGAATGCCCTGACGGCAGCAGGGCATACGGATGCGCCAGAAGATATAGGTGTTGGAAAGGCCGAGCGTCTTTCCGGCATAGGCGAGCGTTTCGTCGAAGGCTTCAAAGGCGCCGCGCGCCGTGCGATACATCAGCGGAAAAATGACGACGGTTGTGGCGAAAATGGCCGACCACCATGTCATGGTCAGCTTGATGCCGAAGGTTTGCAGCACCCACGCGCCGATGACGCGCTTCGGCCCGAGCACGCGCAGCAGCAGATACCCTACGACCGTGGGCGGAAGAACCAGCGGCATGGTAAGCGCCACGTCGAGAAGCCCCTTCACAAGACGCGGCGCTTTTGCGATATAATAAGCAGAAAAAATGCCGAGAAAAAAGATGATCACCGTGCTGATTCCGGCGATGCGCAGAGAGTTGACAAGCGGAAACCAGTCCATGACTTCACCCGACTTTCGGAAAATAAGAAAAGACGGACGGCGACGAATCGCCGCCCGCCTCAAAGCGCGGAGTTGATTATTCGGAAATCGGGCTGAAGCCGACGGCCTCAAACACGGCGCTCGCTTCTTCGCCAGTGAGGTAGGCGAGGAACGCCTTGGCGGCTTCTTCGTTTTTCGTAATGTTCAGCACGGCGGCGGGGTAAATTACCTGGCCGCACATTTCGGCGGTGGCGGTATCCACAACGGTCAGACCCGCGGAGAACGCGTCGGTGCCGTAGATGATGCCGCAGTCCACCGTGGCTTCGCTGACCTGCGTGGTCACTTCCTTGACGTTAGAACCATAGGTGATCGCGCCGGCAGCGGCGAGGTCTTCTTCGCTCACGCCATAGAAGGCAAGGATTTTCTGTGTGTACTGGCCGACTGGGACGTCGGCGTTGCCCATCGCCAGCATGATGCTGCCGTCCTGAAGCCCGGCGATCAGCTGATCGTAGGATTCAATGCCCTTCGGGTTTCCTTCCGGAACGGCGAGCGCGACTTTGTTTTCCAGCAGGTTGATGCGAGTTCCCTGAAGAACGAAGTCGAGGCAGTCAGTGTTGGCTTCTGAGGCGACGTCCAGCGCGTTCATCTGTTTGGGCGCGGCGGAAATGAACAGGTCGCAGTCGGCGCCTTCTTCAATCTGCGTCTTCAGCGTGCCGGAGGAATCGAAGTTGAAAACGAGTTCAACGTCGGGTTCGACGGACTTGTACATCTCGGCGATTTCGGTCAGGGTTTCCGTCATCGACGCGGCGGCGAAGACGATCAGTTCGGTCTTTTCGGCGGAGGCGATTGCGCAGGCGGATACGCCCAGCAAAAGCGCGAGAACGAGTGCGACAAGTTTCTTTGCGGACATGGCTTTTTCTCCTATCTGTACTTGATTTTCCGGGAGAAAGCCGTTATCATATCAGTGATACGGTATCCGCATGAAGGCTCGCAACAGCTTTCTCCCGTATTTATAGGAAACGGCTGAGCTCGCACCTCGGCCGTTTTCTATTGTGGAAAAGAAATGCGAAAACAAAAAAATTCGCACCCCTGAAAAGGATGCGAATTACAAACAGATACAAGCACGCCCAAAGGCCGCGCTCTGCGTATGTATTCCGTCTCCTTTTCAAAAAGGAAGGCCATGCTGTTTCCGGCATAACCCTATGTCAGTTGCCTGACGCGGCCGAAGCTCCATCGCTGTTGCATTAGGAGCAGGGGCTCGAAGACAATATGATTGTATCTGAAAAAACGGGCTTCGTCAATACGCTGCGCAGAATTCTTTTGCCTTTCAGGCGCGCGGACGGCTTACGCCTGCGCGGACGCGCCGGTTTCCTCGCGCCGGAGCGCGCGGACAAGAATCATTTCGCCGGCGATGCTGACGGCGATTTCCTCGGGCGTGACGGCTTTGATGGCCGTGCCGATGGGCGTATGCACGGCGGCGGTGGCCGCCTCTGAGATGCCGGCTTCCCAAAGCCTTGCATTGACGGAGGCGGTTTTGTTTTTGCTGCCGATCACGCCCACATAGGCGAGCGGCTGGCGGAGCACCTGCTTTTCAACGCTGAAATCATAGCTGTGGCCGCTGGTCATCACCACGACGTAGTCGTCTTCATGCAGCTCCAGCGCGTCGGCGATGCGGTCGAAGTCCGCGCAGATCACGCTTTCGGCCTGCGGAAAAAAAGCTGCCTTGGCGTATTCCGAGCGGTTGTCGAAGATCGTTACGCGAAAGCCCACGGACGAGAGCACCGGGCAAAGCGCCAGCGCGCAGTGACCTGCACCAAAGATGACGGCGCGTTCGCCGATGGGCAGCCGCATGCTGAAGCAGTCCTGCCGCAGGGTGTGCCCTTCGCCGCAGAGCGCGGCCGCGCCGGCGGGCGCTTCTCCGCAGAGGGCTTCGCCCTGCTTGGCGACGAGCGCGGGCAGCCTGCCGTCAAACCACTGAATCAGCCACGCCCGCGTTTTGTGCGAGATGGCTTCGCACACCTTCGCGGCGAGGCGGTTCCATTCGGCGCTTGCGGCGGGAACGTACTGGAAAAAGACGGTCATCTCGCCGCCGCAGACTGAGCCGATATCCTCTTTTTCGTTCTTGTGCAGCGTGTATTCATGCAGCCCGCTGCGCTTTTGCGAAAGCCATTGCATGGCGAGCGCTTCGGCTTCCTTTTCGGCGGGGCCGCCGCCGATGGTGCCGAGCACGCGTCCCTTGGGATCGACCAGCATCTGTGCGCCGGTGCCTCTGGGCGCGGAGCCGTGATGCGAGACGATTGTGACGAGCATGGAGTCGATTCCCTTTTCCATCAGGTAAAGCATCTGGGTGAAAAGCGTGTTCATGTGCGGTTACTCCTTTTCTGTGCTGTCGGGGCAGAAAGCGGCGGGAAGCAGAAACGCCTGCACGGTCATTTCGCGCGTTGCAGGGATGAGATAGGGAAACTCCGGGTCGTCCGTCGGCGTCAGCCGCCTGAGAACATCCTGCTCGTTCACCTGAGCCAGCCCGTCGCGCTTTGCGTAAAGCGAATAGAATTTCACGCCGTCTGCCAGCGAGCGGATGGGCTGATCCAGCCGAAGGCGCAGCGCTCTGGAGAAAACGGGCTGCATTTGCGGAAGCGGCGTGTCGTCCGGCGCTGCCGGGAAGGGCTGCGTGTCCTCCGGCTCCATGGAAAAACGGCGGCGCGTCTGCGTTTTCTGGAGCATGACGACGCGGCGCGAGCGCCCCTGCGCGGCGGAAACGGCCTGACGAATCGTGCCGAACATGCAGAAGATCATCGCGTCGAATTGCAGCGCCGCAGGCAGCGCGAAGGCGTCCTCACAGCAGACCGTGACGTTGCCGCAGCAGGCGGACGCGATGTTTCTGCGCAGTTCGTCGAGCGGCTTTTCGGCGACGTCGACGGCCGTCACATGGCGGCAGCGCTTTGCCAGCGCAAGGGAAAGATACCCGAGGCCGCAGCCCGCATCGCAGACATGCATGGAAGCCGCCGCCTTGTCGCCGCCGAGCGCTTCGACAATCTGATCGGCGGCCTGCTCAAAGAAGGAGCTTCGCTCCGAAGCGTCGCGCATAAACGCCAACATGTCGGGCGTCCATTCAAACATTCTCATGCAAAGCCTCCGGGTTCGCCTCTTGCAGACGGCGCGTGATGAAACCAATATAAAGCACCGCGGCACAGCAAAAGAAGATTCGTTGGCGACATGTGTAGTCAGGGCTACACAGTTGCAAAACGCGCGCCTGCTGCAAAAGAAAAAAATTCATGCCGGGAGAGAAATGTAGCATACGCTACTTTCTGGTATTTTTTTAACAGAGTACAATGCGTGTATTACAATGAAAAGGCAGGCTTGAACTATGCAGCGAAACGCGCCGGACTTTGCCAACGGTTCCATCGCGCGGCTCCTCTGGAGCTTTGCGCTTCCCTCTGCGATCAGCGGATTGATTGGCGCCGTCTATAATATCGTAGACCAGATCTTCATCGGAAGATGCGTCGGTTTGCTCGGAAACGCCGCCACAAACGTTGTCTTTCCCGTGGTCACGCTGACCAACGCCGTGGCGATTATGGCGGGCGTGGGCGGCGCGTCAGGGTTCAACCTGAGCATGGGCCGCCGCGACGAAAAAGAAGCCGGCCGGATGATCGGCTCCGGGCTGATGCTCATGGCCATTGCGGGCTGCGTGATCGCGCTGGCGATGCAGCTGTTCATGGAGCCGCTGCTGCGCTTTTTCGGCGCAACGGAGGAGACGTTTTCCTATGCCTGCGAATATGAGCGCATCGTGGCGTGCGCCATTCCGCTGTTCATTCTCGGAACGGGCGGCAGCGCGATGATTCGTGCTGACGGCAGCCCGAAATACGCGCTTGTCAGCGTGGTGGCCGGCGCTGTGCTCAACGTGGGGCTGGACGCGCTGTTCATGCTCGGCTTCGGCATGGGCATTGCCGGGGCCGCGTGGGCGACGCTGATCGGGCAAGTGATTTCCGGCGGCCTTGTCATCGGCTATTTTGTTTTCCGCTTCCGGACGATCCGGTTGCAGCGCGAGCATTTCCGCCTGTCGCCCGCAAAGATGCGCCGGGTGTTTTCGCTGGGCATGGGGCCGTTCATCAATCATTTTTCCATGACGCTCATTCAGATCATGCTCAACAACGCGCTGGTCACGTGGGGCGCGGTTTCGCAGTATGGCAGCGAGATTCCGCTGGCGTGCGCCGGCATTGCGGCGAAGGTGAACGCCATTGTCTCGTCCATCGTCGTGGGAATCGCGCAGGGCGCGCAGCCGATCATCAGCTTCAACTACGGCGCGAAGAATTATCGCCGCGCCAGAGAGACGGGCGCGTGGGCGATTGCCGCCGTGCTGAGCTTTTCGTTCGTGGTGTTCGCCGCGTTTCAGGCGTTCCCGCGGCAGATCACGATGCTCTTTGGTAAATACGATACCCCTGCGTATTACGATTTTGCGGAAAAATATTTTCGCATTTTTATGATGCTCGTCTGCGTGAGCGGGATGCAGATCACGGTCGGAAATTTCTTTACCTCGCTTGGAAAACCGTGGATGAGCGTGCTCATTTCCGCCTCGCGGCAGATTGTCGCGCTGCCCATTCTTTTGCTCACGCTTCCGCGCGCGTGGGGGCTGGACGGCGTGCTGTATGCAGGTCCGATTGCGGATGGAATTTGTGCGGCGCTGGCTATCGCACTCTTTGTGAAAATGTGGTACAATATGGGAAAGCAAGCGGTCGATTGAAAAGACTTGTGCCGGCGTTTTGACAGAGGAGGGCGCTTTATGAATGATGGCATAGGGCCGGTCAAACAGCGGATTCTGTCGCTGGAAGAAAAGGACACCCCTTTTGCCCAGATGGGCTTCAGCAGAAAACTGCCGGCAAACACCACCTTCATCCAGCCGGGTGAAACGCTGCGCTGCTGCTACTACGTAAAATCCGGCGTCGTAGTGGGAGGCGAGCTGAAGGAGAACGGCGTGGAGCACGAGTTTCAAATCATGGAAGCGAACAGCCTGATCGGCGAGGAGCTTCTGATCTGCGACAGGCCGTGCCCGGTCGCATTCCGCACGGTCAAGGATACGGAGCTGATCTGCATCGATAAGGAAACGCTTTTCGAGCAGATGGAGCGCGACCCGTTCCTCAGCCGCCTGCTGATGGAATCGATGGGGATGAAATTCCTCTCCGCAATGGACGAGCTGCGCCAGACGAATGCGCACAACGCCACGTGGCGCATCTGTAACCTGCTGATGATTTTTGCGGACAAATACGGCGAGGACTACGATGGAAAAATCCTGATTGCGCAGCGGCTCAGCCAGCAGATGATCAGCACGCTTCTTGGCATCAACCGGATTACGACGGTGCGCATCATCAAGGCGCTCAAGGAGATGCGGCTGATCGAGCAGGTGAACGGCTATTACTGCATCAGGGATCTGAACAAGCTGAAAGCGTATCAGGAAGCGAACCGCGCAAAGGGGTGAGGACATGGTAGGAGCCGTTGTGCTGGCCGCCGGACGAAGCTCGCGCATGGGCGCGTTCAAGCCTATGCTGCCGCTGGACGGGGACAGCATTGCCCGGCGCGTCGTCAGGACGCTGAGAAAGGGCGGCGCGGAGCGGATCGTCGTGGTGACGGGACGAAACGCGCGGGACTTGCAGGCGCATCTGGAAGGGCTGGACGTGCGCTTCGTTCATAATGCGCTGTATCAGCAGACGCAGATGCTGGACTCGGTGAAGCTCGGCCTTGCGCCGCTGCTCGGCTGCTGCGGCCGGATTCTGATTACGCCGGTGGACGCGCCGCTTTTTGCGCCCGAAACGGTGGAGCGGCTGCTCGCGCAGGAGGGGGAGATCGTCATCCCCGTCTGCGGCGGAAGGGACGGACACCCCGTGTGCGTGGGGAAAAGCGTGGGCGAGGAGATTCTCCGCTATGACGGAGAAGGCGGCCTGCGGGGCGCGCTGCAATGCGCGGCGTTTCCGGCGGCGCGCATTGTGGTGGCGGACGCGGGCATCCTGACGGATGTGGACACGCCGGAGGATTATCAGGCCGTTTTGCAGCGGCTTGCACAGCCGCGCGCATAGGCGAAAAAGTGAATGTAGCAAAGACTACACGCGTAGCGTGGCAGTCTTTTTTTTGTGCGCTGTTTCGTTTTCAATGAGCAGAGAAAAAGAAAGCGGGCGAGCGCGTCATGGAGATGGTGTTTTATCTGGTTCGGCACGGGGAGCCTCTCTTTGAAAATGGGCAAAAGATTTGCCTTGGAAACCGCAGCGATCCCGCGCTCAGCGCATGGGGCCGGGCGCAGGCGGAGCGGCTTGCGGCGTCTTTGGACGGGCGGCTGCCCGTCTTTTGCAGCCCGCTTCTGCGCAGCCGGGAAACGGCGCTGTGCCTTTCGGATGCGCCGCAGACGCTGGAGGGGCTGACGGAATGCGACATGGGGCCGTGGGACGGCATGGACTTTGAAAGCATCCGCCGGGAGTATCCGCTTTTGTATGCGCGGCGCGAGACCGACCCCGCGCTGCTGCCGGAGGGCGCGGAGCCGGTGCAGGCGGCGTGCGCGCGAATGCGCCGGACGCTGGACGGCATTGCGCAAAGCGCGATTGTCGTCGGGCACGCGGGGGCAATGCGGGCGATGCTGTGCCCCGTCATGGGAAAGCGATGGGCGGAAATGCGCAGCATTCCCATGCCCTACGGCAGCGTGACGAAGCTCGTGCGCGGGGCGGAAGGCGCGTATCGCGTGGAATATGCGGGGCGAAAGCCGCAGGAATATCCCGGCGAGGACGAGATCGCCCGGCTCTATCGGAAATACCGCACGCCGGAGACGGTGCAGGCGCATTGTAGCGCGACGGCTTTGCTCGCGCGCAGGCTGGGCGAAGCGGTCGGCGGGGTGGACGGCGGCCTTCTGTATGCGGCGGCAAGGCTGCACGACCTTTGCAGAACGCAGGCGCGCCACGCGGAGAAAAGCGCGGACGCGCTGCTGATGCAGGGATATCCCGAGCTTGCACGGATTGTGCGGCTGCACCACAGCCCGGCCACGGCGGACGGGGCGCTGGACGAATGCGCGCTGCTTTTTTATGCGGACAAACGCGTGCAGGGCGCGCAGTTTGTTTCCCTGCGGGAGCGGTTTGAGGCAAGCCTTGCAAAATGCGGCGCGCCGCAGGCGCTGGAAGCGCACCGCGCGCAGTGGGAGGCCGCGCAGAAAATCGAACGAAGGATACGCCAAACGGGCTGTTGGCTGTAAAGCGGTTGAAGTGCAATGAGAAGAAAAACGGAAATGGGCTGGACGGAGGACGACGTCCGCTGGCAGATTGCAATGGCGCGATATGCGCCGAACGATCTGTACGATCATTTGGAGCGGGCGCTGACGGCGCGCGCCGGCGACGCGCGGCATCTGTGCGAAATCGGCTGCGGCGTCGGCAGCCTGACGCTTCGGCTGGCGCGGAGCGTTCCGAAAATCACGGCGGTCGACAAAAACGAGCGGCCCATGCTCGCGCTTTTTCATAGCCTGCTGGAGGGGCGAATCCGCAATGTGAACACGGTGCAGATGGATTTCCGGCGGTTAACGTTTGAGACAGACGCGCCGGACGTGACGCTGCTGCACGCGGACTGCCTTGCGTTTTCGGAGCTGGAGTATATCCGCAAAAAAAGCGCGCGGCTGATCGTTCTGCTGGAAACGTCCGAGGCTTGGCCGCCCTGCCCCGGAGAAGCATCCCCCGGAAAGGCGCGGCTGAACGAGCTGCTGATGCGGCTGGCCGCGCGGCGTGTGCAGCCCGAATGCGCGGCTGTCGGCGGACGCGCCGACCAGCCTGTGGCGAGCCGGCAGGACGCGCTCGCCTATTGCGCGCAATGCGCGCCGAAAAAAAGCCGCAGGCTGCTTCGCGGCTTCGTGGAGGCAAACCTGCTGGAAGCGGAGGGCGAAGAACACGGCTTTGTCCTTCCGAGAAAAAGGGAATACACCCTGCTGGATTTTCACTCCTGAACCCGCGAAACGGAGGCTGAGAAAAAATGAAAACCTCGCCCATGAACGAGATGTTTGCAAAGATCACCTGCGAAATGGAAAGCGACGGAACGTCCGCCATTCACCAGATGCCGCCCGTTTCGTGCCTTGCGCAGCTGGAGAGCATCGGCACGCGCAAGCGCTGTGCGAAGAACCAGATTCTCGCCGAGCGGGGGAAGGTGCCGGAGTGCTGCTATCTCGTGCTGAAGGGGCAGGTGATCGGCTTTGAGGAGCTGCCGTCCGGGGAGGAGCTGTATCACTATATCATGGAGGAGAACGCCATGCTGCTGGAAGCGAACGTGCTTTTCGACGTGCCGGCGCCCATTGCGTTCAAGACGTCCGTGGACAGCGAAATTCTCTGCATCGGCAAGGATGCGTTTGAAGCGGCGGCGATGAGCAACCCGCACCTGATGCTGGCGGCGTTTCATTCCATTGCCGATAAGTTTTTTGAAGCGATGGACGAGCTGCGGGAAATCAAATGCCACAGCGCGACGTGGCGCATGTGCAAGCTGCTGTTGTCGTTCGCCGAGCGATACGGCGTCGCCTATGACGGCAAGGTGCTGATTCAGAAGAAGATGAGCATCCAGATGATGACGAGCCTTCTCGGCGTCAACCGCGCCACGACCGTGCGCTCCCTGCACATGCTGCGCGATCTGGGGCTGCTGGAAAACATCAACGGCTATTACTGCGTGCGCAGCATGGACGCGCTGCGCCGCCATCAGGAAATGCTGGGCGATGTGTGAAGCGGAAGACAAATTGCAAGAAAAACACAAAAACAAAAAATAAATGTAGGCGCAAATGCGCACGCATACGCATATGCAAATTGTTTTTTCGCGCGGCAATATGAAATAATAAACCATAGAAGTTAAGTTTTTGCCAATCGAACGGCAAGACAAAACGACGACTTCAAACCGAACCCGATACGACCGGAAAAGGAGGAACTACTCATGGCATTACCCGAGTTTAACTACGTGGCGGCCAAAACGCTGGAAGAAGCCTCTGCGCTGGTTGCCGAGCAGGGCGGCAAGTGCACGGTGATGTCCGGCGGAACGGACGTCATAATTCAGCTCAAGGAGAACATGCTCAAGGATCTGGAGACGGTGATCGATCTCAAGACGATCCCGGGTCTGGACGCGCTGGAGTTCATCGAAGGCGAAGGCCTGAAGATCGGCTCGAACACGAAGCTGTTTGCGATTCAGTCCTCGAAGGTTGTCAACGAGAAAATGCCCGCCGTGGCGCAGGCTGCGCACTATGTGGCGTCCAGCCAGATCCGCCGCAAGGGCACCATGGTCGGCAACATCTGCAACGCCTCTCCGTCCGCCGACACCGCGCCGATTCTGCTGGCGATGAACGCGAAGGTGAAAACGTTCAGCAAAGAAGGCCGCCGTGAGATCCCGATCGACGAATTCTTCACGGGTCTGAAAAAAACCGCGCTGGACAAGAGCAAGGGCGAACTGGTGACCGGCCTGTTCATTCCCGAGCTCAAGAGCGGCGAAGGCTCCGCTTATTTCAAGCACGCCATCCGCAAGGCGATGGATCTGGCGATTGTCGGCGTGGCCGCGTGGGTGAAGATGGACGGCAAGAAGGTTGCCGATTGCCGCATCGCCATGGGCGGCGTGGATCTGACCACCAAGCGCGCCAAGGAAGCGGAAAAGCTGCTCATCGGAAACGAACTGACGGACGAGCTGCTTGAAAAGGCCGCCGTGGCGGCCTCTGAGGAATGCCACCCCATCAGCGACGTGCGCGCCTCTGCGGAATACCGCACCGACATGATTCGCGTCTACACCAAGCGCGCCGTGAACAAGGCGATCGAGACCATGAAAGCGTAAGGAAGGAGGGAACCGACCATGAAGCATATCATCAACTTTACCCTGAACGGAGAACCGTGCGAAGAGCTGGTTCAGGACGGCCTGACGATGACGGATTTCCTGCGCAAGCAGATGCATCTGACGGGCACCAAGCGCGGCTGCGAGGAAGGCGAGTGCGGCGCGTGTACCATCCTGCTCGACGGAGCGGCCGTGAACTCCTGCATGATGCTGGCCGTGGAAGCCGACGGACACGAGATCGTGACCATTGAAGGCGTTAAGAAGGACGGCGTGCTGCATCCCCTGCAGCGCGAATTCATGGACAAGTGGGCGCTGCAGTGCGGTTTCTGCACGCCGGGCATGATCATGTCCGCGCTTTCCCTTCTTCATGAGAATCCCAACCCGACTGAGCAGGAAATCCGCGACGGCATCGCGGGCAACCTGTGCCGTTGTACGGGCTATGCCAAGATCGTTGAAGCGATTGACGCTGCTGCCAAGAAGCTGGCGAAGGAGGTGCAGGGCTGATGGCAATCATGTCCAAAGAGTATTACGCCGATATCGAGAGCGTATACAAGAAGCCTGAAGATTACGAACTGGCGGGCAAGGGAAACGCGTATATCCGCATTGACGCGGAAGCGAAGGTGACCGGCTCCGCCGTGTATACCGACGACGTGGATCTGCCGGGCATGTATTACTGCAAGCTCGTGCACAGCCCGTATGCGCACGCGCTGATCAAGAGCATCGACTTCACCGAAGCGCTCAAGGTGCCGGGCGTGAAGGGCGTGCTCACCGGCAAGGACTTCCCCGAGGGACACAATCTGGGCAACCCCGAAGCCTTTAAGGAGCTGGCAGACAAGGAACCGCTCTGCCGCCGCAAGGTGCGCATGGTCGGCGACGAAGTGGCCGCCGTCTGCGCCGTCACCGAAGAAATCGCCACCAAGGCCGCAAGGCTGGTCAAGGTAGAGTATGAGCCGCTCGAACCCGTGCTCGATCCGTTCTATTCCATGCAGCCGGACGCCTCCGCCATTCACTATCCGGGCACCAGCAACCTGTCCATCTTCACCACCATGAAGGCCGGCGATCCGGACAAGGCGTTTGCCGAGGCGGATTACACCGACAAGCGCTACTACCGCACGCAGGAAATGGTTCATGCGGCCATCGAACCGCACGGCGCCGTCGCCAAATATGAAAACGACGAATGGACGATCTGGACGACCACGCAGGGCGCGTATGTCAGCCGCTACTGGATTGCGTGGGGTCTGGGCGTTGCCGAGAGCCAGGTTCGCGTGATCAAGCCGATGGTCGGCGGCGGCTTCGGCGGCAAGCTGGACGTTTTCGCCCATGAGCTGTGCCCGGCGAAGTTTGCGCAGATGACCGGCCACCCCGTCAAATGCATCCTCAAGCGCGACGAGGTGTTCATGTGCACGCGTACCCGCCACCCCATCTCCTTCGAGATCGAAAGCGCCTTCACGAAAGAGGGCAAGCTGCTGGCCAAGCGCTGCAAGCACATTCTGGACGGCGGCGCCTACGGCGGCTCGGGCATCGCGGCGAACACGCTTTCGCTGATCTGCGCGACCTTCCCCTATAAGGTTGAAAACATCGACATGACCGCCCGCCGGCCGTATACCAACCATCCGGCCTCCGGCGCAATGCGCGGCTACTCTGCCTGCCAGGTTCACTTCGCGCATGAAATCCACATGGACGAAGTGGCGAACGAGCTGGGCATTGATCCGCTCGACCTGCGCCGCCGCAACGAGATTACGCCGTACTACACCGGCCCCACCGGTCTGGAGTTCACCTCCTGCAAGTTCGACGAGTGCCTCGTTGCCTGCGCCGATGCGATCGGCTGGAAGGATCGTCATCAGTATCCCGTCGGCGGCGGCACGGCGCTGGGCCTGTCCGGCTCCGGCTTCATGTCCGGCACGGGCTTCCCGGTGCTGGTCACGCCGCACTACTGCTCCGCTTCCACCATCGTGCGCCTCAACCGTGAGGGCTACGCCGTGGTGTTCTCCGGCGCGAACGACATCGGTCAGGGCTGCGATACCGTCATGACCATGATCGTCGCCGAGGAGCTCGGCCTGCGCATGGACGAAGTGAAGCTCGTGCAGTCCGACACCACGGCCACGCCGTGGGACGCCGGCTCCTTCGGCTCCCGCGTCACGTTCCTTGGCGGCAACGCCTGCCGCCGCGCCGTTGGCGATGCGAAGTTCAAGCTGCTGAGCCACTGGGCGGAAGAATGGGGCTGCAAGCCGTCCGACATCACGATGAAGGATCATCGCGTGTTCATCAAGGGCGACCCCGAGAAGAACATCTCCTACAACGAAGCGTGCTTCGGCTACGAAGAAAAGAACTTCGGCCGCTGCGTCGCGGGCGTGGGCTCCTTCGCGCATGAAGGCGACAAGGACATCTACGTCAAGAACGTCGGCAACTACGCCACGGCGTATTCCTTCTCCGCCTCCGCGGCGAAAGTCACTGTCGATATGGAAACCGGCGCGGTCACGCTGGACGATTTCGTCTTCGGTCACGACTGCGGCCGTCCGCTGAATATCCGTGCCGTGGAAGGCCAGATTGAAGGCTCCGTGCTGCTGGGCTTCGGCTTCACCTGCTATGAGGAGTGCCTCTACAACAAGGACGGCAGACACATGAACCCCGGCTTCCGCGATTATCGCTTCCCGACGGCGCTGGATATGCCGTTCATCAAGACCATCATCTGCTCCGAGTACGATCCCGAGGGTCCGATGGGCGCGAAAGAAGCCGGCGAGGGCAGCACCGCGCCCGTTGGCTCCGCCATCGGCAACGCGATCAACTATGCGACCGGCCTGACGCTGACGGAACTGCCGATCACGCCTGAGAAGCTCTGGCGCGCTCTGCGCGAGCATGAAAAGACCGGGCGCACGGTTTTCGGCTCCGAGGATCTGCCCGAGAAGTTCGCGTCCATGCCGCCGCTGCCGCAGCGCGCATAAGACGCAGCGCTTTTACGAATCACATTCCAGCCGGTCAGTCGTTTATCGGCTGACCGGCCTTTCTTTTTGCGGGAGGGAGCATGGATACGCAGAGCAGGGAGTGGGAAGTCAGCTCCGCCCAGCTGATGAAAACGCACGGGTACGCCGCGCGCACTGATTTTCACCGGCAGACGGAGCAGGCGCGCGAAGCGTCGCAGCTTGCAAAGGAAATCATCCGGTTGGCCCGCAATACGCTGCTGATCCATCTGCGCTTTCTGGAGCCGGCGCTGGTGCGCCTTGCGCCGGGCGACGAGACCGTCACGCCGGAAATGGCGACGGCCGGCCGGTTCCTTTACTATAACTCACTGCATGTCTGCCGGGCTTTCCAAAAGGACAGGCAGGTCGTCGCGCGGGATTATCTGCATGTGACGCTGCACTGCGTGTTCCGGCATTTGTTTGTAGGCGCCGCCGTCAACGCCGATCTGTGGGATCTGGCGTGCGATATCGCGGTGGAGCATCTCATCAACGAATTGAACCTCAAGGCGCTCTACGCCGAAAGGCAGGAAAAGCAGGGCTGGCTGATTGCCAAGCTGCGCGCGGAGCTTCCCCGCCTGACGGCGGAGAGAATCTATCGCTATCTCACGGCGCAGGAGCTGCCGCCGCAGGAAATTGCGCGCATTCGCGCTTATTTTTACGCGGACGATCACAAGATCTGGCACCGCGCGCCGGAGAAAACGTCGTCCAATGACGGCGGAGGCGAAAAAAACGACCCCGCCGCCGACGGCAAAGAGGGACAGGACGCAGGCGCAAACGCGAACGGCGAGGATCTGTTCACGCCGCCGGACGGCGAAGACGCGCAGGAGGTTCCGGGAGCGTCCGGCGGACGGGACACCGGCGAAAAGGGCGAAAGCGGCGACGGAGAGGGCCGCGCCGGTGCGGAGAGCGAGCGGCAGGAGGACAAGCCGGCCTTCACGCCGGAGGCCACGGAACGGATGTGGCAGGAGATCAGCGAGCGCATTCAGGTGGATCTGGATACCACGTCCAGCTCGTGGGGCGAAAACGCCGGAGACTTCGTGTCTGCGCTCAGGGAGATCAACCGGGAGAAGGTGGATTACGCCGCTTTCCTGCGCCGCTTCAGCGTGCTGGGCGAGAACGTGCGCGTCAACGACGATGAGTTCGATTATATCTTCTACACCTACGGCCTGCGCCTGAATGGAAACATGCCGCTTGTGGAGCCTCTGGAATACCGGGAGGACAAGCGCGTGCGCGAGTTCGTCATTGCGCTGGATACGTCGGAGTCGGTGGCGGGCGAACTGGTTCAGACCTTTGTGACCAAAACATGGAACATCCTCAAGCAGACGGAAAACTTCTTCAACCGCGTGAACGTCCACATCCTTCAGTGCGGTGCGCGCGTGGAGGAGGATGCGAAGATCACCGACGAAGATTCGTTTGACGCGTATATTCGGCGCATGACGCTGCGCGGCTTTGGCGGGACGGACTTCCGACCGGTCTTTGAACACGTCGACCGGCTGATTGCGCAGCACGAGTTTACGAACTTCAAGGGGCTGATCTATTTCACGGACGGCTACGGCACATTCCCGGCGATGCCGCCGGCGTATGAAGCCGCGTTCGTGTTCGTGGACGACGGCCGCGAGCCGCCCGACGTGCCGCCATGGGCGATTCGGATGCTGATGACGCCGGAGGATATCAGGACGCTGGAGGTGCCGCGCCGTGAATGAGTTTGAAATACGCCAGGGCGTTCTCACGCGGTATCGCGGCGCGGAGGAATGCGTGCGCGTGCCGGAGGGCGTTGCCGCGATCGGCGAGGGCGCTTTCCACGATTGCAGGGACGTGCGCGAGGTGATTCTGCCGGAGGGCGTGGAGCGGATTGACGCGGAAGCCTTTCAGTGGTGCGCCAATCTGGAAAATGTCGTCGCGCCGCAGAGCCTGACGTTTATCGATCAGGGCGCGTTTGCCGGAACGAAGTTCTACCGCTATTACAGCGAGAATGAAACCGACTGGAAGGACGATCTCCTGATCCTTGGCAAATGCCTTGTGAAGGCAAGGAGAAATCTTCGCGAGGCTGTGATTCCGGAGAGCGTCGTCTCTGTGACGGCGGACGCGTTTGCGCAGCGCGTGCTGCTCAGCCGCGTGGTGTTTCCTTCCGCGCTGGAGGATATCGGCTGGCGCGCGTTTGCAGAGTGTACGGCGCTGACGAGCGTGACCATTCCGGGCAATGTCCGCCGCATCGGCTGGCACTGCTTCAAGGGGTGCAGCCGACTGTCCGACGTGCGGCTCTGCGAAGGTGTCGAGACGCTGGAAAACGGCGTGTTCGCCAACTGCCGCTCCCTGCGGGAAGTCGTATTCCCTTCGACGCTGCGGCGGTTCGGCGGCTGGATGTTCTTTGGCAGCAACAACATTGCGCGCGTGCGCTTTGCCGGCGCGCCGGAAGCGATTGGCGACTGGGCGTTTTCCGGCTGCGAGAATCTGGAGCAGGTGGAGTTTCCGCAGGGGCTTCGCAAGATCAGCGTGGACGCTTTTTACGGCTGCATCACCCTGCGGGAAGCCGTGCTGCCGCAGAGCGTGACGACCATCGAAAGGCGCGCGTTTGCCGGCGCGCGCTGCATGACGCGGGCGTGCCTGCCAGATGGAATCGACAGGCTGGGGGACAGCGTGTTTTCCGGCTGCAAGTCGCTGGAGGAAATGACGTTCCCTGGCGGCCTTGAAACGATGCCCGACGATACCTTCTTTGAGTGCGAACGCCTTGCGCGGCTGACGATTGCCGAAGGCGTGAAGGAAATCGGCTCGCGCGCGCTGGGCGGCTGCCGCTCGCTTCGCACGCTGGAGCTTCCGGACAGCACGGAGAAGATTGGCGAGCGCGCGTTCTTCGGGGACGGCAAGCTGGAATGTCTGCGGCTTTCGCCGCGCACGAGGGAGATCGGCGCACAAGCGTTTGCCGGCTGCAAAAGCCTGTGGCAGCTGGAGATTCCGGACACGGTGGAGGAAATCGGCGGCGGCGCGTTTGACCGCTGCGATGCGCTTGCGGATGAGAATGGATACATCGTCGTAAACGGCGTCTGCTATGGAACGGCGGAGCCTGTCGTTCATGCCGTCATCCCGCAAAATGCGCGCGCGGTGGGCAGCGGCGCATTCCGCGGCAAGCCGCTTCTGAAAAAAATCAGCATGGGAGCGCACGTGCGCGCAGTGGGGCGCAGCGCCTTTGCGCAGTGCGAAGCGCTTGAGGAAATCGAGATTTCTGAGGCGGTGGAGGCGCTTTGCGGGACGCCGTTCGACGGCTGCGCAAGGCTGCAGTCCATCATTGCGCCGGGCATGAAGCCGGAGGGCTTTGCTTCCCTGAACGACCGGATCAGCGCGGCGCTGGGCTTTTGCCGGAGCGGAAAGCCTTTCCGCTATGCGTCGGCGTGGAAAGCGTTCGTGCATGAGAACATGCGCGCGGTGATGGAAGCCGCGATTGCGCGCAATCTGCCGGACGCGGCGCGCTATTTCATGGAAAACGAAGTGATCCCGATGGAGGTTTTCACGGCGCTGCTGGAAAAGGCGCAGCAGGCGAAGGCGGCGGAAATTGTCGCCATGCTGCTGGACTATCGGGGCAAGAAGCTGGCGGACGCGGATGTGTTTGCGAGATTTGATCTCGATCTTGAATGAGGAGGAACGGCGATGAACATTGCGCAGGCGAAGGAGCAGATCAAGCACGCAATGCGCGCATATTTTACCAAGGACGAATTCGGCAATTACAGAATTCCCATTGAAAAGCAGCGCCCCGTCTTTCTGATTGGCCCGCCCGGCATCGGCAAGACGGCGATTATGGAGCAGATTGCGGCCGAACTGGGCGTGGGGCTGGTGTCGTATTCGATGACGCATCACACGCGCCAGAGCGCGCTCGGCCTGCCGTATATCACGACGAAAAGCTACGGCGGCAAGGAGTATCAGGTTTCCGAATACACAATGAGCGAAATCATCGGCTCCGTATACGACCTCATGCGGGAAACCGGCAAAACGGAGGGCATTCTTTTTCTGGATGAAATCAACTGCGTCTCCGAAACGCTTGCGCCGTGTATGCTCCAGTTCCTGCAATACAAGGTGTTCGGGCAGCACCGTGTGCCGCCGGGATGGATTCTGGTCACGGCGGGCAACCCGCCCGAATACAACAAGTCCGTCCGCGATTTTGACATCGCCACATGGGACCGTCTCAAACGCATCGACGTGGAGCCGGATTACGAGGTGTGGAAGGCCTACGCGCGGAGCAAAGGCGTGCATCCGTCGGTGACGACCTATCTGGCGGCGCGCAAGAAGGATTTCTTCAAGGTGGAAAACGCTGCCGACGGCAGGCATTTCGTCACCGCGCGTGGCTGGGACGACCTGTCTGAGATGATCAAGCTGTACGAGGAGAACGGCATTGCCGTTGACGAGCGGCTGATCGGTCAGTATCTGCAGGACAGAAGGACGGCGCGCGACTTCGCGCTTTACTATGACCTGTTCAACAAGTATCGCAGCGACTACCGGATTGACTCCATTCTCGAGGGTGAGATCAGCGAGACGATCGTGCTCCGCGCCCAGCGCGCGCAGATGGACGAGCGGCTTTCCGTGCTGGGGCTGCTTTTCGACGCGGTGCTGGCCAAGCTGAAGGCCGTGTGCGAGACGGAGAATGTGCTTGAAAAGCTATCCGGAACGCTTCGCGCGCTCCGGGACGCGCCGGGCGATATGGCGCAGGCGCTGGACGAGCGCATTCAGGCATATGCCGCGGACATGGAAGCCGGAAGGCGGGCGTCCTCGCTGTCCCAGCAGGCGCAGCGGGAGATTCAGCGCGTGATGCGGACGCTGGAAACCTACCGCGCCGAATGGCTGACGAGTCCGGCGCAGGCGGGCGAAGGGTTCGCGTGGCTCAAGGCGCGCTTTGCGCGGGAGGTGGAGGCGCTGCGCAGCGAGGCGAAACAGGCCGGGCAGGCGCTGGAGAACGCGTTCCGCTTCTGCGAGAAAGCGTTTGAGGACGGCGACGAGGTGCTGATCTTCGTCACGGAGCTGACCGCCGATTACAGCAGCGCGCGCTTCATCGGCCACTATGGCTGCGACAGCTACTACATGCACAACAAGGAGCTGCAATTCGAGCAGCGGCAGACGGAGATTATCAAGCGGATTGACCAGATGGACTGGAGCCTGTGACGGGAGGAGGAACGGCAATGACCTTTGCGCAGTATCAGGCGCTGATCGGAGCGGGCGGCGAAGTCGCTTCCCTGCAGAAGCAATACCTTCTGCCGGTCATCATGGAGGAGAAGGAAGCGTTTATCAGGGCCGAATACGGCCGGCTTCAGAGCGTGATGGGCTCGGAATACCACGAGGGGGAGACGACGCACGTTTTCCACCCGCTGCCCGAAGCCGCGCAGGGCGAGGAGAGGGTGCTTGGAAACCCGCAGGAGCTGGAGCTTGCGGAGCTGGCGATGCTGCCGCATCTGAGCAGGAGAATCCCGCGGCTGGGCACGGTGAGCGTCATGCCGCTGTTTCAGGCGTATCCGGCGGACAGCTTCCGCCTGCAGCTGCTCGCCGACGCGCATGAGCGCGTCATGATCGGTATGCCGCTGACGGACGTGCAGGCAAAGACGCTTCTCAACGGCCATGCGGAATACATGCTGAGCAAGCAGCCGCAGGAGGTTGTGGTCATCAAATAAGAGGGGAGAGAGAGCCAATGGCGGAGATGGGCATTTACAGCGCTTTGGCGGAGAACGCGCCCAAAGCGGCTGCATATGTTCGGGAGCAGCTGCGGGGTGCTGCGCAGTACGATATCGACGAGGTGCTTTATGCAGTCGGCGAGGTGTTCGGGATGATTGCGGCCGCAGATGCGGCGCATGGCGCCGTAAACATCAAGGTGGAGAACACATACAAGGGGATCTGCGTTCAGTTCATACACGCAGGCCCCATTCTGAATCCATGTCCGGAGGAGCCGCAGAGCCGGGTGCGCCGCGAGATGGACGAGATTTCCTTTGAATTCAAATACGGCCGAAATGTTCTGACCGTGTTTCGAAGAAAAAACACACACGAGGTGAGAGAGATGAAAGGGACGATCGAAATCAACGGGAAGAAGCTCTGCGCAGGCACGGCGATTGCAGTTGTGGACGGCGCGACGCAGGCAGAGGTGCTGGCGCAGCTTGGCGCGCTGGACGCTTCCGCCGTCGCGGTGGAATGGCGCATCGACAGCTATGCGGACGTGTTTGAAATCAAGCAGATGCCCGCGGCGCTTTCCGCAGTGCGCGGCGCGCTCGGGGATCGGGTGCTGATGTATACGTTCCGCGATAAGCGGATCGGCGGCGCGCATCCGACCTCCTGCATGTATGCGACCCGCCTGAACAACCTCGCGCTTCAGCCGGGCGAGGCGGATCTGGTGACGGTGGAGTGGTACAGCGAGCTGGACGCCGCGAAGGCCAACATCAGCCACATTCATCAGGCGGGCAAGCTGGCCGTGGCTTCGTGGTGCGACGGCGAAACGCTGCCCGACGCGGCGAGCATTGAGGCGAAGCTCGCTTCCATGCTGGAGTCTGGCGCGGACGTGCTGGAATACGGCGCGGTGTGCGAAGGCGAGGAAGAAAAGGCCGCGCTGGTTCGCGCGCTGAAGGCGTTCAAGCAGGCGCATGAGGATGTTTGCCTGATTTGCTCGGCAAAGGATAAAACCGGCAGGGAGACCAAGACGGTTCTGTAACGGAAAACCGCTTGGGCGAAGAAAAAACGAATAGCAGAAAAAGCTGTACCGTTTTGTTGCGGGAGGGCTAAAAGCTCTCATATCCTTGTACCCAAACTTCAACACAAAAGAAAGATAGGGGAAATTGATATGAAAAAGTTGACGAAATTTGACCTTGTGCTCAATCTGTGGATCTCGGTTATCATCAACGTTGCGCTGAGCATCGCGCTGCCCATCATTGCCATGGGCGCGCTGACGTTCGGGATGTTCATCAAGGGCTTTGCAATCGCGTTCCCCGTGAGCACCATTCTGGTGCTGGTGCTGCCGATTGTGCCTCTGGGAAACCGCTTTGCGGCCGCGCTCGGCGCGAAGCCGAACACGCCCGTGTTCACGCTGCTTTCCACGATCGTGCTCGCCGCGCTGCTCGGAACGTTGATGAGCCTGCTGATGACCGCTGTCAACGCGGGCATAGGCCCGTGGTTTGTAAGCGCATGGCTGTCCTGCTATCCGCTGGTTCTGCTGACCGTGTATCTTTCCGCGCTGCTGGGGATTTTTACCGGCGTGCCGGTGACGAAGAAGCTGGTCGGCGCGCCCAAGGGACACTGATTCTTTCTCCGTACCCGACCCGGACAGGCTCCGGGTCGGGTACGCAAATACAAGGAGGCATACTGTGATCATACTCAACAGTCACAACGAGCGTGGAAAGCTCTCCGCAACGCTTCGCATTGAACGGGACGAATTCTCGCAGGCGCTTGCCGACGCGTATATGGACGATACGGAACACTATGTGGTTCCCGGCTATGCGCCGGGGCTTGCGCCGCGTGAGGAGATCGAAAAGCTATACGGAGAGACGGCGCTTTTTGACGAGGCACTCGATCGCTGCGTGCCGAAGATGTATAACGAGTATCTCGTGCAGGAAGGCGTGCGGATTATCGGCCGCCCCAAGCTGATCAGCGTGACATGGATGGAGGGCGGCGGCGCCGCCTTTACCGTGGAAGCGGACGTGTATCCGGAGGTGAAGCTGGGGCAGTATAAGGGGCTGAAGGTCGAGGGCGCGTTTGAAAACGACGAAGCCTTTGAGGCGGCGGCCCTGACGCTTGCCTGCCGCAACATGGAAGCGAACGTGCCGGACGGCATGGTGGAGCAGAAGCTGGATGCCATGCTCGCCGGCGAAAAAATGCAGATGGGGCAGGATGCGATTTATCACGTGTTGTCCGACTGCACCGCCATTCTCAAGGCGATTTACGAAGCGTGCGATGTGAACAGGCCGCTGGGGCAGATTCAGGCGGAAGCGATGGACGTCATGCTTCAGACGGTGTCGGGGGACAATCAGACGATTTCCGCCGAGCGCTTTGAGGCGCTGCTCGCCGAGCTGGTCGAGCGGTATCGCCCGATTCCGAAGCATTTCCATGCGACGCTGGAGCAGATCACGGAGAAACGCCGCAGGCAAAAGGCTGCCTTGCAGCCCGAAGCCCGGATTGACGAGGCGTTCAAAGCGTATCTGGGATCTATCGAGCTGACGGAGCCGCTCTGGCGCAAGGAGAGAAAGCCGCAGGCCGCGCAGGCCGCGCGGTTTGACCTGATGCTCGCCGCCGTTGCCGAGGCGGAAGCGCTGCGCGTGAGCGAGGAAGAAATGCAGGACGCGCTTTTGACGATTGCGCGGCAGTGCGGCATGGAGCCGGATGAAGTGATGGCGGCGATTGATCCGGAACCGGTTCGCCAGCAGCTTCTGCGCGATAAGGCGCGCGGACTGATCGTCGCGTCCGCGTGCCGCGCGTGAGGAGGGACGGAGCATGAAAAGAACGGTGCTCTTTGGCGCGGGACAAATGGGCGCGATGGGCGCGTGGCTGCTCGGCGGCGATCACCGGATCGTATGCTTTGCCGATAACGCGCCCGAAAGGCAGGGCGGCACGCTTTGCGGCATACCGATTCTTTCCCCGGAGCAGAGCCTGATGACCGAGCCAGCCTGCTTCTGCCTGTGCGTGCTGGACGACGAGCGCGCCGGACAGATGGAGAACCAGCTTCGCGCGCTGGGCTTCTGCGGCGACGTGCTGCGCCTGAGCGCGCTGATTCCATTTGACGCGCGCGTCGCGACCATGCGTATGCTCGCTGAGGAAATTCACGCGCGCAATGTGCCGGGCGACGTGGCGGAGCTGGGCGTATACCGCGGAGAGTTCGCGGTACACATCAACGCGGCGTTCCCCGACAGGATGCTGCATCTGTTCGACACGTTTGAAGGCTTTCCGGAGCAGGACGTGGCGACGGAAAGGCAGCTGGGGCTATCGCGCGCCGCGGCCGGGGACTTTGGCGGCATCACGCAGAATATCGTCTGGAAGACGGTGCCCTATCCGGACATGACCGTCACCTACAAGGGCTATTTTCCGGATACGTTCCCGCCCTGCGCGGACAAGCAGTTCGCTTTCGTCTCCATCGACGCGGACTTGTACGCGCCGACTGCGGCGGCGCTGCCGCTTTTCTGGGAGCGGCTTTCGCCCGGCGGAGCCATCATCGTGCACGACTATGACAGCGCGCAGTTTCCCGGCGCGGGGAAAGCGGTGCGGGAGTTTTGCCGGAGGACGGGCGTGCGCGCCATCCCCCTGTGCGACCTGCACGCCAGCGCCCTGCTGGCGAAGGCGTACAGCGACTGAAAAGGCATAACGGCCAAAGCGCCGGGGCTGGCAGAGAGGATTTATTTGCCGCATGGCGGCAATATGGCAAGGCGACCGGCAGGAGTGCTCGAGCACTGCATATATTCCAGACTTCATGCAGCAGGAGCGCTGTATGGCGTAAGCGTTTTCATATCTGGCGGCGATTCCGATTGAACCGCGGATCCCGTGCTATGCAGGCATTGCCTATATGAAAAAAGCCAAGCCCGCAGTGCAGGATTTTGTCCGCTATATATGCGAGCACATGGATGAAATCTCTCAGGCGTATCCGCAGTGAGAGAATCCGGAAACAAATCGAAGCAGGGCAGAGAGAACGCATGCTGCACTTCTCTGCAAGGGAGAGAAAAT
>CAZKJW010000001.1:31315-89385 GCA_964553125.1 uncultured Oscillospiraceae bacterium
CGTTTGTCATCAAGCCATTCAAATTATGGGAAAACTTTGAACTGGACTTAAAAGTGATTGCGCCTTATGTTGAGGAAGGCGAGATTGAGCGACTTCGCTCGGAATGGGTTTTGATGAAGTACCGAAGCGACTATGACGCAATTTACGAGGATATTCGTGAAGTCCAAGAGCGTCAGGGAATATATTGCGTTGAATATAGTCTTGCAGGGATCCTTGAGAAAGGGCCTGATGGAGTTGCGCCAACGCCGATACGTGGCGGCGACGGTTTATGAACGGCAGCTGTGTTGCCATATTTATCCGGCGACGGTAGATTCGGCGGAATTTGCTGCATTCCAGAAACGTCCGCATTGCAGGGCGTGATAACAGCCCCGCGAAGCCGTATCCTGCGGAGCAGATACAGAAATAAAAAGAAAGGACTCCAATGCAGAGTCCTTTCAAAATTGTCTGAAAACAAAAACCAGTCATTTCTGACTGGTTCATGGAGCTGATAGCCAGATTCGAACTGGCGACCTCATCCTTACCAATTATCCGTTATGGCAAATCATTTTAATACTATTGTATGAAAGAGCGCGATCTTTTCTCAAGGGTATGCTTTGAATAAAGCTCCGTATCAAGCGAAGTTTTATTCAGAGTATAGAAGGCGACTGCGTTCTCCGCGAAAGAAACAGGCACTATTATGAAAACCTGATGATATTTCAAAGGAGATGGAACAATGGTAGGAATTGTAGGTTGTGTGTTTATTGCTGTTGGAGCCATGCTGGTGGCGAAATGGATTAAGGACGTCTGACGGACAGAGCCCGATTGCAAGGGCTCTTTCTTTTTGCCGCTATGCGCGCTATTCTAAGATAGAAGGGCTATTCTAAATTAAGGGAGTTCGAAGAAACGACTAAGGGCGAGGACACTCCAAAGGAGTACCGTAGCCTTGTATCCAGCGCCGCTTGCAAATCGGTGATGGGCGCAAAAAGAATCGGGGTGGCAGATGTGGCCTTCTTGTGTTTCGAAGGAGGGCATCGAGGGCGCGTGAGCCGCCTTCTTTATGGTCGAATTCTATATTAGCAAATGCTCACTAAGAAATGGAGGTACTCATGTGGGTGCAGCGATTCGTCCTGAAATCTCTGTGAAAAACCGTTATTGGCTTCCTAAGCATCGTTATTACGAGCTGTATCATTTCTGCTTGCAATACCCGGAATGGAATAAGAACTATCTTTCGCTTGATGGATATTCTGCAAAATCCGGAAGCGTGGTTGAGCAACAGTGTTCATATGAAACGGTAGACCCAACCGTAGTTTATGCAGAAGCACGGCTATATTATCGTGAACGGATAGAGATGATCGAGAATGCGGCAAAGGAGGCCGCGGCAGATCTATATTTACCGATGCTTCGGGCAGTAACCGAAGGGATTTCTTACGAGCATCTGAACGCTCAGAGCAGAATACCGTGTTGCAAAGACGTATGGTATACGATCTACAGGCGATTCTTTTGGCTTCTTGACAAGGCGCGTAAATAACATCGCTCCTTATGAAAGGAGCTGGTAAAATGGGACAAACAATTTGGACGGGTTTTCTGCTAACGATCGGCTGGTTTTTATCCAGAGTTTGTATTAGCTTTGTTGTAGGGTTTATGAATGCTCTGCTGTACAGCGTATGGCCCTGGTATCGAAAAATCATCGACGCATATGAGAGCAGAAGGTGTAATTGGAAGCGGAAATACTAAGTAACTTCGGATAGGGGTCATGTGACGTAAGCATGGCCTCTTTCTTTTTCAGCACGCAGGTGACAGCGAACTGTGGTAAAATCATAGTATCGGAGGGTGAAAATGATATTGTATATCGTATTGGCGATTGCTTTAGGTACAGTTGCAGGAATTGTAGGATACGAAATAACAGCCAGAATCAGGCGGCGAAACTGTATCGGAGCGCTTCGAATGGATCGATCGGATCCGGACGAGGCGCCTTATTTATTTCTGGAACTGGACCCGGACGGGATGCAGAAGATTCACAGGTATAAAACCGTGACACTGCGGGTAAGGATCGAGAACTATCTTCCAAACTCATCAAAATGAAGGCGCGAAACTAACATCGGCTATTATGGAGAAAACCATAAAAACTGAAAGGAGAACAGAGGATGGATGAGATGAGAGAAATGCTGGATCGGGCATATGCGGACACGCTTCAGGCGGTTGCCGATGCCAGAAACGGTAGCGAAGAAGCAAAGTGGCAGTTGCAAAAACTGAGCGAACTCCACAAGCAGCGGATGAGCGTGAAGCAGTCTGAAGACGAAACCTATGCGCGTTATGAAGAACTGCGCATGAAGGAAGAACAACTTAAGGACGGCAAAAAGGATCGCATCATCAAGATTGTGCTGGACGGAGCAGGCATTATTGTACCTGTCGCGGTGTCGAGCTACTGGATGGCGAAGGGACTGACTTTTGAAGAAAAGGGGACGTTTACATCCCGAACCGGTCAATGGCTGTCGAGTCATCTGCGACTGTTCAGAAAGTGAATGGAAGCTCAAAGCGAGAGTTCGTGTGAAATACACGGGCTCTTTCTTTTTATCGCGGAAAACACATGGGCTATTATGAAAAACCAAACACGAAAGGACGGGTTTAACATGACGAGACGAGTGTATCTGTATGCGTTTGATTCTTTGTTTAAGATCGTGGATTGCAAGTTTCTTCAGGACGATGCAATTACAGTGACGAACATGGTGCGGCTTGCTGACTGGATGGCGGAGAGGATTCCTGCCAACCTGAAGGTATATGCCGTTGATAACAGACCGAAACTGTACGCGGATTTTCGGGAAGCGACTAAGACCCACGATTTTACGAAGCAATTGGAGTTTGCGGACATGGTAAGTCATGAAGGCATTCGGTTGAAATGATTTGGATGAGAAGGACGAGGTTTGCAAAGCCTCTTCCTTTTTGCGAGGGAGGACGGTATGCGATACCATTTTACAAAACCTGAATTCTATGCGAGCCAATATGGGAGAATTTATATTTGCGAGCATCCGGTCTACAGCCGCTGCACGCTCTATGAAATCGGAGATAGCGGGCTTGCAGTGATTCAACAAAGATTCGATGCGAACGCTAAAACGACATGGTGGACGGAGATTGATCCGTGGCTGACGGATGCAATCTATCTACATGCAGAGTTTCGGAGCTTCTTTGACGAGCGAGCGAAGCCGGGTAAGGACGGGGTTTATCCCACGGTTACCGTTCGCCAGATTATGTGGGCGCTCAAGATGAAGCCGATTCCCAAAGAACGCTGGGAGACAGTGTTCGATCGGAAAGATATTTGAAGCGCGAAAAATTCAACGGTCTTTATGAAAGGAGTGGAGACAATGTTTGATTGGTTCTACAGGCATTTCAGCAAAGAGCATCGTGAGTGTGTGACATATGAAGTGAATCTTTTGAAACGATGGATATTTGAGTGGAGGACTCAGCCGGGTTTAAGGCAGTACTACGCCCCGCGTGTCTATTCTACGCTTGGTATCATACGTGAACTCGATCCACATGTCGCAAAGCAGATCGAGGAGCGTAATGCTGAATTGCTGAAGAAAATCCGAGCAGATATTCCTGCGCGTTACTTTCAAGACGAAGAGCATTGAGTCCACACAAGGGCTCTTGCTTTTTTCTTCGCGAAATTTACAATCCGTATTATGAAACGACGGAATCTAAATTTGAGGAGGAATAGATAAATGGCGATGTTGAGCACGATTTTCTATGCGTTTCTGAGCATGTGTGCAATGGTTGGATGCATCAGAGCGGCGAAGTTGGTGATCAAATCGATCAACAGTCTTTTCGACAAGATTGAGGATAAACTGGGGTAATTCAAAGAGCGGAGGCGAGCAAGGCCTCTTGCTCTTTGTTTTGCTGTTGGGGGAGGCTAAAGGCCGACTAAGGACGAGGACATTTATCCGCAGCCCTATACCCGAAGCCGGTTGAAGACCGGATACGGGCGAAAATGAAAGGAGAATGGAAAGATGAAAAGTTTTCTGGAAACCGTGATCGGGGGCGCAATCGGCATGATCGCGCTCTATGTGGTGGGCAAGGTTGCCTATCAGGCCGGCAAGGAAGTAGCAAAGGCGGAATGCGAATATGAGGCGCTTCGCAAGGATGTCAATAAGGATGGTTCTGGCACAACCGTCGCTCATGGGGTAAACCAGGACGGCGAGGAAGTGAGCGTCGTTTGGGAACGGACGGACGCTGATTCCAAGCAAACCCCCGGTTCGTGTTCCAAGCGTTCTGGCAAGCTGTCCATGGCGCTAAATGCGATGAAGCTCTTCAGGCGCAAGGATTCTGTGATTGGGGATTTGGTGAAACACCCCGAGGCCCACAAGATCGAGGCATTTGTGGAAGGGAATGATTTGCACATCAACGTATCGAAACGACCAGCATTCGCGTAAATTGCAAGTTCTTCTATGGAAAAGTACCTATTTAGGAGGACGAAAACATGAAAAGGCGAGCTTTGACTTGGAACGAGAAAATGGCATGCAGAAGGTTGGCACGACTGAAGTGGAACGCACAAGGCGAGTTTTATAGCTGTCCGCATAATGACGCTATATTACTGGCGGTGTGGATTCTGACTCTCGGGCGTAATCCTGCGGAATTTAGCAGATGGGTTCTGGGACTTGACGAAACGTAAGGCGTCGGAAAAGGTGATTCCAAAGCGAGGAGACTTTAGCAAGGTCTCTTCGCTTTTATATTTTCGAAAGGAGAGATGATGAATGACGAACTGGCTGAAACGAAATGCTTCCACCATTCTGACGTGTTTGGGTGCGCTGGGCTTGGTGGGTACGGTGGTGCTGGCGGTGAGGGACACGCCCAAGGCCATGCGGGCGCTGACGGACGCCAAGGTGGAGAAGGGCTCCACAGAACTGACCAAGCTGGAGGCGGCGAAAGCGGCTGTACCTGCCTATCTGCCAACGATTGCTGCCGGAACAGGGACGCTGATCTGTTTGTTCGGTGCGAACGTACTCAGCCGCAAGCAGCAGGCATCACTCATCAGCGCGTATGTGACACTGGATCAGGCGTTTGCGGATTATCGGGCGAAGGTAATCTCGTTCGGTGGAAAGGAACTGGACAAGGCGGCTCAGGATGCGGTAGAAGCCGAGCAGAAGGATAAGGACGAGGAACGTCCGCCGTGGGACGAAAAGCAGACCTTCTACCTGCAAGGGTATCCGAAGTTCTTTGAGGCGACCATGGAACAGGTGCGATGTGCAGAATATGTACTGAATCGCAACTTTGTGCTTCGGGGAACCGTAACCTTCAATGAATTCCTGCGCTTTCTGGGCTTGGATGACATAGGCGAAAAAGGCGAAAAGATCGGCTGGGAGAGCTATATCGGCGAGGCATTCTACGGCTACTCATGGATCGATTTCGACCATATTTACCGCGTTACGGACGATGGTTTGGCGATTTGCGAAATCTCCATGCCCTTCCTGCCCCACGGCTTTGACGAGGAGGAATGGAACGCTGAGGATAGTGTTCAAACCTGTGGTGCGGAGTGAGCCGCGAAAAAATCAGCCGGTATTATGAAAGGAGGCGAATGCGATGAAAAAGATGGACGGTGTAAAAGCATTGGGTCTGATTGCGACCGTTGGAGGCCTTGCTCTGAGTTTGCTGAGCGGCTTCGTCGAGGACAAAAAGACCGATGCGAAGATCGAAGAAAAGGTTCGAAAAGCATTGGCTGAAGCGAAGAAAAACTAAAAAGGTTGAGAGCCCGATTGCAAGGGCTCTTTTCTTTTTGAAAGGGTGATGGCGGTTATATGACGCGAGAAGAAGCCGTATCGTGTCTGCGGGAATATCGAAGAAAAAGCATGTGCAGGTCGTCTAAACAGCTATTTGGGTGGAGGCCGAATTATGATTTCAACAAAACCGTATACGAACGATACCTGATCCTTGAATTGATCGAACGAATCAATCAATCGTCTATGCCGCCGGTTGAAGTGATTCGTCAGTTTTATTATGAAATGGACGACATGTTGTGCGAGAGCGAATGCTCAAAGACGTGGGCATTTGCGTCTACAATGGAAAACTGTGCCGGAGATATATTGAGATATCTCCGTGGAAGGGAGAAAGAGAATGAACAAAATTGACTGGAAAGCAACGTGCGGCCGGGTTTCGCTGATGCTGAAAAAACATAGCCCGGAAATTTTGACCGGCATTGGTATCAGCGGCATGATTACCACAACCGTTCTGGCGGTACGCGCCACGCCTGAAGCCCTGCGCCGCATTGAAGAAAAGAAGGCAGAGCGGCATCGGAAGCTGACGGCAAAGGAGACGATTCAGGCAGCAGGGCGCTGCTATATTCCCTCTGCCATTACGGGAACGCTCTCGGCAGGCTGTCTGATTGGCGCAAGCGCCGTGAACGGACGCAGAAACGCGGCGCTGGCAACCGCATATAGTCTTGCAGAAACGGGCCTCCGGGATTATAGAGCCAAGGTAGTCGAAACGATTGGCGAACGCAAGGAAACAGCTATTCTGGAAGCGATGGACCGGGAGCGAGTGGAGAAGAATCCACCAGCAGCAAGCGATGTTGCTTATGTGGAAGGCAGTGGGCAGACGCTGTGCTATGACGCCATGTTTGGGCGATATTTCTACTCGGACATCGAGAAGCTGAACCGCGCTGTGAATAAGCTCAATCGTCAGATGAGTACGATGAGCGAGCCTTATATTTCCTTGAATGAATTTTACATGGAGATCAATCTGCCAACGGTGGAGATTGGCGATTCGCTGGGATGGAATGTGAATAAGGGAATGATCGAACTGCGATTCTCATCCCAGCTGGCTGGCGGCCGTACACCGTGCCTTGTGATGAGTTATGCCATTGCGCCGGAGTACGATTACTTTTGAAGCGTAGGCTGGCTGGTGCTGTAACTCGGAAAATCGCACGACCGCGAAAAATACAAGCGGCTTTATGAAGGGATAACCCCCGAATTTGAAAGGAGAAATGAGCAATGGAAAACATGGAAATGAACGAGATCATCACCACGGAAGCAATGGAAGATACGATGACGGAAGCGGTTGCTTCGGGCAAGTCTGGCGTAAAGACCGGTTTGGTGGTCGGTGGATCGATGGTTCTGGGAGCGGTGCTCTACGAACGGGTTGTGAAGCCGGTCGGACGGAAGATTGGCGCAAAGATTGCCAGTAAGGTAGCTGCCAAGAAGGCGAAGAAGGCTGAAGCGGTGGATCTGTGTGACATGGACATTGAGGACATTCCCGATATCGAATGAGGAATCCCAACAAGGCGAGAGCGCTGAATGCAAGGCGCTTTCGCCTTTTCTTTTTAATAAGAACGGCAAAGGAGTATGAAAGAGATGGAAGAATATAAATCCAATTCGAACCGTTCGAAAGAGCAGGAAAAGCCTGCTGAGCGCAGGACGGGCAAGGTGATTTCCGGCGAAGCGCATCGGCGCAAAAAGAGCAATCTGAGCAAGGCGGGCAGCGTATTCATGCCGGGCGATGTGGACAGTGTAAAGAACTATATTTTGATGGACGTGCTGGTGCCCTCTATCAAGCGCGCTATTTCAGATATCGTTTGCAACGGCATCAATATGCTGCTGGGCGAACCGCCCCGTTCGAAATCGGGCGGACAGGCTGCGAAGGTAAACTATCGCTCCTATTACGAGCAGCAGAATGAGCGCCGGGACTACAATCGCCCCAGGGCACAGGCGGTCTACACCTATGATGATATTGTGTTCCCTACCCGCGGGGATGCGGAGGAAGTGCTGTACCGAATGGAAGAATTGTTGGAACGATTCGACGTGGTAAGTGTTGCTGATTTATTCGATATGGCGGGCATCAGCTGCAATTATACTGATAATAAATATGGCTGGACGAACCTGCGCGACGCTCATGTGGAGCATGTCAGCGACGGCTATATCATTCGTCTTCCAAGGGCAACGGCATTATAAGGAGACATCATAATGAAAGACAATATTAACCATCCGGAGCATTATAAAACCAAAAACGGTTTGGAGACAATTGATGTGATCGAAGCGTTTACGCAAGGGCTTTCGGGCGGCGAAGCGACCAACACGGGCAACGTCCTCAAGTATATGTGTCGCTGGAAGAAAAAGAACGGTTTGGAGGATCTGAAGAAGGCGCAGTGGTATCTGAATCGTCTGATCGATTCGGTCGAGAGCAAGCAGAAAGAAGAAATGCTTTCTGCGTGTTCCGCGCTGAGCGCCACGACAGCGCATAACGAAACAGAGAACGGGAGGTTCTATTGATGAAAATGGATATTTCGAATTTTACCAGCAAGGCAAAGCTGGTTTTGAAGAAACACAGCCCGGAAATTCTGGTGTTTCTGGGCATTGGGGGCACGGTAACAGGCGCGGTGATGGCCTGCAAGGCAACACGCAAGATGGATGATGTGCTGGCTGATCACGCTGAACGTGTGGAAACGGTCAAAAAACGGGATCCGGACGATAAAAAGGAACTGACAAAGGCATATGCGCACACTGGCGTTCAGCTTGTGAAGCTGTACGGTCCGTCGATCACGGTGGGTGCGCTGTCTGTCAGCAGCATTCTGGCGGGCAACAGTATTCTGCGCAAGCGCAACGTGGCGCTGGCTGCGGCTTATGCGGCGGTGGATCAGGGATTTAAGGACTACCGGGGCCGTGTGGTGGAACGCTTCGGCGCGGAAACGGATAACGAACTTCGCCACAATCTGCATAAGGAAAAGATTGACGAAACGGTTGAGGATGAGAACGGCAAGAAAAAGAAGGTTAAGCGCGAGATTACAGTGGTCGGTGACGACGCGCCCAGCGATTACGCACGGTACTTTGTGAAGGGCGAGGCCAAGGCCGCAGAAGGAAACGATAGCTACGATCTCTTTTATCTCCGTTCCCAGCAAGAATTGGCGAATCATATGCTGCGCGCCAGAGGCTTCGTTACGTTGAACGACGCGTATGAACTGCTGGGCATCGATCCTTCTGTTGCCGGACAAATGGTCGGCTGGGTCTACGATAAGAACGACGATGCCCACGGCGACAACTATATTGACTTCCGGATTCAGGAGGTTTATCGCAAACGCAGTGACACGCCCGGTGATTACGAGAAGGTATTTCTCATTGATCCCAATGTGGACGGCGGCATTCTGGATCATGCAGTGGCAAAGGGTCTGATCACAATGTGACGGCCCTTTTTTCTTTTGGATTCCGATGAAAAGGAGGTTGACAGCGTGGATACCGCATTGAAGGCTGCAACGGGCATTATGTTTGCGGCGATGGCCGGCGTTTGTCTGCTTGGCGGCGTGGCTGTGCTGAAGAAAGGCAAAAAGCAAGCGAGGTAATGTGCAGATGGAAACTATGGACGCATTGATATTTGCGCTGGACAGCATTCTGGACACCAGACGAAAACGCCATATTGTGAGCGGCATGCTGCTGAGCGCGTCCGCTCTCTTTGGCGGATTGGCAATCACTGTGCTCACAATCCGGGGAGATGTGTGAGACCATCGAACTTAGTGTTAACTTAGATTAGAAGGGAGCCCGTAGGGTGACTAAGGGCGAGGACATTCTGAAAGAGTGCCGCAGCCCTGTACCCGAAGCCGGTTGAAGACCGGATGCGGGCGAGACAGAAAAGGAGGGAGCGCCTCTGCGGCGCGCAATGGTATGTTTTGGGCAATTATTCTGACTTTCGTAATGACGGTGCTGGCAATGCTGGTGCTGTTTCTTCGTGACGGCAACATGAAGCAGGCGAAGGAGAACCATCGTCTTCACAGTGAAAACGATGATTTGAAGCGTCAGATTTCCGGCTATTACGATCAGGATCAGCGTCGCAGGGAACGCTCCGCTTATGATCGCGGGCTTTATGACGGACGGCAGACAGACGCGCTGTATCGCAATGTACTCAAGCGATATTCTGTGCGGGAGCAGGCGGACGTGATGATGAACGGCGAGGAGGCGAAGCAATGAACAAAGGAACAGTTGGATTGATATTCTTTGCCGCCGGTTCGGCAGCGGGTTTTATGGCAGCGCAAAAGCTGCTCAAGGATAAATACGAACAGCTTGCACAGGCCGAGATTGATTCGGTGAAGGCGGTTTTCCGCAAGCATGAAACGGCGAAAGGGGAGAAACCAACGGAGACTAAAACGGATCCCGCCCCCGAGGCAAGTGAACGTGAGCGGATCAGCTATCGAAAATACGGAGAATCGCTGAAATATATCCAAAAGCAGGAGGAACCGCAGGTGGAGATGAAGCCCCGCATTATTTCGCCGGATGAATTCGGCGAGCAGGATGGCTATGATGAGATCAGCTTGACATATTATGCGGACAGGACGCTTACGGACGATCATGACCATCCGATGAGTGACGACGAGATCGAGGAAACAGTGGGGAAAGAAAGCCTTCGTCATTTCGGGGAATACGAGCCGGATTCGGTCTTTGTGCGCAATGACAGGCTGAAGGCGGACTATGAGATTTTGATGGATCAGCGCGCCTATGCGCAGGTATTAGAAGAGAAACCGTGGCTGGCACGATAACGAGGAGGAATTGATATTTTGCATGCGAACGTGAGAGGAGTGAAGCGAAGCAACCGAATCAGACAGGAATATTTAGACTGGATGACCCGACTCGTCTGCGAAAACGGGTATGGCGGCAATGGATCGTGGAATTGCCTTTTCGCTATGCTTTACGAAACAGAATTTACTTATCTGATGGACATGGACGAAAACCGGGCGATTGACGGATGCGATCTGCGGTACCGGTTCGGCTACGAATGCGGCTATTCCGGTCAGATAATCGAAGATGAACTGGACGGGCGGCCATGCAGCGTTCTGGAAATGATGGTAGCGCTGGCTATGCGATGCGAAGAACATATCATGGATGATCCGGACAGCGGAAACCGAACGGGCAAATGGTTCTTTGACATGATTGACAGCCTGGGACTCATCGATATGCACGACAGCCGCTTTGACTCGCTTTGCGCCCAAGCGGTTGTTTCACGTTTTCTCAGGCGCGAATATGGCGAGAATGGCTGTGGCGGTTTGTTTACCCTCAAGTACCGCAGCGCTGATATGCGGCGGATTGAGATTTGGTATCAGGCAATGTGGTATTTAGACGAAATGATCTATGGAGAAAGGATGTGATCCAAATGCCCGATCATGTGGTATTTGTGACGACGGAACTGCAGGAGCGGAGAATCCTTCAGCTTGAAGCAGCGCTGCGCAGACAAAATAAGCAGATTCGCCGCCTTGCGAATGCGGGTCTTTTGCTGGTGGGGATGGGGCTGGTTCTGCAAAGGCAGATTGATATCTTGAACAATAAGGAACAGAAAAAATAAATGAAAGAGCGGGTTGAGGCATGATCGATTTTCTGATGATTTCCACCCGCCCGACCAAGCGCGGGATCATTGAAATCTACCCCAAATTCATCATACGAAATCCCAGCGAGCATCTGATGATCCGCGGCAGCGATTTCTATGCGATTTGGCTGGAGGAAAAGGGATTGTGGTCGACCAACGAGCAGGACGCCATTGATATCATTGACAGAGAACTGGACGCTTACGCTAAGGAAAACGCTGCGCGCTTCGAAGGCGGGTTCCGGGTACTCCATATGTGGGATGCGGAAAGCGGCATGATCGACGCATGGCACAAATATTGCCAGCGGCAGATGCGCGATTCGTTTCACATGCTGGACGAAAAATTGATATTTTCCAACACGCAGACCACCCGGAAAGACTATGCCTCCAAACGGCTTCCCTATCCTTTGGAGAAGGGTGAATGCAACGCGTGGAACAGGCTGATAAGCGTTTTATATTCTCCCGAGGAAAGGAGGAAAATCGAATGGGCCATCGGGTCTATCGTCTCGGGCGACAGCAGAAAGCTGCAGAAATTCATGGTGTTTTACGGCGCGGCTGGTACGGGCAAATCCACAATTATTAACGTGATCCAGCAGCTCTTCGAGGGGTATACCAGTGTGTTTGACGCAAAAGCGCTGGGCAGCGCCAGCAACAGCTTTGCGCTGGAAGCGTTTAAGACCAATCCGCTGGTGGCGATTCAGCACGATGGCGACCTGAGCCGCATCGAGGATAACACACGGCTGAACTCTCTGGTCAGTCACGAAATGATGACGGTGAACGAAAAGTTCAAAAGCACTTATGCCAACCGGTTTAAGTGCTTTCTCTTTATGGGTACCAACAAGCCGGTCAAGATAACGGACGCAAAGAGCGGTCTGATCAGACGACTGATCGACGTAACCCCAACGGGCGAAAAGCTGAACCCCAGTGAATATCGTCAGCTCATGAAGCAGATTAGTTTTGAATTGGGAGCAATCGCCAGTCACTGCATGGAAGAGTACCTGGATCACCCGGATGCTTACGACGATTATATTCCTATCAGTATGTTGGATGCGAGCAACGATTTCTACAACTTCGTAGTAGATTCGTGGCATGTATTCAGCAAGGAGAATGAGACCACGCTGAAGGCTGCATGGGAGATGTACAAGACGTATTGTGACGATGCGAAGGTCTCCTATCCCTATCCCAAGCGCGCATTCAAGGAAGAGCTGAAGAACTACTTCCGGGAATACGAGGAGCGCAAGCTGCTTCCAGATGGCAGCCGCGTTCGGAATTATTACTCCGGTTTCCAAACAGAGAAATTTGAAACCGACCATCCGAAAGATTCGGCGCCTGCACTTGCGCCCAAGATTGATTTGAAGACTCAACCGTCCCTGCTGGATGAGATTCTGGCCGACTGCCCGGCGCAATATTCCAACGAAGCGGGCACGCCTTGCCGGAAATGGGAAAACGTGAAAACCACCCTGCGGGAGCTGGACACAAGCCGGGAGCACTACGTAAAATCCCCCGAGAAGCTCATCGTGATCGACTTTGATATTCCGGGTAAGGATGGGCAAAAGGATTTCGCCAAGAATCTGGAGGAAGCGAGTAAATGGCCGCCGACCTACGCTGAGGTGAGCAAGAGCGGCAAAGCGGTTCATTTGCACTATTGGTACGAGGGCAACGTTTCACAACTCAGCCGTATTTACGCCGAGCACATTGAGATTAAAGTGTTCAGCGGCAACAGCAGCCTGCGAAGAAAGCTGACGCTGTGCAACAATTTGCCTGTGGCGACCATCTCTCATGGTTTGCCTTTGAAAGAGGTGAAGAAAACGGTTCATTTCGATTCGGTTCAAAGCGAAAAGGGGTTGCGGGAGCTTATCAAACGGAATTTGGGCAAGGAGATTCATCCGGCAACCAAACCAAGTATCGATTTCATTGCAAAGATTTTAGACGATGCCTATAAGAGTGGCTTGAGTTATGACGTAAGCGACATGAAGAACGCGGCGATTCGCTTCGCTTCGATGAGCACACATCAGGCGGAATACTGCCTGAAACAGGTGGTGCAGATGAAATTCAAGAGCGAAGATCACTTGCATGGCGAGCTGCTGGACGACAGCCTCATGATATTTTACGATGTGGAGGTTTTTCCGAACCTGTTCCTGGTAAACTGGAAAACCGCCGAGGACTATTCGCCAAAGGATTTTAAGACGTGGGATGAGTACGTCCACAAGCTGCAATCCGATCACAAACCCGTGGTGCGGATGATTAACCCAAAGCCTACTGAAATTGAGGAGCTGATGCGTCATAAGCTGGTGGGTTTCAACTGCCGTCGCTACGACAACCACATTCTCTATGCTCGCCTGATGGGTTACTCGAACGAGATGCTTTACACCCTCAGTCAGAAGATCGTTTGCGGCGGCAAGCGCTCGGACGCGTTTCTTGGCGAAGCCTACAACGTGAGCTACACGGACGTATACGACTTTGCTTCGGCGGCGAACAAAAAGAGCCTAAAGAAATTCGAGATTGAATTGGGCATTCACCACCAGGAGCTGGGGCTGCCGTGGGACAAGCCGGTTCCTGAGGAACTTTGGGGAAGGGTCGCCGAATACTGCGACAACGACGTCCTGGCAACGGAGGCGGTGTTCAACCATCTTTCCGGCGACTGGACGGCGCGTCAGATTCTGGCGGACATCGCGGGCATGACGGTGAACGACACCACCAACAGTCTGACTACCCGTATTATATTTGACCGCAACCGCAAGCCGCAGGGAGACTTTAACTACCGCGACCTATCCCAGCCTGTGCGGGAACTGACAGAGGAAGTGCTCGATTTCCTCAAGACTGCTGCGCCCTCTATGATGGAAAAGCTCCACGGCGAGGAAGAAAGTCTGCTGCCTTATTTTCCAGGCTATCAATACAACAGGGGCGTATCCACCTATCGCGGAGAAGAAGTTGGGGAAGGCGGCTATGTGTACGCGCAGCCCGGTATTCACGGCAATGTGGCCTTGCTGGATATTGCATCCATGCATCCGCACAGCGTGATTGCAGAGTGTCTGTTCGGGCCGGAATTTACCGAACGGTTCAAGGAAATTGTGGATGGGCGCGTAAGCATCAAACACGAGGCGTGGGATCAAATCAATGATATTCTGGGCGGAAAGCTGGCTCCCTACATCAAAAAAGTGCAAAATGGCGAATTGACCGCCAAGGAGCTTGCCAACGCCCTGAAAACCGCGATCAACTCCGTTTACGGCTTGACCTCTGCGGCATTTGAGAACGCTTTCCGCGACCCGAGAAACCGTGACAACATCGTTGCCAAGCGCGGTGCGCTGTTTATGGTGAACCTGAAAAATGAGGTGCAGAAGCGCGGCTTCACCGTAGCGCACATCAAGACCGACTCCATCAAGATTCCCGACGCAACGCCTGAGATCATCCAATTCGTGATGGATTATGGCAAGCAGTTCGGCTACACCTTTGAGCATGAAGCCACCTACGACAAGATGTGTCTGGTGAACGACGCCGTATACATTGCCAAATACGATACGCCAAACGACTGCATGAACAAATACGGCTATGTTCCGGGCGATATCAAGGATCACCCCGGACAGTGGACGGCAACTGGCAAGCAGTTTGCGGTACCCTATGTATTCAAGACCCTCTTCAGCCGTGAACCGATTGAATTTTCTGACATGTGCGAAACATTTTCCGTCAGCGGCGCGCTGTATCTGGATATGAACGAGACGCTGCCAGATGTGGAGGAGACGGAGAAGGCGCTTTCCAAGCTCATGAAGGAAAACAACTTGAGCCATGAACAGTTAATGGACTTTCAGGAATCGGGCGAACTGCCGGAGCACTGCAACAGCGCATCATTGGCGATGAATCTGCGCGCCATGCTGGATGACATCGCGAGAGGGCACGACTATCACTTTATCGGCAGAGTCGGGCAGTTTACGCCGGTAAAGCCGGGAATGGGCGGGGGCGTGCTGCTGCGCGAATCCGGAGGAAAGTATTCCGCAGCGACGGGCAGCAAGGGCTACCGCTGGATGGAATCCGAGATGGTGAAAACCCTCGGAATGGAAGACTGTATTGACCGAAGTTACTACAACAAACTGGTGGATGACGCGATTGCGGCCATCGGAAAATACGGAGACTTTGAATGGTTTCAGTCCGAAGACCGCTATGACGTACCACTCGAAAGCTAATTGATATTTCAGGAGGAAGAAAATCATGATTGGCAAGACCATTGCAATTGACAACACCCGCTTTATCTATCAGACCCAGTTTTCGGGCGACCCCACAAAGGATCGCTTTGGCGACGCTCGGCGCAAGTGCAATATCCTGATTCCCGATATGGACCAGGTGCGCGACCTCATGAAGGCAGGCTTTACGGTGCGTGAGACCAAGCCGCGTCAGGACGAGGATCTCAGCGAATTCGAGCCGGAATACTTTGTGACGGCGATTCTGAAGTATCGCAACCGCAACGGCATGCCGGTGAAGTATCCGCCCAAGGTGTATCTGGTGAACGAGAACGACGAGCCGGTGCTTCAAAGTGAAGAAACCATTGCGTTGCTGGATGATATGCGCATCCGCAATGTGAACGTCATTCTCAACCCCTATGAATACGACCCGGCAAATCACGCCATGAGCCTCTACATCCGCACAATGTATGTAGAGCAGGATACGGATGATGATCCCTATGCTGCCCTGTACCGCCGTCGCCGTGAAGAAGCGGATGAGGGCGAGGAGGATCCGTTCTAAGGCAAGACTGGGAGGAGGGTCGAAAGGGCTTCCTTCCTATTGATATTCGGAGGTGCGTTGAATGGACAACCATAACCAGATGTTGATTGAATGTGTGAAACGCTGTGCGCAGAACCTGATTGATCACGCCGAAGAGCTGATAGGGAACGGAAAATACACAACAGATCTCATGATCGAGATTCGTATTCCCATAGGTTCAGGGTTTTGCATGCCGGAGATCGAAGTGCGAAGTGAATCCCGGCTCGGATGCACCGATGCCATCATGAACTTGTCAGGCGGTAGGAAGGATTGATATCTTCATGGCTGGAATTCGTCTCTTTGATTATCAGCTGGATGCCATCCGTCGAATGAAGAACGGCTGCATCTTGTGTGGGGGCGTAGGCAGCGGCAAGAGCCTGACGGCGATCAGCTACTACTACCTGCAAAATGGCGGCGAGGCGGAAAGCGTGTCCGGCGGCGAGTACTTCCCGATGGACGACCCGCCCAAGGATTTGTACATCATCACCACGGCGCGCAAGCGGGATACGTTCGAATGGGAAAAGGAGATCGCGCCTTTCCTGCTCTCCACTGCCAAAGAGACGAATCTCTATCAGAACCGCGTGGTTGTGGACAGCTGGAACAACATCGCCAAGTATACGGAAGCGGAGAATGCGTTCTTTATATTTGATGAGCAGAGAGTGGTTGGGAGCGGTGTGTGGGTAAAGAGCTTTCTGAAAATCGCCAGGCGAAACGAATGGATATTGCTCTCGGCAACGCCGGGCGACACATGGAGCGAATACATTCCCGTGTTCGTTGCCAACGGGTTTTACAAAAACCGCACACAGTTCATCCGTGAGCATGTGGTGTATTCCCATGCGGCGAAGTTTCCCAAGATCGACCGGTATCTGGGGGAACAGAAGCTGGAACGGCTGCGGAATTCCATCCTTGTGGATATGGATTTCAAGCGCAGTACCGCGCAGCATCACGAGGACGTGTATGTCCAGTACGACATGGCGCAGTATCGGGAGATCATGCGCAATCGCTGGGATATTTGGAAGAACGAGCCGATTGAGAACGCGGGCGGGCTTTGCTACGCTCTGCGCAAATGTGTCAATCTGGACGACAGCCGGCAGCGGATGGCGCTGGAAATCGCAGAGAACCACCCGAAGATAATTCTCTTCTACAGCTTCGACTACGAGTTGGAAGCACTCAAGAGGCTCGGCTGGCTGCCGGGGACAGTGCTGGCGGAGTGGAACGGGCATAAGCATGAGCCGATTCCGGACAGCGAGCGCTGGGTATATCTGGTGAACTACAGCGCGGGCGCGGAGGGGTGGAACTGTACGAAAACGGACACGATTCTGTTTTACTCTCAGCACTATTCCTACAAGGTCATGGTGCAGGCGAGCGGCCGAATTGACCGGCTGAATACGCCCTACCATGACCTTTACTATTACCATCTGAAAAGCCGCAGCGGCATTGATATTGCCATTGGACGCGCGCTCAAGGAGAAAAAGACCTTTAACGAAAGCAGGTTTGTAAAATGGTGAAAGGAGAAAAAGATGATGAATTTTGAAATCGTTGGGGATGGCGCGTCAACGTATACGCATGACGAAGCCGCGCGAATTGTCGATTTGTTTGAATCTCTGCTCGATAAGCATGGCATCCGGATTCCCAGCCCGGAAGATGACGAACGGGAAGCAGACAACGAAGCGAAACTCTATGGAAGCGTTTACAGCGAACTCCTTGATTCCGTAGAGGATGAACTGATTGATATTCTGCACCGCTATTCCCACACGGATGGGAAGATCGTAATGGGCGTCTTTTCGGGGACGATTTGAGGAGGCAACGAAGATGAACAAAATTCCAAAAGCTAACATTCTGCCGACGGACACGTTGCTGGTCGGCTTCGATTTTACCCACGGCGAGGATAACAAAATTCTGATCGTCGGCAAAAAAGAAGGCAAGATGCTGACGATTGTCAATGCCTTTGAGGGGGCAAGGGCAGAGGAGATTTTCAAGCTGCTGACGACGGTTGAAGAAAGGACGAACGAATCATGATCGATTGGAAATTTGTATGGATGGCGACTCTGATTGCGCTCAGCGCGCACGTGATTGTGTGCATGCTCTATTCGGCTTTGGTTGATATTTACTTCAGGGCCAAGCTGGAATACACGACGAAGGTGATGGCGGGTCTCGGGAAGACCCTAACGGAGGCCGGCAGACGGATTGGAGGGAAAGAAAAAGAATGAGTTTGAACTGGGAACGGTCTATCTGACGCGCGGCGCGGCTGAATTGCAGGAAAGCGACTGCGGATTTGCGGCATTTATTAACGCGTGTCTTCTGCGGTACATCTCCTGCGACTGGGGAGATACGTGCCCTGAAGACAGCGAAGCGAACAACGATGCGCTTATCAGCGGGGAGCGGATTCTCGCCGAATACCGGCAGCCCAACCACCCCGACTGGCGCATCTGGATTATTACGGAATGGGATCGGAGCGTGACGACGATTCTCTTCCCGGAGGAATATTGATATTTGGGGAGGAACGGAGAAATATGGGCGATATCGAATTTAACTACGATGGAAGCAACACGATTGGAATTGTGACGAACCGGACAGAGATGCTGGATGGATTTCATTACTATGGGTCATGCGTCGACCCCTTTTGCCAAGGCGGCGGGGGCGGTCTGCCGCAGATTTATGGGAGAAGCTATTGGATGCCCAAATGCATTAAACGACGCGGAACGGCGACTATCGTGGAGTGGAAAGACGGAACACAGACAAAAATTGTCCGCCCCGCGGAGGAGGCGGACGGAGGAATTTACACCGCTTTCTGCATTGCGCTGGGAAAGAAGCTCTTCGGCAATAATTCGGCGTTGAAGCGTGCTGTTCACAAGGCGGACGAAAGCGTTTTGCTCAAAGCGGAGCAGGAGCGAAAAGAAAAACGCACGCGCGAGCATAACGCTCGAATGCGCCGTCAGCTCAAACGAGCCGTGAAACGCATTGAAAAGGCGGCGCGCCGACAGCTGAACCGCGAAATTATCGGACAGCAGACCGTTGAGAGAATCGCAGCGGAAGCTGATGAGGCTTGAACGCAGCGGGAAAAGGCAGTATAATAGAAATTGCAAAAGGAGATGACGGGCATGAGGTTTGAATGGGACGAGGAGAAAAACGCGATTAACAAGAAGAAGCACGGCATTTCTTTTGAAACGGCGGCGTATGTGTTCAGAGATGAAAACTACATTGAAATGTATGACTTTGAGCATAGTACGGAAGAAGACAGATATATTGCGATTGGGCGTGTGGGCGAGGTCCTCTTTGTGGTGTTCACGGAGCGGAAAGAAAACATTCGCCTCATCTCGGCCAGACTGGCGACAGACGCAGAAAGGAGACTGTACTATGACCAAAACATTCACTATTAACCCGGGGCAGATGCCCGGCGAAGAACAGCTGCGCGAAGTGGCAGAGGCGAAAAAGCGTCCCATTACCTTTGACGAGGATTCTCCGCAAATGTCTCCTGCAATGGAAAAAGCGTTTCGCTGCGCGGTAATCCAGCGGAACCGCCGCAAAGCGGAATAGCGGCAGAAAACTGCATACACAAAGAGCAAGACGTTCAGCGCGGTGTTGAACGTCTTTTCTTTTATAGCCGACCAAGCGAGAGGAGGAAGCCAACGAAGCACATGAACGATGAACTTTTTGGCAGAAAAATAAAAAAGATATTTGACGACATCACAGCGGCAGCGGACTGCAACCTGAAGCGGGACAACGCCAACATCAACGGCGACACCGCCATGGGCGCGATGCTGCAATACGGCGCCAACAGCGCCAAGGAATACTATCTGGACACCATGGTGCGCCCGGAAATTGCCGCACTGCACAGAAACGGGGATATTCACATTCACGATCTGGATTTTTACGGCTGGACAACCACCTGCACGCAGATTGAGCTGCGAAAGCTATTCAAAGGCGGCTTTAACACCGGTCATGGATATTTGCGCGAACCCAAATCCATTGGCAGCTATGCGGCGCTGGCAGCGATCGCCATTCAGTCAAACCAGAACGACCAGCACGGCGGACAGAGTATTGTGGATTTTGATTATGCCATGGCGGACGGAGTGCGGCTGACGTATAACCGATACCTGACTGAGGCATTCGAGCTGCAGGCAAATCTGGGCGGGAAGACGGATTCCCACTGGCGCGAAGAATATGCGCTGGAAAAAACCACCCGCGACACCTATCAGGCGATGGAGGGACTCATTCACAACCTGAACACCATGCACAGCCGCGCTGGCGCGCAGGTGCCGTTCTCATCCTTGAACTATGGAACGTGTTCTTCGTGGGAAGGCAGACTGGCCATCGAGCAGTTACTTCTGGCAACGGAAGCGGGTCTGGGCAATGGCGAAACGCCCATCTTCCCCATTCAGATATTCCGCGTAAAGGAGGGCGTGAACTACAATCCTGGCGACCCGAACTATGACCTGTTCAAGCTGGCGATGCGGGTAAGCGCCAAGCGTCTGTTCCCGAACTTCTCCTTCATCGACGCGCCGTTCAACCTGCAATACTACAAGCCGAACCATCCGGAAACAGAGGTGGCGTACATGGGCTGCAGAACGCGGGTGATGGGGAACGTATGCGGCGAAGAAGTCGCGCCCGGACGGGGAAATCTGAGCTTCACCTCGATCAACCTGCCAAGACTGGCCATCAAAGCCGGAGGGCATGAGCGATTCTTCTGGATGAATCTCAATGATATTCTTGTCTCTGTCCGTACTCAGCTTCTGGATCGTTACAAGGTGCAATGCGCCCGTACCGCGCGGAACTTTCCCTTCCTGATGGGCGAAGGCGTGTGGATGGATTCGGAAAAGCTGGGTTCAAATGACACGCTGGAAGAAGTGCTCAAGCACGGTACGCTCTCCATTGGTTTCATCGGTTTAGCGGAGACGCTGAAGGTGCTATGCGGCAAGCACCATGGCGAGAGCAGCGAGGCGCAGGAGCTGGGGCTTAGGATTGTGAGGCGCGTTCGCGACTTCTGCGACGCTGCAAGCGAAGAAACCGGACTGAACTTTACCTGTCTGGCGACGCCTGCTGAAAGTCTTTCCGGGAGGTTCGTCAAGCTGGACCGGGAGAAGTACGGCGTGATCGAAGGCGTAACCGACCGGGAATACTACACCAACAGCTTCCACATTCCCGTGTACTATCCCATTTCAGCGGCAAGGAAGATCGAGCTGGAAGCGCCGTACCACGCGCTGGCCAATGCCGGGCACATTACTTACGTGGAGATGGACGGCGATCCGAGCCGAAATCTGGAAGCGTTTGAAACCATCATCCGCCATATGAAGGAATGCGGCATCGGGTACGGCAGCATCAACCACCCGGTGGATCGCGATCCCGTGTGCGGGTACAACGGCATCATCAACGACGTATGCCCCGGTTGCGGACGCATGGAAACGCCGGACGCCCCCTTTGAACGCATTCGGCGCATCACTGGATATCTGGTTGGAACTTTGGACAAATGGAATGACGCCAAGCGCGCTGAAGAAAAAGAAAGGGTGAAGCATGATGTGCGAGAGAATGCCTGATATGGAGATTCGGCATGAGCCGCAGGGATATTACAGCCTTTACGTGGACGGGATTTTTGAAGGAAACTATGACAACCAGATGGAAGCCGTTCTGGCGGCGGACGCATTGATGCATCCGCGGGAGGCAGCGGAAACGGCGTGAACGGTTGGAAGAGAATCTCGCAGGGGCTGGTTTTCCTGCTGACGGCCATTGCCGCCACGGTTGCAGGTCTTTTGATCGCTGGAAAACCGGCATGGTTTGCCATCATCATTTACTGGGTGGTGCTGACGCTCAAAAACCTTTGCGACTGGCTGGGGCGATGACGGAAGAAGAGCTTGCGGAGAAAAAACGCAGGCTCTCTTCTTTTTAGAAAGGGGAAAGAACGATGATAGCTAAAAAATGCGATCGGTGCGGGGCTTATTACGACCCGTATGGAAAACAGTCGGACGAAACACAGGCGAATGGTTGTGTGCTGCTCAATGTTGACAAGTGTCAGCCGCACTTTTGCAGTGATGTGTTCGATTTATGCCCTTCGTGCATGGCTGGTTTATATTCATTTATACAAAATAAAGAGGAGGGAGCAAAATGAAGACACGGATTTACGGGCTGGTACAGAATTCTTATGTGGACGGGCCGGGAATTCGCATGGCGGTGTTTTTTCAGGGCTGTCTGCTGCATTGCCCGGGGTGTCACAATCGTGGATCATGGGATCCTAACGCCGGCATAGAGATGGACACGGAGGAAATCAAGCGGCGGATGGCAATTGATCCTCTGCTGGCGGGTATCACGCTTTCGGGCGGCGAACCGTTTTTGCAGCCGGAAGCGGCGCTGGATCTGGCAAAATTCGCGCATTCGCTGGGGCTGAACGTCTGGTGTTACACAGGCTACCGCATGGGCGATATTCTCTACAAAAGCGGCGATACGGCCCAGATTGCCCTGCTGAGGGAAACGGACGTGCTGGTGGACGGGCCGTTCAAGCAAAACGAGGCCTCGTTGGAATTGAAATGGCATGGAAGCAGGAACCAGCGGATTATCGATGTGAAAAAAACTTTGGAGAAAGGAATGACGATTTGCTATGACAATTAACGAATATCAGAAAGAGACGCTGAGGACGGAGCCGGCCGTGGCAAAAGGAACGCGGCTCAAGCGGCTCATCAATGGGTTGATGGGACTCAACGGCGAGGCGGGCGAGGCAATTGATATTCTCAAGAAGCATCTGTTTCAGGGACACGAACTTGAAAGCGAGCATCTTGCGAAGGAGCTGGGCGACGTAGCATGGTATCTGGCGGTGACGGCGGATGCGCTGGGCTATACGCTGGAGGAGATTCTGGAGATGAATGTGGAAAAGCTGCGCGCGAGGTATCCGGACGGGTTTGATTCGGAGAGGAGCGCGCATAGAAAAAAGGATGATATTTAATGCCCGCTTTTGCCGGGAAAAACGTCCACTGCCCACTTTTGTTTTTGAAAAAGCGGGCAAAACCGGGTGAGGTCGCGAAAAATGGCCAGAAAAAGTGGGCAAATGGCCACTTTTACAAAACAAAAGTGGCCACGAAAAGCCCGAAAAATGGGCCGAAAATGGCATAAAAACGGCGTTTTTGGCCCGTTTTAAGGCGAAAATTGACGATTTTGAGGGTTCGTGGCCATTTGCCCACTTTTATTTCTATTTAATTGCGAAAAAGAAATAAATAGATATATAGTAATAGACGAAAAAAAGTGGGTTTTTGGCCACAAGTCATTTTGCAGGCCGCTTTTCGAGGCCGGCTGCGTGAAAAAGGAGGGACGGCATAAGACCAATCGTTGCTGCGAAGAATCATCCTGATTCGCCTTGTTCATTTTTTCGTTCAAGGGTATAATAGAATATGTGCGAGGTGAGAAGGATGAAAGAGAACTCCTATTCCAAAATGTATCGAGTGGACGCTCGGGACGAATGGATGAACGCGGCGTATGACGAAGAAGGAAACGCCGTCGTATGCGAGCGATGTTCTTGCGAAATGAAGTGGAACCCCGTGATGCAGGTATGGTATTGCCCGGAGTGCGAAGCCGAAATGGATCGCCCAACCTACTTTCTGCACATCGGCGCCCAGCCGCCCGGAAGCGAGTGCCTGACCAACTGCTGGGAGAACTACCCTTTCTGCAAGAAATATTGCGAGCGTTACGCCATTGACCCCAAGGATCCGATGCTTACTTGATATTCGCCAGAGAAGACGTTGACAGCTTTCGAAGGCGCATGATATAATAACGGCAGGAAGGGATGACGCTTTTGGCAGGGCTTCTCCCCTCTCGGAGTGGAAAAGCCGCTTTCCAGTTAGCGCTGGATGGCGGCTGTTGCTTTATTTATCCTTCTTGTAGCTGAGAACAGCAAACACAAGCATGATAATCATGATAACAATGGACAACGTTTCGTAGTCGGTCATCATGATCACCTCCCTTTTGTAGGGAGAGGTGAAAAGCCAAGCGCCATCTGTTTCCTTCCTGCCGGAAGCACAAAGCTTCGCGAATATTATACCATGCCATAAATAGACCCGCCAAATGATATTCTGGCGGCGTTTGTGTTTCCGCGAAAAATACATGCCCTTTTATGAAGAGAGAAGACAATACGCCTTCTCTCTTTTCATTTTGTTTGCGTTGCCGGATGATGAAAGAATTTTGAATAGGCGATTCATTCTTTTAGCTGCGGAGCTTGATATTTCGCCGCGGGAGATGCGTTCTTGAATTCAAGACGGAAGTCCCGCTCCGGAATGTCGTTCAGTTCCGTTTTGTAGCCGGCAACCAAGCCGCACCTCGGACATTTCCGAGAGGCAAAATTGATATTGCACCGATAGCAGGTATATAGATATCGATTCATGTGTTTCCTTTCTCGACAATCAGTTCCGAAGAGACTGCGATTCTCTTTGGCGCATCTTTTACCATGAAATCGGTGCAATGTCAAGCGGCATTCTGTGAAAACAAAATCAAGGAGGTCAGCGTCATGAAACGAGGCTCAAAGGAAGCGAAGTTTCAGAGCGCTCTGATTCGCGAACTGAAAAAGCGGTTCCCCGGCTGCATCGTGACGAAGCTGGACTCCGGCCACATACAGGGCATACCGGATTTGCTTCTTCTCTGGGGAAGACGCTGGGCTGCGCTGGAATGCAAGCGAAACAAAAGCGCGCATCATCAGCCCAATCAGGAGTATTACGTAAGCCGGATGAACGAGATGTCCTTTGCGAGATTTATATTCCCGGAGAACAAGGAGGAAGTCCTGAATGAACTGGAACAGGCATTCGGAGGTGGAGGGAACGCACGCGCTCCTCTCTCCAAGTAATTATCACTGGATTGGCTACGACGAAACCAAACTGGCGGAGACCTACAAGCGCAAACAGGCGATTGCAAAGGGCACAGAGCTTCACGAGTTTGCCGCCCGGTGCATTCGGCTGGGGCAGAAGCTGCCCAAGAGCCAGAAAACGCTCAACATGCATGTCAACGACGCCATCGGCTACAAGATGACGGCCGAGGTTCCTTTATATTATTCCCCCAATTGCTACGGGACGGCAGACGCTATTTCCTTTCGGAACGGCATGCTGCGCATTCATGATTTGAAAACAGGCGAAACCCCGGCGCACATGGAGCAGCTGATGATCTATGCGGCGCTTTTTTGTTTGGAATACCGCGTGAAGCCCGCCGACATCAAGATGGAGCTTCGCCTGTATCAGAACGACCAGATCATTTATCATAACCCCGAGGTGGATGAGATTGTGCCAGTGATGGACAAGATTGTCAGCTTCGACAAAATCATCAACCGCATCAGAGAAGAGGAGGGCGAAGCATGAACCGGGTCGGTGACGAAATTTTGATGCACTACGGCGTGAGCGCCAAGGACGGCGCACCGGGGCGCGGTTCAGGCCGGTACCCTCTGGGAAGCGGCGAAGACCCAAACCAGCATCGCGGGGATTTTGCCAGCCGCGTACAGGAGCTGCGCAAGGCCGGCATGAGCGAAAAAGATATTGTGACGGCGCTGGGACTGAAAAGCACCTCTGAGCTGCGCGCAAGATATTCCACGGCGGTGAACGAGCAGCGGACGCAGAAGATTGCCCGCGCCCGGCAGATGCTGGACGAGGGACGGAGCCGGGCGGAGATTGCCCGCGAAATGGGCATTAACGAATCGACCCTGCGATCTCTTTTGAACGAGCGAAGCGCAGAGCGTACGCGGGCAGCACAGATCACCGCCGATTTTCTTCGGGCGCAAATCGAAGAAAAGGGAATGATCGACGTGGGCACCGGGGTGGAGCTGGAGCTGGGCGTGAGCAAGGAAAAGCTGAACCAGGCGCTGGCCATGCTGGAAGAGGAAGGCTATGTGCTCTATGGCGGCGGCGTGCCGCAGGTGACAAACCCCGGCAAGCAGACGAACATTAAGGTCATCTGCCCGCCCGGCACAGAACACAGGGAAATTTATGACTTTGAAAATGTCCACACGATTACGGATTACAAGATGCGGGTGGATGAGAACGGCGAGGAGCATTTTGAAAAGGGGTTTGAATACCCCGCTTCGCTGGACTCCAGCCGCTTGCAGATTCGCTATCGCGATGACGTAACGCCCGATGGCCACGCCGCCATTGAAAAGGACGGAACCATTGAGATTCGCCGCGGCTGCGCAGACCTTGACCTTGGCGAAAGCCATTACGCGCAGGTGCGGATTCTGGTGGACGGGGACAAGTACCTCAAAGGCATGGCGTTCTACTCGGACGACCTGCCGGACGGCATCGATGTGGCGTTCAACACCAACAAATCGCCCGGACAGGAAGCGCTGAAGAAAGCCAAGACGGACGACCCGAACAATCCCTTCGGCGCGCTGATCAAGGAAGAGGGCGGACAGTACCACTACACCGATGAAAATGGAGAGCGCAAGCTGGGCCTCATCAACAAGACCCGCGCTGAAGGCGACTGGGGCGAATGGGCGGACGCGCTTCCTTCGCAGTTTCTTTCCAAGCAGAGCCAGCAGCTGATTAACAAGCAGCTTGGTTTGGCGATTGCGGACAAGCAGATGGAGTTTGACGAGATTTGCGCGCTGACCAACCCCACGGTGAAGAAGCAGCTACTGGAGACCTTTGCCAACGACTGCGATTCGGCGGCGGTGCATTTGCAGGCGGCGGCCCTGCCGCGGCAGAAGTATCAGGTGATCCTGCCTATCGCTTCTCTCAAGGACAACGAGGTATACGCGCCCAACTATCAGGACGGCGAAACGGTGGCGCTGATCCGCTATCCTCACGGCGGCACGTTTGAGATTCCGATCCTGACGGTGAACAACAAGCAGGCGGATGGACGGCGCATTCTGGGGACGAACCCTGCAGATGCCATTGGCATCAATGCAGAGGTGGCGGCCCGCCTGTCTGGCGCCGACTTTGACGGCGACACCGTGATGGTCATTCCCTGCAACTCCTCCTCAAGCAAGGTGAAGATCACTTCGACCCGTGCGCTGGAAGGCTTGAAGGACTTTGACAACAAGATGGAGTATGGCTCGACGGTGAAGGTAGACGCGGACGGTACGGAACACTACTACCACAACGGCCATGAATTCAAGCGCATGACCAAGAGCCAGACCCAGATGGAGATGGGCAAGATCTCCAATCTGATTACCGACATGACGCTCAAGGGCGCGACCACGGAAGAGCTGACCAAAGCCGTGCGGCACAGCATGGTTGTCATCGATGCGGAGAAGCACAAGCTGGACTGGAAGCAGAGCGAGATTGACAACGACATCCCGGCGCTGAAAAGGAAGTACCAGATGCGCGTCGACGAGGACGGCAGCGTTCACACCGGGGCATCCACACTGATCTCGCGCGCCAAATCCCCCGTCGCGGTGCTCAAGCGCAAGGGCAGCCCAAAGATCGACCCCGACACCGGCGAGCTGGTCTACAAGGAGGTCGTGGAGGAATACACCGACAAGCACGGAAAGACCCGCGTGCGCACACAGGACTCCACGCAGATGGCGGAGACGCGGGATGCGCGGACGCTTTCCAGCGGGACTCCGCAGGAAGAAGCTTATGCTGCTTATGCCAACAAGATGAAGGCTTTGGCGAACGAAGCGCGCAAGGAGATCATCTCCACAGGACGCATCCAGTACAGCGCGTCCGCCAGAGCCGCCTATGCGGAGGAGGTCGATTATCTGACCGCCCAACTGAATGTGGCGCTGAAGAACGCCCCGCGCGAGAGACAGGCGCAGCTTGCTGCTAACAGCGAGGTGAAGGCGATGAAAAAAGCGAACCCTGGAATGACCCAAAAAGAGGTCAAGAAACAGGCGCAGCTGGCGCTGTCGAGGGCGCGGACAAGGTACGGCGCGAAGCGCAATCCCGTCAACATCACTGCCCGCGGATGGGAAGCGATTCAGGCAGGGGCAATCAGCGAGAACGTACTGAGCCAGATTCTCCGCTTTGCAGACACCGATCAGGTGAGAGCCTACGCGACACCGCGCACAACCACGGCATTGTCCACAGGAAAACAGGCTCGCATTAAAGCGATGCGCGCTTCTGGCTACACAAACAGCGAGATTGCGCAGGCGCTTGGCATCTCGGCCTCAACCGTGTCGAAATACAGCAATTGAAAGGAGTGAACAGTTGTATGACCAAAGGCTGCATGCTGACGACGTTTGACAATCCTTACAATCCGTTCACTCAGTTTGAGAAGTGGTTTCTGTTTGACACGGAAAAAGGATACAACACTTGCGCGTACCTGGGGCGAATCGTCCGGACGAGCGACGAATTCACCGAGGAAGAAAACGATTTGGCGAATGAGCGCGCAATTGACGAGATCATTAAGTATGATTTCAGAAACATTTACAGGAAAGTCTGCTCGAATGCGAAGAGAACATAAGGAAACATCCGCTGAGAGCCATAGGGGGAGGGTAGCGAAAATGCACCCCCTCCCTGCATCGCCGGCCTCCTTGGAAATTCTCCGGAGGGAAGTTTTTGCGAAATGTTTTTTAGGCGGTCGTGGTGTTTAGACGAGCTTATGGGGTGGTTGAGGGGGATGCTCGGTCAAGTTTGCGGGCATTGTTGGTCTGTTCTTTGGATTTCTTCATCTCTTTCTCCTTTCGGCAGACCAATCAAGTACCTCATAAGTTCATCTAAGCATCATGATTAACACGGAAAAGGAGGGCAAAGTCATGCCACGAAGAGCGAAAATGGCAGAGTCCTCCGGGGCTACGCCGAAAATGCGTCCTGCGCTTACACCTGAAGCGCGAGAGGGGCAAATGATTTCGCTGGCGATGGATCTCGTGGAGGAACGGCTGCGCAACGGTACCGCTTCTTCGCAGGAAACCACGCATTTTCTCAAGATCGCTGCCAACAAGAAGATTGATGAACTGAATATTCAGTTGGCACAGAAAGACCTTGAACTGAAGGAAGCAAAGAAACAGGCGATTTATTCTGCGGAGCGCATGGAACAGCTTTACAGCGAAGCGATTCGGGCGATGCAGAGATACAGCGGACATGGTGATGAGGATGAAGAGAACATCGACTATTAAAACCTACAGTGAGTTGAATCGGCTGCCTACGTTTCTTGAACGCTTCGAATATTTGAAGCTGTCTGGTCAGGTGGGGCAGGAAACCTTTGGCTTTGATCGATATTTGAATCAGAGTTTCTACCATTCCAGCGAATGGCGACCGATACGGGACTACGTTATTGCACGTGATTTGGGTTGCGACCTTGGTATGGAAGGATACGAGATTCATGGGCGGATTTATATTCACCACATGAATCCGGTTACTGCAGACGATATTAAACGAGCAACGGAGTTTCTGACAAATCCGGAGTATTTGATCTGCACAACCCACAACACGCATAACGCGATTCACTATGGCGATGCCTCATTGCTCATTACCGAGCCGGCGGAGCGAACGCCTTATGATACCTGCCCATGGAAGAGAAGGTGAGGACTTATGATTCAGTGGTTTGAGTATAGAGACGTATGGCCCAAGGTGAAACGTTCTGCACGAACGACCGTCAGCAGGGAGGGTGAGGGGACTTATCCCAGCGACACATGGAAGAAGACGATTCTGTTGGCAGAGCACAGTCCTATCCGTAGAATTCGCTTTTCATGGAAGTGGAAAGATCTGAAAAGCTGGATTTCCGTTCACTTTGTGCGCCACAAGATCGGCATTGAGCATTGGGTGTCGACCCAGCGGAGCGACCGCACCGGTGTTCCGCGCGACAAATTACCCCAGGATGCCTTAGTCAGCCACGAATGCGAAGCGGATGCACAGGCGCTGATCTTTATCAGCCGTCGCAGGCTCTGCAATCAAGCGGCAAGCGAAACTCGCGCCGCTTGGCGAGAAGTGAGAGACAGAGTGGCTGAGGCAGACCCGGTGCTCGCATCCGTCATGGTGCCAGAGTGTATCTATCGTGGATTCTGTCCGGAGTTCCATTCCTGCGGGTATGCTGACACACCTGAATACGCTACAGCACTTGCTGAATATCGAAAGAAAGAGGTTTCGTGATGGAGAGTATTCTCAACGCAGTGAAGAAAGCTTCAAATATTGGGATAGACAACAGAGACTTTGACGCAGAGGTTATTCTTTATACTAATGGTGTATTGTGGAGAATCGCCGAAGCAGGTGTTGGCCGAACGGGTTTTTCAATCCATGATGAAAACCAAACATGGAGCGATTTTGTTGGCGAGCAGACAGATTGCATGGAAGGGGTAAAGACATACGTCTGTATTAAAGTGAAACTCATTTTTGATCCTCCGACATCCACCGCCGTTCTGGAAAGTATGAATCGAATTGTTAATGAATACGAATGGCTTTTGAATGCAAGAGGCGATAAAACTTGTTAGAATTAACAAAGATGTAACCGATGGTAATCGAAAATTCAATCTTCGGCAACAGCTGACATGCTATAATTAAACAGGAATTTCGTGGAATGTATAAAGAACTTGCGGAAGGCCCCTATTTGTTGGCTTTGATGGTATTCTGGTTTGGACAGAGGTAAGTATTCCAGCTTCTCAGAGAAGTATATTTATCGCCGACAGGAGGATGAGCGAGTGAAAAAGTTTCTTGCGGTTCTGATAACGTGTATACTGCTGATTGTCCCCGCATTTGCTGAAACTATTGACCTATCCTTAATGAGTTTGGACGAGCTGATTCAACTGCAGGATGCTGTAAATACTGCAATTAGCGAACGACTCGGTTTTGGATTTGACGATTCGAAAATTGGGATGGGATATTACGATGTTGGTGTAGACATCAAGCCTGGCAAGTATGATTTGATTTGTACTTTCGCGGAAATGGAGTATTTGGCGTACAGTAATTCCGAACAGAGTAAATGTATGGTCGCAGTTATCTCTGACGGAACCGATGACGCAGAAGCAATCAGCGAGTTTTATTACATTGCCGCCGGACAGCAGATTTCAGTTGAACTTGAAGAAGGAAACGTGTTGGTTATTGCACGCGGCAATTTTCTGATTCGGACCAGCGAACATAGCTGGGCACCATAACAAGGGAAGGAGAATGTGATATGGGATGCTTGATTGTGGTCGCGGGTGTCCTGTATATTCTGTCTCCAATTGATCTATGGCCAGGAATTATCGATGATGTAATTTGCCTTGTGCTGATGATACTGTTGTGCGCCAGAAATGGAATTAACCCCTTTGACCATGACGAATCAGATGAATAACTAAAGCACGGAGTGATGCTTATGGCTACGGAACGCTTTTGTAAAAACTGTGGTGCTGAACTCGATGCTAAAGCAAAATTCTGTTCCGGATGTGGAACGCGTGTTGAGAGTGTTTCGCTGACAAAACCGCTTATTGATCTGATTTGTGAAAATTGTGGGAGTTCTTTGAAAGTGTCACACGACGATCAAACAATGGCAATATGTCCGCATTGTGGCCATAATCATATGATTCCGTCAAATCGAAGCGTGAAAATTCAGCAAATCAAAAGCGATACACATAAAGCGATCGAATTAGACAGACAGAAAACCCTGCGACTCATTTCTGAGCGCGAACAGACCAACAAAGAAAAAGAAAATGAAACCTCTTTTCTAAAATGGCTGGTTGAAAGTTTGCTTGCACGGAGTGGCACCGTTATCGGAACCCTATTCTGCTTATTGGCGCTCCTATTCGAGAATATACGGGGTCTGTTGCTATTTGGGCTCATTCTTTTATTTGTCGACACAATCGCATCTAAATTAAAAAAAAACAATCATTGATTCAAAACCTCTGAGTTCAATACTCGGAGGTTCTTTTTTTATACTTGCAGGAAAGGAGTGATGGACATTTGAGCAATGAATTGACCCATCATGGTATCAAGGATCAAAAGTGGGGATTGCGCCGATTTCAAAACCCCGATGGCAGCTTAACTCCGGCAGGACGCGAGCGGTACGGCGTGGGAAAAAAACGTGGGGTAGCAGGTGCAGAAGGAGAAAGCAAGAGTGGCGAAAGCGCTTCTTCTCAGAAAAGCGGCGTTAGCAAAACGCCTGGCAAATCGAGGCGAAGGACTGCCGCAATGAGTGATGATGAACTCCGTTCCCGCATTAACCGCCTGAATATGGAAGAACAGTATTCAAATCTTGTGGCGCGGCAGAAGCAGCGAAATACTGGCGTTGTAAAAAGGCTGCTCGGTAATGCTGCTAAACAGCTTGCAGAACAGTCACTTAGCAGGCTTGTGTCCAAAGTCATGAGTAAGGCTTTTGATAAGAAAGACAGCTTCGACATCGGTGATTACAAGGATATGGACGTCTATAAGATGGACGCCGAAACGATCAAGAAGGTCGCGGATTGGTATACCAAAGCGAGTATGATCGAGCGCCAGCGTTCTGTGATATCCTCCGACAAGAAAAGGGACTGATAGCCTATGCTATCGAACACGGCAGTCCCACGCTACTATGGCGAGTTTCGTGATGCAGTGATCGCCGGACAGATTCCGATTTGCGAAACGATTGAGATGCAGATGCATCGCATTGACGAGAAGATTGCGAACCCGGAATTCTATTACGACGATCAGGCGGTGGAGGGATTCGTTTCCTACTGCAACAACGAATTGACGCTGACCGATGGTTCGGATTTGAAACTGTTGGATAGCTTCAAACTGTGGGCGGAGGATATTTTCGGGTGGTATCGCTTCGTGGAACAGGTTGTTCCGATTCCCAGTGAGGATAGAACAAGAATGCGCTATGTGCGAAAACGAATCAAGAAGCGCCTGTGCAACAAGCAATACCTGATCGTAGCGCGCGGCGCAGCAAAGACAATGTACGGAAGCAGTTTGCACAGTTATTTTCTGAACATCGATACGACCACGACCCATCAGATTGCCACGGCATTCACCATGCGACAGGCTGATGAAACCCTCTCTCCTATTCGCACGTCTATTACCCGCGCCAGAGGCCCACTGTTTAAGTTCCTAACAGAGGGCAGCTTGCAGAACACGACTGGCAGCAAGGCTGCGAGGGTGAAGCTGGCCAGCACGAAAAAGGGCATCGAAAATTTCATTACCAACAGCCGCATCGAAACCGTGCCGATGAGCGTGGACAAGCTGCAAAGTATGCGAACGAAATTTGCCACGATTGATGAATGGTTGAGCTGCGATGTACGCGAGGACGTTGTAGGGGCGATTGAGCAGGGTTCTTCCAAGATTGACGACTACTTGATAGTCGCCATCAGTTCCGAGGGGACGGTTCGCAACGCCATTGGCGATACGATCAAAATGAAGCTGATGAAGATTCTTCGCGGCGAGATCGACGCCCCATGGGTGAGCATCTGGTACTACCAGTTGGATAGCATAGACGAAGTGAACCATCCGGAGATGTGGCTGAAGGCCAACCCAAACCTCGGCAAGACCGTAAGCTATGAAACCTACCAACGAGACGTGGACATGATTGAAAAATCGCCAAGCGAAAAGAACGACGTGCTGGCAAAGCGATTCGGCATTCCCATGGAGGGCAGCACCTATTTCTTCACCTACGAAGAAATTCAGCCGCACACCAAAAAGAGTTTCTGGCAGATGCCCTGCGCGATGGGGTGCGACCTTTCGCAGGGCGACGACTTCTGTGCATTTACGTTCCTGTTTCCGCTGGGTGACGGACGCTTCGGGGTGAAGACGCGAAACTATATTTCTGATCTGACATTTTATAAGCTGCCTGCAGCCATGCACAGCAAATACGAGGAATTTATTGCCGAGGGCAGCCTTGTGGTGATGGATGGAACAGTGCTGGACATGATGACGGTTTACGATGATTTGGATAGCTTTATCACAGAGCATGAATACGACGTGCGCTGTGTGGGCTACGACCCTTACAACGCTAAAGAATTCATTGCACGGTGGGAAAACGAAAATGGACCGTTCGGCATTGAAAAAGTGATACAGGGAAGCAAGACAGAGTCCGTTCCTTTGGGTGAGCTGAAGAAGCTATCTGAGGAACGGATGCTTTTGTTTGACGAGGCACTGATGAGCTTCGCCATGGGGCACTGCATCGCTGTTCAGGACACCAACGGCAACCGAAAGTTGATGAAGAAGCGCTACGATCAGAAGATCGACGCGGTGGCGGCCATGATGGACGCGTACGTCGCTTACAAAACCAATAGGGAGGCATTTGACTAAGGATGAAAGATGACCGGCATTTGGGCGAGATTTATCACCACGGCATCAAAGGTATGAAATGGGGCGTCAGACGATCTCCTGAACAATTGGGGCATGTGGTGAAAGGAACAGTTGCCAAATCTTCGGATGATGTTACAATAAAAGGAGAATTCTATCGCAGCAGGAAGGGGTTCTCAATTCACCGGAACAAGCTGAGCGGTTTTTGCCTGAAGCCCGGCGCAAAGCATTCGGCGGAGTTCTTCAAAATGGGCTATACTGAGGGCGACGAGAAGAGGCTGTTCCGTGATATCGAAAAAGGATACGACCCTTCAAGGAAGACTATTGAGGGCGTTCTTGCTTCTGGCAAAACAAAATTCAGTATACCCATGAAGCTTGGCGTGACATCGACTCAGCTATTCCGCACAGTTTGGCAAGAAGACGGCCCTGACGATACAAGCCGATTCATTACGGCCTACATCGATCGGCGGTTGAAGGAGGATGATTAGTATGGACGCTTTTGAACTGTATGATCACGTCCACATGATCCATAAAAACATCAATGGGATCATCGTTGATGTTTGCAATGGAATCGACGGTGAAACCTATTACATTGTGGAAAGTGACGTACAGGGATATGTTGATGACCCCGACGCTTATCCGGGTGAATGGCCGCTATACGACTGCACTGCCGACCAGATTGAAAAGATTTGACATTTCCCATACCCGACCGTAGGCAAAAGCGTCTGCGGTCTTTTTTTTATACCCCATTTTAGACATCAGGAGGAAGCTTGCTTATGAGCGTAATGAACAGGCTCAAAAATGCCTGGAATGTGTTTAAGAACAAAGACCCCACTGAAAGTTATAATCTCGGCCCATCCTATGGGTATCGACCGGATCGCATGCGGTTCAGCCGCGGTAACGAGCGCTCTATTGTGACATCCGTTTATAACCGAATCGCCATGGACGTGGCCGCCGTGGATATTTTGCATGTAAAAACTGATGAGGACGGGCGATTTATCGATAATGTCAATTCGGGGCTGAACAACTGCCTGACATTGGAGGCCAACATTGACCAGACCGGGCGGGCGTTCCGTCAGGATATTGTGCAGAGCATGCTGGACGAGGGCTGTGTGGCGATCGTACCCGTAGATACGGATGACGAGCCAGAGGCATCCGGAAATTTCAAGATTTATACCATGAGAACAGGGCAGATACGGGATTGGTATCCGGAACATGTTCGAATCAATCTCTACAACCAGGATGAGGGACAGCGCAGAGAGGTTATTCTGCCAAAAGCGGCAGTAGCGATTGTTGAAAATCCGCTGTTCGCAGTGGTAAACGAACCTAACTCCACCATGCAGAGGCTGATTCGAAAGCTGAACCTGCTGGACGCGATCGATGAGCAGGCCAGCAGCGGTAAGCTCGATCTGATCATCCAGCTTCCTTACATCATTAAAACGGAGGCACGCCGGGAACAGGCGGAAAAGCGCAGGCAGGATATTGAACGGCAGTTGTCTGATGGAAAATACGGCATTGCCTATACGGACGGCACGGAGCGGATTACGCAGTTGAACCGCCCTGTGGAGAACAATCTGATGAAGCAGATTGAATACCTGACGAGCATGCTATATAGCCAGTTGGGGATCACTCAGTCGATATTGGATGGTTCTGCAGATGATAAGACGATGCTGAATTATTATAGCCGGACGATTGAGCCCATTCTTGCGGCAATTGTCGATGAGATGAAGCGCAAGTTCCTAACAAAAACAGCGCGCTCGCAAGGTCAGACGATCATGTTCTTCCGAGATCCCTTCAAGTTAGTGCCAGTCAGTGAGGTTGCCGAGATCGCTGATAAGCTGACGCGAAACGAAATTATGACGGGTAATGAAGTCCGCCAGAAACTTGGCATGAAGCCCAGCGGAGACCCGGCCGCGGACGAGCTTCGCAACAAAAACCTGAGCGCATCCGCTGCAGACTTTACGAAGAAACCGATTCCCGCAGCTGAACCGCTCGAAGAGGAGGATACAGGTCAAAATGGATAACAATTTCGATTTCAGTGGCTGGGCGACACGCGCAAATCTGCGCTGCACTGACGGCCGCACGATCATGCCGGGAGCCTTTAAGGATTCCGACCACAAGGTGCCTTTGGTGTGGCAGCACCGGCACGATGAACCGGGCGCGGTGCTGGGGCACGCCATTCTGGAACATCGGGATGAAGGTACTTACGCCTACGGCTATTTCAATGAAACTGAGAACGGAAAGAACGCAAAGATGCTGCTCAAGCATGGCGACATTACCGCTCTTTCTATTTATGCGAACCAGCTTCAGGAACGTGGAAAGAACGTGATTCATGGCCTGATTCGCGAGGTGAGTCTGGTGCTGGCGGGCGCCAATCCCGGCGCATTCATCGATTCGGTGATCGTCCACAGTGACGGTACGACGGAAGAGGTGCTCGATCAGGGCGTTATTTACACTGGCGAGCCGATTGAGTTTGAATTGGAGCATGGGGATCGGGCCGATGGTAAGACGGACGACGAACACAAAGAGGAAACCGTACAGGATATTCTTGACTCGATGAGCGACAAGCAGAAGGTTGTTATGTATGCCGTGCTTGAGGAAGCCATCAAAGAGAACATTGAGAACGATGATTCCGAAAAGGAAGAGGAGGAAACTGACATGAAACATAACGTCTTCGATAAGGACACCGACAAGAAGGAAAATGTGATCTGCCATGCTGATCAGCAGGAGATTCTGAAGGTTGCCAGGAGCAATTCTGTAGGTAGCTTTAAGGCGGCGCTGGAAATGTACGCCGCTGAACATCAGGATGAGCTGGCGCATGCCTATCAACCCCTGGGCATTACCGGCATCAATGCGCTGTTCCCTGAGTACAAGGACGTGCGTCCCGGTGCGCCCGAGCTGCTGACCGACGATCAGGGGTGGATTACCAAGGTGTTGGCGAAGGTCCACAAGAGCCCGATTTCCCGCATCCGTACCCGTCAGGCAGACGCTCGCGACATTTCCCAGATGCGTGCACAGGGCTACAGCAAGGGCAGGGAGAAGAAGTTCCGCGGTAATCTGAGTCTGCTGAGCCGTACCACGGATCCGCAGACGATTTACGTTAAGAGCAAGCTGGATCGCGACGATATGGTGGACATCACTGACTTTGATGTGGTGCAGTATATGTACAACATTGACCGCATGAACATCAACGAGGAACTGGCCCGCGCCATTGTGGTGGGCGACGGCCGCGTTTCCGGCGCAGAGGGCAAGATCGACGAAACCAAGATTCGCCCGATCTGGACGGATGACGAGCTGTACACCATCCACGCCGACGTGGATATCAAGGGCATGAAGGAATCTCTGCAGGGTACGAACACTGCTGGCAACTTTGGCGAGAATTATATTTACGCCGAGGCGGTGATCCAGAGTCTGCTCTATGCTCGCGAGAAGTACAAGGGCAGCGGTAACCCTGACTTCATTTGCACTCCGCATCTGGTGAACGTGATGCTGCTGGCCCGCGATCTGAACGGCCGCCGAATTTACGATAATGTGAATGAGCTGAAGGCCGCGCTGAACGTGCGCGAGATCATCACCGCCGAGCAGTTCGAGGGCCTGACCCGAACCGCTGAAGGCAGCAGGACCAAGAAGCTGCTGGGCATCATGTATAACTTTGCCGACTATTCTCTGGGCGCAACCAAGGGCGGCGAGCTGACTCACTTTACCGATTTCGACCTGAACTTCAACCAGCAGATCAGCCTGCTTGAGACCCGCGTTTCCGGTGCGAACACCCGTGTACTCTCCGCCATTGCGCTGGAAGAGGATGTAACGCCCGGCAGTGACGTGGAGTAATTAAGGAGCGAGGTCAAAATGGCGAAGTTTTACGGCGCAGTCGGCTATGCTGAAACGATAGAAAGCCGTCCCAGTATATGGCAGGAGAGAGTGATTGAGCGACTGTATTACGGTGACATCATTCGTAATGCACGGCGGCTGGAGAGCGGCGAAAGCGTGAACGATAACATTACGATCAACAATAGTATCAGTATTGTTGCGGATCCGTATGCTCGGGAGCATTTCTTCGCCATTCGCTATGTGAAGTGGATGGGGATTGCATGGAAGGTGACGAATGTCGAAGTCCAGAGCCCCCGTCTGCTTCTGACGATCGGGGGTGTATACAATGGACAGACGGCTGGCGCTTGATGAAGTCCTTCGCAGGATTGCTCCCAACGTATACTTTCAGCCGCCAGAAAACCTGAAGTTAGTCTACCCGTGCATTGTATATGAATTGGAGCAGATCATAGCGCTTTATGCTAACAATCTGCCATACACAGATCGTGCTCGCTACAGCGTAATCGTGATTGACCGCGATCCCGAGAGCAGCATAACAAGCCAGATTGCCGCGCTGCCCATGTGCCGGCACGAGCGGCACTTTGTAAATGACAATCTGCATCACGACGTATTTACCATCTACTGATATGAAGGAGGAATTCTGAAATGGCAAGCAGTGATAATATTGTGATTAGTTGGGACGAAATTGAAAATCGTTTGTATGAAATGGGGGTATCCAAGGGTGTTATCTACCGCCCCGACGCAAGCGGTGCGTATAACCGCGCTGAGGCATGGAATGGCCTGATTAACGTGACTGAGAACCCCTCCGGTGCGGACACCACCAAGATGTGGGCGGACAACATCGAATACGCTGCCCTGCGCGCGGCAGAAACCTATGGTGGTAGTATTGAGGCATACATGTACCCGGATCTGTTTGCAGAATGCGACGGTCAGAAAGAGATCGCCAAGGGTGTATGGATCGGTCAGCAGAACCGCGAGGTGTTCGGACTGTGCTACCGCAGTGAGATCGGCAGCGCTGCCAAGGGTCAGGATGCGGGCTACAAGCTGCATCTGGTGTACGGTCTGACTGCATCTCCCAGCGAAAAGAGCCATGACACGATTAACGACTCGCCTGACGCGGCGACAATGAGTTGGGATGTGGAGGCCACTCCGGTAACCGTTACGGGCTTTAAGCCTACTGCATGTCTGACTATCAGCAGCTTGGATTTTGAGACGACCAAGATGGAGGCGTTGGAGAAGGTGCTCTATGGTTCGGAAACTGCAAGCGCCAAGCTGCCCATGCCTGATGAAGTGAAGACTCTGATGGCGACTGAATAAGGATTACTTTTCCAAACGGAATGGATGCGCCGCGCGAAACGGCGGGATTTGGAGTGCATCGGTGGGGATGCTCTCCTTCTTTGAATTTGAAAGGAGCAAATGAGGATGCTTAAAAAGACGATTGTTTACCAGGACTACGACGGCAACGAACGCAGCGAGAATTTCTACTTCAACCTTTCCAAGGCAGAAGTGATGGAGATGGAATTCAGCTTCAGCGGCGGCATGACCAACGTAATTGAGCAGATGGTGAATACGCAGGACACCGCGCGCATTATGGAGATGTTCAAGAAGATCATCATGATGGCCTACGGCGAAAAGAGCGCGGACGGCAAGCGATTCATGAAGACCGGGCCGGACGGCAGACGGCTGGCCGAGGGCTTCGTGGAGACAGAAGCCTACAGCGAACTGTTTATGGAGCTGGTGAGCGACCCGAAGAAGTTTGCGGATTTTATCGCCGCAGTGATTCCTGCGCTCCCAGCGGACGCGAAGGCCGCCCTTGCCGCAGCAGAGTAAATGAAAATAAATATGGAAAGGAGGCGGGCGTATGCTGCAGGTGACCATTCCGGCGTCGGAGTATTTCGATGAGAAAACCGGCGAATTCAACTCGATTCGAGAAATGACTTTGCAGCTTGAGCACTCGCTCGTTTCCGTTTCCAAATGGGAGTCAAAATGGTGTAAGCCTTTCCTTGGACCAAATGAAAAAACGGCAGAGGAATGCATTGATTATGTGCGCTGTATGACAATTACCCAGCATGTAGATCCAACAGTCTACCAGTTCCTGACGCAGAAAAACTTTCAGGAAATCAACGCTTACATTGAAGCGCCCATGACGGCGACGACATTCAGCGAGCGGGAGAACAAGCGGTTCAGTCGCGAGGTGGTCACTGCCGAAATTATCTATTACTGGATGGTAGCGCTGAACATTCCCTTCGAGTGTCAGAAGTGGCATTTGAACAAGCTGATTGCACTGGTGCGGGTTTGCAACATCAAGAACACGCCACAGAAGAAAATGAGCAGGCGCGAAGTGACGGAGCGCAATCGGGCGTTGAATGAAGCACGAAGAAAGAAAATGCATTCGAACGGATGAAAGGAGGCGGCAGGAGATGATCCAATTCAAGCACAGCGGAGATTTCAAACATACGGAGAAGCTGTTCGAGAATGTAAACAAACGATCCTACATCAGGATTCTCAAGAAATACGGACAAGCAGGCGTAGACGCTCTTGCCGCCGCTACCCCAAAGAATACGGGCGAAACCGCCGCTTCATGGAGCTATGAGATTGCAGAAAACAGGGGCGGATATTCAATTTATTGGAGCAATTCACACGAGAATCAGGGCGTAAACATCGCGTTGATTTTGCAATATGGACACGGAACGGGAACGGGCGGATACGTAAAGGGTATTGACTACATCAACCCTGCGATCCGCCCGATTTTTGATGAAATTGCAAATGCGGCATGGAAGGAGGTAACAGCCCGGTGAGCAACAACGTCGACAGACGGATTGTAGAAATGCAATTCGACAACAAGCAATTCGAGAGTCATGCGCAGACCAGCATTGAAACGCTGGACAAGCTGAAAAAGAGCCTTGATCTGAAGGATTCTGCAAAGGGCTTCTCCGAGCTTGACAAGGCGGCCAAATCGGTGAATCTGGATTCGCTGGTGGGCGCTGTCGAAGCGGTAAGCAGCAAGTTCTCCATTATGGGCACCGTTGCCGACCAGGTATTCAGGCGGATTACCGACGCTGCGCTGAACGCCGCTGCCAAGGTAAAGGGCTTTATCGAAGAACTGACGATTAAACCGGTCTCCACAGGCTTTGGGGAATACGAAACCCAGATCAACGCGATCCAGACCATCATGTCCAACACCCGCGACAAGCTGACCGCCGCCGGATATTCCGAGGCAGAACGGCTGGAAATTGTGAACGACCGACTGGATCAGCTAAACCATTACGCGGATAAAACCATTTACAACTTCACTGAAATGACCCGCAACATCGGTACCTTTACTGCCGCAGGTGTAGAACTGGATACGGCGGTGAACTCCATTCAGGGTATCGCTAATCTTGCGGCTGTTTCCGGTTCCACCAGCGAGCAGGCCAGTCGGGGCATGTATCAGCTTTCCCAGGCGATTTCCACCGGTACAGTGAAACTGATGGACTGGAACTCTGTTGTTAATGCCGGTATGGGCGGCGAATTGTTTCAGAAAGCGTTGATGCGAACGGCAGACACAATGGGCGTGACCGGCGAGGAAGCGCAGACAATGTTCGCAAAACTCCAAGCTGGAGAGGTGAGCTTTCGTGACAGCTTGTCCTCTGGATGGCTGAGTTCTAAAGTGTTGACAACAACACTTGAGCAGTTTTCATGGGATTTCGAGCAGATGGCCAAAGAAATGGGTTATACCGCCGCCAACATGGAGGAAGGCATCGCTAAAGCGATGGAAAAAAAGTGGGCAGATCTGCTCTCTGAAGGCTACAGTATTGAGGAAGCCGAGGAAATTCTCCAGCTTGCGAAGGATGCGACAGAAGCCGCGACCAAGGTAAAAACCTTCACACAACTTTTTGACACGTTGAAAGAAGCGGCACAAAGTGGTTGGACACAGACGTGGGAATATATCATTGGCGACTTTGAAGAAGCAAAGGCTCTGCTAACCAGCATCAGTGATTTTTTCGGCGATATAATTAACGCCTCGGCAGAGACAAGAAACCAGATTGTGAGCGGGTGGAAAAATCTGGGCGGACGCAACGAGTTGATTCAAAGCTTCTGGAATATTGTCTATACGATTCAAAATGTCGCCAACGTAATTCGTGACGAATTTCAGAAATTCTTTCCTCCGACAACAAGCAAGCAACTCTATGACATGACGAAAAAATTCAAAGAGTTTACCGAAAGGCTGAGAAGCTTTACGGAAAACTCCGAGATAATGGAAAAGTTCCGGCGCATTGTTGCAGGTGTGGCTGCCGCATTCGATTTAGTGAAGAAGGGCGTTTCGTGGGTATGGAATGGCTTTAAGAAGCTGCTGGGCGTAACGGGATCGGCTGCCGGTGGGCTGCTGGATGTTGCAGCTGGAGTCGGCGATTTCTTTGTGAATGCACGCAACTCCATCGGCGAATCAAAGATCCTGCAATCAATGCTGGCGAGCCTTGGCGAAGCGGCAACGGCTGTGAAAAGTCTTTTTAGCAAGGCGTTTGCAAAAATCAGCGGCGTATTCAGCAGCCTGTGGGCAAAGGTAAAGGAATCCGGTGTTTTCACGACGATTGGTGTTCGGATGAGCGAGTTCGTTGGGAAAATCCCGGCGTTTATTCAAAAGATTCAGTCCTGGGGTAAGGCGATTATTGACTATGTAAAGAACTCCGAAACGCTGAAAAAGGCATGGAACAACGTGAAGGGGTTCTTCAGCTCTACATTCGAAAAAATCTCTGATTTTTCTGGAAAGATTAAAGAGGCGATTCAGGAATTCTTCAGCGCGGATACCAGCGGCAAGGAAGGCTTCTGGGAGAAGTTGAAGGCGCGGTTCAGCGCGGGTTTTTCTGCGTTTTCCGGCTGGTTCGATGAAGCAAAGGCAAAGCTGCTGGGAGCATGGGCAAAAATCAAGAGTGTATTTGCAACCTTCTTTACACAGACGGTTCCGAGTTTCTTTAGTGAACTCGGCGGTAAGACCACCGCCGTGGTAAGCGCCATTGCAGGTGTAGACTGGGCGAGAATTATCAGCACGGTCGTTGGGGCGTTTGCTGCAATAAAATTCGCTTCATTTCTCGGCAGCTTTTCCAAGATTGGCAAAGGCTTTAAGAGTATCGGTAAAGGGCTCAAAAACATTGGTGAAAGCTTGAAAGATGTCGCCAAGGATGGCATCCGAATCACGAAGCAGAACAAGGATTCTATCGGTACCACACTGCTCAAAATTGCTGCGTCCATCGGTATTCTGGTGGCATCTATGCTGGCGCTTTCCAAGATGGATACTGGAGATATTCTAAAATCACTTCTGGTGATCGGCGCGTTGGGCGCGGAACTGGCGATTATCGCCGGTATCTTTAAGGCGGGCGCAGCAGACGGAAAGTCGTTCCTGATGATGGCGGCTGCGATCAGCCTGATGATTATTCCCATAAAGATGCTGGCCAAGATGGATACTGCGGATGCGCTCAAAGGGATTCTTGGAATCGGTCTCATCATGACAGAAATGGCGCTGTTTACTCGAATCGCTGGAGAAGGATTCAGCGGTAAAACAGCCTTCCTTTCTCTTGCTATCGGCATCAACTTACTGGTGATTGCTGTGAAGCAGCTTGCGGATGTGAATACGGGCGGGCTTATCAAAAGCGTTGCTGCGCTTGGTGTGATATTCTTAGAACTGTCGCTGTTCACCAAGAAAGCCGGCAATAAGCAGGTCAAGGGCCTCATCAGTATGGCGTTAGCGCTGAACCTGATGGTGATCGCAGTAAGAAGTCTTGGAAAGATAAAAACAGGGACATTGGCTAAGGGGATTATTGCCATTGGCGGCGTTGTTGCATCCTTTGCAGTGCTCGCTAAGACTGCCGGTGGAATAAGCTTTGGTAAATCGCTTGCGATGCTGCTGACCATTGCTGGAACACTGGCACTGTTTGCCGCTGCATTCAAAGAAATCGATGGGCTGAACATCGGTTCTATGCTGAGCTTTTCTGGGTCGCTTTCGGCGGTTCTGCTGTCGTTGGCTATATCTATGACGCTGCTTGGGAACATGCCAATTACCGGGGCGCTAATGGGTGTTGCAAATCTTGCAATTGCCATCGCCGGTATCAGCGCGATTATCATCGGACTGGGCGCGCTGAAGGACAACTGGAACGGTATGACGGGACTTCTGGAAAGCGGTGGTGAGGTATTTCGCCTGATCGGAAGCGCCATTGGTAAATTTATTGGCGGTATCGGCGGCGGTATCGTAGACGGCCTTGATCTGCCGAACATGGGTACACAGCTTTCTGACTTCATGACGAACGCGCAAGGATTCCTTGACGGAGCCAAGAGTGTAGACGAAAGCGTGAAAACCGGTGCAAGTAATCTGACAGCCGTGATCACAAAGATCGCTGGAGCGGAGTTCACTTCTGCTTTGGTCGGACTCTTCGCCGGCGAAAACCCGGTGACGAGATTTGCCGAGGATTTGAAAACGCTGGGCATAGCGCTCAGTACATATGGACTTTCCATTTTGCCGCTGGGAAAAGTTCCGTCAGAATTGCTTGACCGATCCGTTTCTGTAGCAAGTGCGCTTGCAGACGTTGCTGGGAAAATTCCGGCAACAGGCGGCATTGTAGGATTCTTTAATGGCGTAGGCGATATGGCCACATTCAGCAGTAATGTTGAAACATTAGGGACAGCGCTGACCGGATTCGCAACAAGCATCTCTGATATTGACGATGAGAAGTTCGATCAAACGAAGATCGATGCAGTGATATCTGTTGCGAGTGGTCTTGCAACATTGGAAAAGAATCTGGAAGGTCAAGGCGGATTAGAAGATCTGCTTGAAGGCCAAAAATTTCTTGGGGCATTTAGTAAGGGCTTTGCGCCATTTGCAGAGGGACTCAACGGTTTTATTTCTCAAATCAGCGAAGTTGATACCCTTAATGCGAAAGGCAAGAAAAAGCTGGACACCGTTATTTCCGTTGGTACGGCGCTCGCAACGCTGGAAAAGAATCTGGAAGCGCAAGGCGGTTTGGAAGACTTGATTGAAGGACGAAAATTTCTTGGAACCTTCAGCAAAGGATTCAAGCCGTTTGGAGAAGGGCTTAACGGTTTTATCGAACAGGTTCGCCTCATCACCTACGACCCTAACGGGGACGACGCGGTCAAAATGGCGGCGGTTATCGCCATTGCCGAATCTCTCAGTGCACTGGAAAAGGGGATTGAAGGTCAAGGAGGCTGGGAAGATGATTTTGCAGGGATACAGTCGCTGGCGACCTTCGGAGGAGAGTTTCCAGACTTTGCGACAGCGTTGAACAGCTTTATCGAAACCGTATCAACCCTTGAAGATGAAAAGTACGACCAGACCAAAATCGACAACGCACTTGCCGTTGCACAGGCAATCAGCGATTTCGAGGGCAAGCTACCCAAGACGGATGGCTGGTGGCAAAGCGTTGTGGGCAACAAGGATTTGTCTCTGTTTTCAACCAATGTGACTCGGTTGGGCACGGCGCTTGCTTCCTTTGCCGGAGACATTTCAGCGGTTGATATGAGCAATTCCGAAAATGCGATCAACGTCATGGGACTGATTGGCGATTTTATCGGCAGTCTGGATAAAACCGGCGGCGTGTGGGACAACATCGGCAAATGGTTTGGCGGTTCGAGCGAAAACAACCTGCTGTCTACCACTGAAACGATGGCACGGGTCGGCACGAATCTGAATATGTTTGCAACAAGCCTGACAGGAATTTCGTTTGGCGGACAGGTGGATGACGCATCCAAGGTCTTTACGGATATGGAAGCCTTCGTGTCAAACCTTGACCCAAGTGGGAGCGTCTGGCAGAGAATTGGTAAAGTATTTGGGAAAGGCGATACTTCCGCAACACTGAACATGATCACTGCTAACATGGCTACCTTCGGAACCAGCATACGCACGTTTTCTGATGGAATCAGCAACGCTGAGGGGGCTTCGGCAAACTTTGAAACGGCGAAGATGGTATTTGAAAAATTCAAAGAATTTGGAAACGCGTTTGCCGGAGAAGATGGAAACCTTATTAATGGCTGGACGTTCGACGATATTGGCGAAGGACTTGCTGATTTCGGTACCTATCTGAACACGTTTGCTGCGAACATTTCCGGCGTAAATGTATCCGACCTTTCTGGTGCTGTAAGCACAATCGACAGTTTGATGTCCATTGCGAGCGCCGCAGGTGGAATTGACCCGACAAACGTGCAGAATCTTGCCGCTATTCTTGAAGTGTACGCAAAGACGGATTTTTCAACCGCCGGCAATACGCTGGGCGGAGACCTCGTTACGGCGATTGTTCAGGCGATTCAAAATGGTCAAACGCAGGTGGGAACGTCTGCAAAACAGCTCTCTGCTGCCGGTTCAGCGGCGATGAACGCAACGTACTCTACATGGAATAGCGCAGGACGATATCTGGGCTCCGGCCTGGCAAACGGCATTGCAGCGATGGCAGGCAGCGTGAGACGCGCTGCTATAAACGCTGCGGCTGGCGCAACACGAGCGATTCAGATTACATGGTCGGTACATTCTCCGTCGAGAGTGGGAAAAGACCTGGGTATGAACTTCGATTTGGGGATTGCGGGCGGCATTGGCGAATACTCGCGCGTAGTCAGCAGTAAGGCAACCGGCATGGGCGAAAGTGCTGTGGAAGCGGCGAAAAGCATGCTGCATGGCGTAGATTCAAGTATATTTGACAATTTGGATCCCAACCCGACAATTCGCCCCGTGCTTGACCTAAGCAATGTCCAGCACGGTGTGAGTGCAATTGGAGGCATGTTTGCCAATAGTTCTGCGCTGAACGCAGACTTATTTCATGGGATGAACTTTAATCATAATGCCAGAATGCTTAACTTCGATGGCGCGCAAATTCTGGGCAGTCAAAGCAACAAAGATGTCGTTTCTGAGCTGCGTACCTTGACGGATAAATTCAATCGTTTAAGCGAATCTGTATCCAACATGAAGTTGGTGCTCGACACCGGCGTGCTGGTGGGGCAGACTTCAGCAAAGATTGACAGTCAGCTTGGTATGTTGATGATGCGACGCGAAAGGGGGAATTAAATGTACCATTCCATTACATTCGGAGAGAAAAACACGTGGGACGATTGGCATTTGATTCCCGCTTCGCGCCCGTTATTCAATCCGCCTGCGGTAAAAACCAATGTGATTGAAATTCCTGGCGGGGACGGCGTTCTTGATTTAACGTCCGCCCTCGCAGGACGCGTTGTGTTTAAGAACCGGACGGGCTCATGGGATTTCTATGTGGAGAATGGTTTCAGAGAGTGGACTTTGCTTTACAGTGAAATTATGAGCTATCTTCACGGCAAGAAGCTGAGAGCAATATTGGAAGATGACCCGGACTACTACTACGAAGGAAGGTTTTCTGTAAACAACTGGAAAAGCGATCCAAACTGGTCGCTTATTACAATTGACTACGACGTGAAGCCTTACAAAAAGAGCATTCGTGCTCCAGGAGAAGACTGGCTATGGGATACGTTTAACTTCGAAACGGATGTCATCCAGTGCTATGAAAACCTTCCTGTTAGCGGTTTGCGGACGGTGATTGCAGTTGGAGACGATATGCCTGTCCCCGCGACTATTATTGCATCCGCAGGTGGTATGACTCTTACCTTCAACGGCAATGTTTACAACTTGAACAAAGGTATAAATTACAGCAGTGAATTTACAATTTCACAAGGGGAGAATGTATTCGTTTTCGAAGGTGAAGGCGACATAACTATTAAATACGAAAGAGGGCGGCTGTAGTGTTTTATGTGTACGCAGACGGAAAGTCAATTTACTATCCAATGGACGAAACGCTGCTCATTTCATCGCCCCGGATGACGCTGGAGCAGGGAAAAGCAGGAACATTTGAATTCAGTCTTCCATCAAACAACAGATATTACAACTTGCTCCAGCGGCTCAAAACAAGAATAACGGTAGAAATCGATGGCACTGAGATATTCAGAGGACGTGTGTTTTCTGAAGAAAGAGATTTCCAAAACACAAGAAGAGTTATCTGTGAAGGTGATCTGGCTTATCTGACGGATAGCGTACAGAAGGGCGAACGTTATGTTGGTACTACCCATGATCTTTTCCGTAAGATTATCGCGGCGCATAATGCACGGGTTGAAGAGGAGAAACGATTCGAAGTAGGGATAATTGATATTGAAGATCGTGAAGTGGTTCTGGCGGGACAATCCGACGAGACGGAAGATTTGGATACTGATTTATTTGATTATAAACAAATAGCCATCAATTCAATCGTGAACCAATGGAAAACGACCTACGATTATATTCAGACGTGTCTGATCGATTATTGCGGCGGGTATTTGCGAACCCGCCATGAAAACGGAATTACATATATCGACCTTTTGGAAGAATTTGGGAGTGTTTCCTCTCAAAGGATTGAGTTTGGTATCAATTTGCTCGATCTGTCAGAGAATGCTACAGCCGAGGAGTTGTTTACCGTTTTGATTCCTCTTGGGGACGATAATATGACCATCGAAAGCGTAAACGGGGGCAGCGACGAGCTCGTTGACGCTGACTTGGTTGAACTCTATGGGCGGATTGTAAAAACACATGTTTTCAGCAACGTGACTGATCCGTCAACACTGTTGGAAAATGGTCTTCGGTTTCTTGCCGCACGCGCAAATGTGCCTACAACGCTGACTCTGCGCGCAGTAGATATGCATTTGCTGGATTATGAAATACCGGGAATTCAACTGGGGGATTCTGTTCCGGTGAAATCAACGCCGCATGGAATCGAGCAGAGCTTGACCTGCACGAAAATCGAATATGATTTCGAAAATCCGGCAAACTGCCAGTTCACCTTTGGAACGCCACATCAAACGCTCACCGAACGCTACCGCAAAGACAGAACCGCGAGCGAAGAAGAAAACTCCGACGCAAATGCAGCAGCAGCAAGCGCAGCTGGGGCGGCGGGCGGGAGAGCGGGTGCGGCAGCAGCCGAGAAGGCCGCCAATGAAATGCAGGAGAAAATTTATGATGCATGGATCAATGTGGATCCCGAACTGGGCCATGTTGACCTTGGCGCGCTGTATCAGGAACTGAAAGACACAAAAGTGGTTCTTGAAAACCAGGTTGGAATCGAGTTGGATGCCCCAAGTGGAAATGTAAACATTAAGTCCCTCAAAAAGAAATCAGACGAGCAAGAAAACACGCTACTGGAGCAGGCAGCCAGAATTGAGATGATCAACGACGACAACCATGCCCGAATCGAATTGGTGGCAGCCAGGACGACGGCCTTGGAAGCGAATACGGCAGAGATCGTTATGCAGGTGAATGATCTGGAAAGCACCATTGCACTGAAAGCGGACAAAGTAACGATAAATTCAAAAATCACAACGATAAATTCTGAAATCACTAACATCAACAGCGAGATTACCAACCTTAAAACTCTGGTTGCTGAAAAGGTTTCGGCAGAGCAAGTGGAATCTGCCCTGACTGAAGCTTTGACAGTAAAGGCACTGAACATTAACGGCGCACGCATTACGGCGCTTCGTATCGATTCCGGGCTTATTTGCCAAGGCGGAGAAGAAGTCGCAACGCAGACATGGGTTGAATCTTTGATTGAGAGCAAACTATCTAATTATGCGCGCAAAAGTCATGTGCACAGTTGGAATGATCTTAGTGGAAAACCGGTACGGTTCGCACCGACATCACACACCCATTCCTTCAGCGGTTCGACAACTATTGGTATTGGCCATACGCATTATGTATCTGCGGTGCAGTCAAACACAGGCGGGATGAGCACCAATTATACGAAAACTGTCAGTATTTCGGGAACAACAGGTTCTAATTAACGTTTGGAGGAAGGAAATGAAAACGTATGGGGAATTCGGGAAAATCATTGAACAGATTCGTGAGGCGTCAGATCGGATTGAAGTAAAAGGGCGCGTCAACCGGGCATACGCGGATTTTATTTTCGACAAATGCAATGAGCTTATTCGGATACTGAATGAAGCGGCAGAACGCGCTAATGATCATGGAAAAGAGGGGGAGAGGGATGGCAAGCCAGATCAAGATATGGCTGGACAAGATTAAGACAGCTGTCTATGGTGTTGAAGTGCGTGATGCGATACATGACAGTATTGCAGAATGCTATGATAATGTTACCGATGCAAAAACCCTTGCGGAGGATGCCACGACAGGAGCAAACATCGCGGCTCAAAATGCACAGGCAAAAGCTGCGCTTGCCGATGCTGCCGCCCAAAATGCTGATGTAAAAGCGGCACTGGCAGAGGAAAAAGCAACACTTGCCGATGAAAAAGCGACGGCCGCAAGCGCTGCGGCGGAGAGTGCGGAAACGGCGGCAGAAAATGCCAATACGGCAAAAGAGAAAGCTGCTGCAGCAGCGACAAATGCCGAGGAAAAAGCTGCACTGTCGGAAACCGCGGCTGCAAACGCTAATGCAAAGGCTGCGTTGGCAGGAGAGAAAGCGGAACTGGCTGATACGGCCGCAAAGAATGCAGATACGAAGGCTGACATGGCTGATGGAGCGGCAAAGAATGCCGATACAAAAGCTGCCCTTGCCGATTCTGCGGCAACCAACGCTGATACGGCCAGCGCTTCGGCAGAAACTGCGGCAGCAAATGCTGAGGCGGCAGCAGCAAAAGCGAATACAGCAGCAGACAACGCGGATACTAAGGCGAGTCTTGCAGCAACGGCTGCGGGAAATGCAAATATAGCGATAACGGCGGCAAATGATGCGGCGGCAAACGCAAATGCTGCCAAGAGCGCATGCGAAAAAGCCACCACCAATGTGCAAACTGCCATTACAAATGCGAATGATAAAGCCGCATTGGCAGAGAGCGCCGCACAGAACGCTGACGACAAAGCAGCCCTTGCAAATGGAGCAGCGGCAAACGCGGAGGAGAAAGCGGCCCTTGCGAACACCAAAGCCAGTTTGGCAGACGAACGAATTGCCGTTATCAACAGCAAAATTGAGAGCGCCGACGCAGCTGTGGCCAAGGCAGAGAAGGCTGCCGCAGATGCCAATCAAGCTGCGGACAATGCGTCAAAGGGAATCATCGGCCAAGCAAGCAGCAACGCATTAGGCGGGGTAAAAGCCGACACCAAAACCGAGAATGATACGCAGGCTGTTCGCATTGATACGGAAAGCGGCAAGCTTTACACCGCCGGACTTCCAACAGCGAGCAGTGATGTACTGGGCGGAGTGAAAGTTGGCGAGAATTTGCTTGTCGATACCAATGGGGTTATGAAGGTCGACACAACTGATGAAGTGGCGGAAACGGAGAAACCCATTGCTGCTAATGCTGTCTATGCTGTTATGCAGAACACACAGCAAAAAATTGTTGCTTCTGGTTTGCTTAAGGGAGATGGTGCCGGCGGCGTGAACACGGCTGTCGCAGGGGAGGACTATGTTGCGCCGCAGGAAGGAAAAAACCTTTCGACAAATGATTACACCAATGAAGAGAAACAGAAGCTGAGCGGGATCGAGACAGGGGCAAACGCTTATAATCATCCCACTCATTCACCTTATGAATCGGGATTTTATAAGATGACAGTGGACGAGAAGGGGCATGTGACTGCTGCTGTTGGCGTAGAAAAAGCGGATATCACCGCATTGGGAATCCCGGCGCAGGACACAACGTACCAACTGGCATCGGCTGATGAGGCGGGACTTCTCTCTGCTGCAGATAAAACGAAGCTGGATAGTGTTGAAAGCGGAGCGGAGAAAAATATACCACCCACATGGACGGCACTTGAGGGAAAGCCGGAAGCGTTTACACCGGTATCTCATGAGCATGCGATAGGGAATATTTCCGGCCTGGAGGAAGCGTTGGCGGGAAAAGTGGATATAGAGGCTGGAAAAGCCCTTTCCACCAACGACTACACCACCGTTGAGAAGAACAAGCTGGCCGGGCTTTCCGCGCCCGTCGCCGTGACCGTCACGCTGGCGGCTGCGTCATGGACGGAGGGTACGGACAGCGCGACGCAGACGGTCAACGTGACCGGCGTGACGGCGACGAACAGCGTTATTGTACAGGCTGCGCCCGCAAGCCGTGAAGCGTGGCTGGAAGCGGACGTGTACTGTTCTGCGCAGGGCGCGGGGACGCTGACGTTCACCTGCGAAGCCGCCCCTGAAAGCGCGCTGACCGCGAACGTGCTCATTTTGGAGGTGTCCGGATGATATTCAACCTGATGGACAACGTGCGGCGTGCATCTGGGCTTGAGCTTGCGTACACCGGCACGATGACGCAGAGTAACATCACCGTGAGCGGGGCGCTGTACACGCTCTATACGCTCACCACGTCCGGCACGCTGACGGTAACCGGAAATGGAACAGCCGACATTTGGTGCTGCGGAGGTGGCTCTGGCGGTAAATTCACCTATTCGTATATTCGCGGTTTTGACGGCGGCGCAGGAGCTTACTGCGCCAACCTGACCGCGAAGAATTTGAAAGGTGCATACACTGTTACTATCGGCACGGGCGGCGCGGGTGGTTCGACTGGTGGCGCAGGAAGTGCAACATCTATCATGCAAGGAGAAACGTCGATTCTCACCGCAAATGGCGCATCGGGCAAAAATGGCGGCACGGGCGGTGGCGCAGGCAACTACACGACGGCGGATCTTAAACCCGTCCCCACCGTCGGCGGCACCGGCGACGGCGTAACCAAATACCCCTTCTCCGACAGCACGAACTTCTTTTGCCATTGTGCGGGCGGTGGCGGCGGCGCGGCCTATGGGTCGAGCAACGCGGCAATGGGCTACCACACCGACGGCGGCGCAGGCGGCACGAACGGCGGCAACGGTTCCGCCAACAAGGTGAGTACCGACACCGACTCTCAGCCGGGCGGCGCAGGCGGCAACAGGGGTGGCGGCGCAGGTGGTCTGGTTGTCTGGCATTCGACCGCCGCGGGCGGCGGCTCGGCAACGTTCTACGGTTCCGGAGGTGGTGGCGGTGGTTTGCGCATCACCGACGATTCAGCCAGAGGAACTGCCGGTGCTGGCTATCAAGGCGTGATGTACATCCGCGTCCCACAGGCCTCTACGCCCGGCGGCACGGCTTACAAATACTACCGCCTGAACATGACAGGCATGATGCGTGGCAGTACGGCGAGTACCTATTTCTCCGTCGCTGAACTCGCGCTCTACAACGGCAGTACAGCCGTGAGCTATACCGGCGCAACCTACTCCGCGAGTTCCAGCCTGAGCGGCTATGCAGTGGGAAATGCGTTCGACGGCAGCACGTCCACAATCTGGCATACGGACGGCGCGCCAGAATCGGCATGGATACAGGTGCAGCTTGCATCGGCGAGCAAAATCACGTCTTTTGCAATCACCCCGCGCACCGACCAGAACGACCGGTTGAACGCTTTCACACTCCAAGGCTCGAACGACGGCTCCACATGGACAACGCTCTACACCGGCACGAACACGGCTTCCGGCTGGGCGCAGGGCGCGACGAAAACATTTACTATTTGACCAGAGAAAGGAGGATTTTAGATGAAATTCGCAGTTTTGAGCGTCGATAACCAGTTTGTCGATAACGTAATCATCGCCCGCGAATCGCAGAAAGCGGAGTTGGAAGCGTCGCTCGGGCGCACGCTCATGGACGCTGCGCCGCTCGGGCTGACCGTCGGCGACTACTACAACGGCAGCGCATGGACGCGCAACGTGGACGGCGAGCAGGTTGCCTTGCCGCTCGGCGATAACGCCGACGTGGCGGAAGCGATTGCAATCCTCGACGGGGAGGTGGACGAGTAATGGCGATGAGCGAAAATCAGCGCCTTGCGCTGAAATCCATCCGAAACACGCACCTTCGCGTGCTCGCCGAGGGCGCGCGCATGGTGGCGGAATCGGGCGCGGAACCCGCCGCGACAGCGGGCGTGCTGACGGCGGGCTTTGACGAGTGGCAGCCTGGCAAAAGCTACGCGCTCAACGAGCCGTTCCGCTACGGCGGCATGACAGGCTTTGCGCGCCAGCAGCTCACGGCGCAGGAGATTTACCCGCCGTTTTCGGCGGGAACCGAAGCGCTCTACGGCGTGCGCCCCGCGCCCGACGCAGACGGCGTGTATCCGTATGTGTACAGCATGGCGGTCGCGCCCGGAATGCGCGTGCGCGACGGCGGCACGGTCTATCGCTGCATCCAGCCGGCGAATCCGCTGCTCTACGCCCCCGGCGACGCGCCCGCGCTGTTTGTGAAGGAGGAAGAAACCGCGTGACAAAACCACAAAAGCTGGCGGTTGATCAGGCGATTGCGCTTCTTGGCGACGGTTATATTTATGGTGCGACGGGATGGACGTGCAGCCTTTCCCGACGATTGCAACAGGCGGAGCAATATCCTCAATACCGTAGCCAAATCATGGGAGTAGGAGCCAAATGGGATGGAAAGCGCTGCTGGGACTGTGCGCAGCTGACCAAAGCGTGTGCCAAAGCAGCGGGTTTTCAGCTGCCATCCGGTGCGACGAACCAATGGACGCAAACGGCGTGGAAAGCATCAGGAACAATCGACACACTTCCGGCAGATACGCCGGTTTTTCTTTATCGGAGAAGTACATCAACCCGTGCCATAACTATGGCGCACACAGGTCTTGCATTGGGCGACGGCACGTTCATCCATGCACGGGGGCATGCCTACGGCGTTGTGCGTCAGGGTATGGCTGAATATGCTTGGACGCATTGGGCCACTCCATGGGAAGCGCAGAACGATACGGGAGAGGAGGACAACGAAGCAGTGGCTTTGAACGTACTCTACAAAGCAACCGTTACGGCGACGAGCGGAGCGACCGTTAACATGCGGAGTGAACCGAACGGAATGATTCTAAAAAGGGTATCTATTGGAACTGTGGTGGACGTGCTCAGTGAGAATACTGGCTGGTCGAGAATTGCACTTGATGGGAAAATCGGATGGATGCATGGGGCGTATCTGACACGCAGGGAGGCGGAAGAAACTGAAAGCCCCCAGCGCCTTGCTGCTCTTGAAGAACGCGTAACTGCGCTCGAACAAATCCTTGGCACGGCAACCGAAACTGCATGAGCGGGAGGGAAAAGATGGAAGAATGGCTTCGAATGGCGGGGACTGTGATTTGTGCCGTGATCGCCTCATCCGGGTTTTGGGCGTATCTCCAGAAGCGGAGCGAGAAGAAAGACATAAAAACTCAAATGCTGGTGGGGCTGGCGCATGATCGGATTCTCTTTTTGGGTATGAGTTATGTTGAACGGGGATACATTACCCGCGATGAGTATGAAAACTTGTATGAGTATCTTTATCGACCTTACGAGAAAATGGGCGGGAACGGTTCAGCAAAGCGTGTAATGCAGGAAGTGAACAAACTGCCCATTCATAATGGACCGGTTTAAGGAGGGCATATGTTTTGTGTAACGGCAAACTATCCCTCTGAATGGAAGGAAGCGAGGGTCTACATTCTGTCCGATCTACATATCGGCGACCCGAATACGGATATGAATGCTGTTCGCGAGCGGATCCGGATGATCGCAGAGGATGACCGAGGACTCTGCGTGCTCAACGGCGATTTGCTGAATACAGCTGTCCGCAACAGCGTGTCTGATATCTACACGGAGATTGTGCCGCCTATGGAGCAGATCAAAATGGCAGTAGGGCTGCTGAAGCCTATCAAGCATCGTATCATTGTTGGCGACACGGGCAATCATGAAAACCGCGTGTACAAGACGGACGGCATCGACATGATGCGGCTGGTATGCAGAGAACTGGGGGCGGAAGATCGCTACGCGCCCGAAGGTGTACTGTGTTTTCTGCGTTTTGGAGAAAAATCCGCGTCCGAACGCTCCGGCAGACGGAAGAAGCAGCCATATATTTACACCATCTACGCCACGCATGGCACTGGCGGCGGACGCAAGGAAGGCGCGAAGGCGATTCGACTGGCGGACATGGCGAGCATTGTGGACGCTGACTGCTACATTCACAGTCACTCACATATGCCGATGATTATGAAGCAGTCCTTCTACCGCGTGGATATTCAGAACCAGAAGGCGGTATCAGTGGACAAACTCTTTGTCAACGACGCTTCGGCAATCAGCTACGGCGGCTACGGTCAGAGCGGCGAATTCAAACCTTCATCCAAGCAAAGCCCTGTCATTCATCTGAGTGGCGAGGCCAAATTTATGAAAGCGACTTTGTAAGGGGGCGTTACCAATGCAGAAGGCGATGCTGAGTCAACCTATGGCGGGAAAAACCGAGGAGGAAATCATCCAAACCCGGAAAAAAGCGATTCAGGTGCTGAAGAATCAGGGATTTGAAATCGTGAATACCCTGTTTACGGACGAGTGGTATAGCAAGGAGGCAATGGCAGAACGCGGCGTTGTGCAGATTCCGCTCTGTTTCCTTGCGAAATCTCTGGAAAATATGAGCCTATGCCATGCTGCTTATTTTTGTAAGGGATGGGAAAATGCACGTGGATGCAGAATTGAGCACGAAGCGGCAAAGGCTTATGGACTTGAAATCATTTATGAAGAATAGAGGAGAGGAAACTATGCTCAGCAACAAGACTTACGATGTTCTCAAGTGGATTGCGCTGTATCTTCTGCCCGCTTTGGGTACCCTGTACTTCGCACTGGCGGGTATCTGGGCGTTCCCTTACGGCGAGGAAGTTGTCGGTACCATTACGGCGATTGACACCTTCCTTGGGGTGCTGCTGGGGATCAGCACGGCGCAGTATAACAAGGAGAACAAGGCGGAGTAAATGCAAAATGGCGCTCGTCCACGCGGCGGGCGCTTTCTCTTTTGTTTTTAACCCAAACGCGGCGGAGGTTGACAATGAACGTGTTTTTCTCCTATACTTTGAATAAGATTGGAAAAGCTATCCAATCGATGAACCTTGAAAACAAAAGATCGCGCTCTTCTTATACAGAAAGCGAGGAGAGCATGTCCATTAACAAGAAGAAAATCAGGCGCGAAATAACGCTGCACGGCGTTAAGGTTTGGGTTACGGCTGATACTGAGCAGGAGTATGCAGATAAACTGCTGCGGTTGGCGGGGGTAACTGCGTCAAGCAAAGAAAAGCACGCCTTCAAAGCTTATGCCGAGGAATGGTTTGAAGTGTTTGCAAAACCGAACATTGCCAATGTAACTGCTATCACTTATGCACGGCAACTTAACAGGTATATTTACCCCGTGCTTGGCGACAAGGCGGTTGAAAACGTGTCTCCAACCGATGTACAAAAGATATTCAATAGTATGCCAGGTGACGCAAAGCAGGAGAGTAAAAACAAGGTTAAGATTGTTTTGAATCAGATCTTTGAAAAGGCCGTAGACGACGGGCTGATCATTAAAAATCCATTGCGCTCTCCGTCGGTGAAAGTCAAAGGGGCTGCCGCAAGCGTAACGGAGCCGTACTCAATCGAACAAATGCGTTATTTGGCAATGCATTTGGCTGATGTAAAGCGGCCGACAGATCGTGCATGGTTGGCGATTTCGTTGAGCTTGCCGCTCAGACCGGAAGAAGTGTTGGGCTTGAAATGGGAAAATGTAGACGTAGATAACTGTGTGCTCCGCATCCGAAACACTGTCACACATCCAACGCGAAACGAGCCCGAATTCAAGCCTTACACCAAGACTGCATCGAGTATACGCGACCTGACGTTTCCAAAGGAAATACTGGCGTACTTACCCGAGCCGGGAGCGCCTAACGAATTTGTGGTTGGCGGAGAACGCCCTGTCAGCTATACCCAACTGCGGGGAATACGCAAGCGCATAAACTTGGACACTAAGTTTGGCGAGACGATCACACCAAGGCGATTCCGAACAACTGTCGCGACCGATATATCCGCAACGACCCACGACCTCAAGCTGGTTCAGCAAATGCTTGGCCACGCAACTCCGCAAATGACGCTAAAGCATTACGACAAAGGTCGAAGCGGAGCACTTGATGCCTCTAATGCTATTGAAAAGTGCTACGGCTTGAGTGCCAACTGACGGATACCTGACGGAAAAAGAGGCAGAAAATCTTTGTGAATCAAAGGTTTTCGGGCAGCGCTAACTGACGGATTGCTGACGGAAATACAGATGAGGTCACGGTTTTGCAGGGAACGATCATGAAAACCTGCATATTCGACCGAAATACAACAAAAAAGACTTGCATCTCTGCAAGCCTTATGGA
>CAZKJW010000002.1:0-24130 GCA_964553125.1 uncultured Oscillospiraceae bacterium
TCCGCGCTTTTGCGCGAAAAAATCATTGAGCGCGTCCGCAAGCGCAACGCTGGAATCCGGCTGCATTTCGGCCGTCCGGAGCTTTCCGGAGACAACGCTGTGGGCGTGGCGCTGATCGGCGCGGAGAAATATTTGGCGCAGGGAGGCGCGGCGGATGGCGAAACTGATTGACGGAAAAGCGGCGGCGGCTGAAATCCGCGAGGGGCTGAAAGCGCGCTGCGCGCTGCTGGCCGAGCGCGGAATCGTGCCGCGTCTGGCCGTGATTCTCGTCGGGGACGACCCTGCGAGCAAGATTTACGTCCGCAACAAAGAGCGCGCATGCGCCGCTGTCGGGATCCAGACGGAGACGATCCGCTTTCCCGCCGCGACGGACATGCAGACGCTCAAGGCGCAGATCGATGCGCTCAACGCGGACGAAACGGTGGACGGCATTCTGCTCCAACTGCCGCTCCCGGACGGGCTGAACGCGGACGAGCTGCTCGAACGCATCGCGCCCGAAAAGGACGTGGACGGGTTTCACCCGCTCAACTTTGGCAAGCTCGCGCTGGGGCTTGGCGGAAGAACGCCGTGTACGCCTGCGGGCTGCATGGAGCTTTTGCGGCGCGAACATGTTGAAATTGCCGGCAGGGAAGCCGTTGTGATCGGCCGCTCGCGGCTGGTGGGCAAGCCGATGGCGCTGCTTTTGCAGGCTGCGAACGCTACGGTGACGATGTGCCATTCGCGCACGCGCGATTTGGCGGCGCACACGAAGCGCGCGGATATTGTGATTGTCGCCGCCGGAAGGCCGGGGCTGCTCACGGGCGATATGATCAAGCCCGGCGCGACGGTGATCGACGTGGGCATCAACCGCACAGCCGAAGGGAAAATCTGCGGCGACGCGGATTTTGAGTCCGTTTCGCAGACGGCGGGCGCAGTTACGCCTGTTCCTGGTGGCGTCGGGCCGATGACGATCGCCATGCTGCTCAGGGCGACGATCGACTCGGCGGAGGAGAGGCGCGGCTGATGGAAGAAGGCATTTTATCCGTAACGGATCTGAACGAATACGTCCGTCTGACGCTTGCGGGCGATCCGCTGCTGCAATCCGTCCGGTTGCAGGGCGAGATCAGCAATTTCAAGCGCGCTGTGAGCGGGCACCTGTATTTCTCGCTCAAGGATGAGAAATCGCGCATTGACTGCGTGATGTTCCGCTCGGCGGCATACGGGCTGAAGTGCGTTCCGCGCGATGGAATGCGCGTGGTGCTGACCGGCAGCGTGTCGCTATACAGCGAAGCGGGGAAATATCAGTTTTACGCCACAGGGATGCGCGAAGGCGGCATGGGCGAATTGTACGAGGCGTTCGAGCGGCTGAAGGCGAAGCTGCAGGCGGAAGGGCTGTTCGACGCGGCGAAGAAAAAGCCGCTGCCGCTTTTGCCAAAGGGCGTCGGCGTGGTGACGAGCGCGACAGGCGCCGTCATACACGACATTCAGAATGTGGCGGGGCGGCGCAATCCGGGCGTGCAGCTGTATCTGTGGCCGTCGGCAGTGCAGGGACAGGGCGCGGCGGCGGAAATCGCGCGCGGCGTTGCGGCGCTGGACCGCGACGAGCGGATCGACGTGATCATTGTCGGCCGCGGCGGCGGTTCGCTTGAGGAGCTGTGGGCGTTTAACGAGGAAATCGTTGCGCGGGCGATTTATGCGTGCAAAACGCCGGTCGTCAGCGCAGTCGGGCATGAAACGGATTTTACCATTGCCGATTTTGTTTCGGATGTGCGCGCGCCTACGCCGTCCGCGGCGGCGGAGCTTGTCGTGCCGAGAAGGGACGAGCTTCTGGAGACGCTTGCCGAACTGAAAGCGTCGATGACACGGGCGCAGACGATGCGGTTTTCCGCGCTTCGCGCTGAAATGGACAAGCAGCGCGCCCGGCTTCAGGCGCTGCAGCCCGCGGCGAGACTTCGGGAGCGCGCCGCGCGGCTGGACTCGCTCCGGACGATGCTCTGCCTTCGCACGGAACATGCGCTCAAAGCGCGCCGCGCACAGGCGGATGCGCTGCAAAAAAGGCTTGACGCGCTCTCGCCGCAGAGCGTTTTGCAGCGCGGCTATGCGCTTGTAACCGACAGCGGCGGCCGCCTTGCGGCAAACGCGGGCAGGCTGCATGTCGGAGAGGATATTTTGATTCGCCTGCGCGACGGCACAATCGGCGCGCGCGTGACGGAGGGATACGATGGCGGCGAAGAAAAAGCAGGACTTTGAAGCGGGGCTCAGAGAGCTGGAAGCGCTCGTCAGGCAGATGGAAGGCGAGATGACGCTCGAAGAATCGCTGAAGGCGTATGAAGCGGGCATGAAGCTGCACGCGCAGCTGACCGCCCAGCTGGATGCAGCCGAGAAAAAGCTGAAGACGCTTTCGGAGGAAAACGATGAACTATGAGGAAGCCTATGCGCGGTATCTTGCGCGCATAGAGGAAGCGCTGCAAAAGCGCTGCCGGGAGTGCGCCGCGCCGGAGCCGCTGCGAAGCGCTATGGAATACAGCCTCATGGCCGGGGGCAAGCGAATCCGGCCGGTCATGTTGCTGGCGGCGTGCGAAGCGTTTGGCGGGAACGCGGATGAAGCGCTGCCCTTTGCCTGCGCGCTGGAAATGATTCACACCTATTCGCTCATCCACGACGATATGCCGGAAATGGACGACGACGATCTCCGGCGCGGCAAGCCGACCAACCACCGGGTATACGGTCAGGGCATGGCACTGCTGGCGGGAGACGGGCTTTTGTCGTGGGCGTTTGAGACGATGCTTGCGGCGGCGAACGCCGGAGAGAATCATCTCAACGCCATGCGGGCGCTTGCCCGTGTCGCCGGTATCGGCGGAATGGTCAGCGGCCAGTGCCGCGACTTGGAGCAGAAGCCGGAAAACGGCGAGGCGGAGCTGTATCGCCTTTGCGCCGAGAAGACGGGCGCGCTGCTTTCGGGCGCGGCGGAGGCGGGCGCGGCGATTGCGGGCGCGGATGAAAACACGCGGCTGCGTATGCGCCGCTATGGCGAGGCGCTCGGCGTGTCGTTCCAGATCAAGGACGATCTGCTCGACATCGAGGGCGATGCGGCGCTGCTTGGCAAGGCGACGCACATGGACGAGCAGCGCGGGAAGATGACGTATCCGCATTTGCTGGGCTTAGACCGCGCGAAGCGCGTCATGGAAGAACAGACCGCGCAGGCGCTTGAGCTGCTCGGAAGCGATGCGCCGTTCCTGACGGAAATGACCATGCGGCTTTTGAAGCGCGACCACTGACGGGGGAGAAAAATGGCAGTATTTGTAGACAAGACAAAAATTATTGTAAAGGCCGGCAACGGCGGCAACGGCTGCGTGTCGTTCCACCGGGAGAAGTTCGTTCTCAACGGCGGGCCGGACGGCGGCGACGGCGGTCGCGGCGGCGATGTGGTTTTTTACGCGGATGAAAGCATGCACACGCTGATGGACTTCCGCAACCATGCAAAGTTTACGGCGGAGGCCGGCATGGACGGCGCGGGCAGGTTCCGCACGGGAAAAAGCGGCGCGGCGCTGGTGATTAAGGTGCCGCCGGGAACGGTGATTCGTGACCGTGAGACGGGGCGCGTGCTGGCCGATATGAAGCAGGTCGGTGAAAAGCGCGTGCTGTTTCCGGGGGGCCGCGGCGGCTGGGGCAACGCGCATTTTGCGACGCCCACGCGACAGGCGCCCAATTTTGCCAAGCCCGGCGAAAAGCGCGAAACGCGCGAGCTGGAGCTGGAACTGAAAACGCTGGCGGACGTGGGGCTGATCGGCTATCCGAACGTGGGCAAGTCGAGCATTCTCTCGGTGATCACCTCGGCGCAGCCGAAAATCGCCAATTACCACTTCACCACGCTCACGCCGAATCTGGGAATCGTCCGCGGGTTCGGGCAGGATTTTGTAATCGCCGACATTCCCGGCCTTGTCGAGGGCGCTCATGCGGGCGTCGGGCTGGGTCATGCGTTCCTGCGGCATGTAGAGCGCACGAAGCTGCTGGTTCACGTCGTTGACGCATCCGGCTGCGAAGGGCGCGATCCTGTGGAGGACTTCAAGCGCATCAACGAGGAGCTTGTGGAATACGGCGGCCTGTCCGACCGGATGCAGATTGTCGCGGCGAACAAGACCGACCTGTATGAAGCGCACGAAAACGTGGCGCGGCTGCATGAGTATCTGGATCCGCTGGGGATTGAGATTTTTGAGGTTTCGGCCGCTACGCGACAGGGTTTTGCGCCGCTGCTCAAGCGGATTGCGCAGGTGCTGCCCACGCTGCCTGAACCGGAATCGATGGAAGATCTGCCCGAGGAAACGCTCGACGATATGGCGGGCGACCGGTTTACGGTCTATCGCGAGAACGGCGAGTTCTTCGTGGACGGCCCCGGCGCGCAGCGCCTGATCGATTCGGTCAACTTCGACGACGAGGAGTCGCTCAACTGGTTCCATCGCACCATGCGCCGCATGGGCATCATTGACCGGCTGCGCGAGGCGGGCGCGAAGGAAGGCGACACAATCGTTGTGGGCGATATGGAATTTGATTTTGTAGAGTGAGGGATACGGATGACAAGCAAAGAAAGAGCGTTTCTGCGTTCCATGGCCAACACGATGGACGCGATTTTGCACATTGGAAAAGACGGCGTGAACGACGGTGTGAAGCAGCAGGCGTGGGATGCGCTTGAAGCACGGGAGCTGATCAAGGTTTCCGTTCAGCGCGAAGCGCCCTATTACAGCGCGCGCGAAGCATGCGGCGAGCTGTGCGAGCTGGTTCATGCGGAGCCTGTGCAGTGCATCGGCAATAAATTTGTCATTTACCGTCCGGCGCGCAAGGGGCCGCATCTGCTGGATGAAATGGGAAAGCCGAAGGAAGCAAAATAAGCTGCGCGCCATTTTCGGCGGCCGGCTGGGCGAATATGCGTACTATGACATGGATCGCACGATCCGCGCAGCGCTGGACTGCTGGGAAACAGAGCGAAGCGCTTTTGACAACGCACGGTAAATTACAGTTCACAGCCCCGGAAACAGATGTTTCCGGGGCTTTTTTGCGCTGCCCGCCAGCAGCGCCGCGCAGACCAGCGCGCAAAGCAGATAGACGAAACGGCGGGTCTGAACAAAGCCGAGCGCCGTCAGCACGAAAGCGACAGCATAACGGGGAACGAGCGAACGGCGAAGCACGGCACGGCGTACCGCCTGAAAAAAAGACGCCTTTTTTTGCGGCGATGAAACGCGGCTCGGGGGTTCAGCGAGCGGAAGCGCCTTTTCGGCAAGCCGGGCCGTCAGGCGGCGGTCGAGGAGGATGATCTGCGTTTCGAGGCTTGCAGCGAAAGCGTATGCGGCTTCGGAAAAATCACATGCGCCGCACACGAAGCACAGCCCGGCGTTGAACCGCTGCGATAGGCGGATCGGCGCAAGTAGGTCGTCCGGCTGCGCGCAGGCGCTTTTTTGCAGAAAGAGCACCGCGGCGCTTTTGTCGCCAAGGCGGCAGAGGCAGACGCCGCCGCGCGGGCGGAGCAGCGTCAGCGGGTATTCGCATTGCAGCCAGTGAAACGCCTGAAGCGCCGCTTCCTGCGCAGGACGCAGAAGAAGCGCGTCCACGGCCGCCTCTGCGCGGAGCGCGCGGCTTTTCCGGTCGCGCCGGGTCTGCGCGAGCCGGTTTTCCAGCCGCAGAAGCGGCGGCAGCATCAGCGCGCTTAACGCGCCGGCGGCAAAAACGGAAGGTGCAATGAGCCCCCACAGCAGGAAGAAAAAAGCGAAGCACAGCAAAAAAAGAAACAGGGAAAGGCCGAAACGGTCAATCCGCTCGGCCCATCTCGTGCGCGCGCCCGCGCTCTGCCGCATGATTATTTGCAGCAGCGGCAGCGATAGCTTCCGCACATGCTCTCATCCTCCGCTTTGCCGCTGGACTGGCCCGGAACGGCGTCCACGCGGATTCTGCTGAGGCTGCAGTGGTCACTCTCGTCATGGAACTGGCAGGAGCAGACCCCGCACTGGATGGATTTGTTCGGCTTGTTCATTTCCGACATGAGTATCCCTCCTTGTTTTGAGCTTCGGGAGAAAGTTTTTCCGCGCAGGGCGCGGATTATGCACAAATTGCGCCTTGCGGTTTTCGCTGGATATTGCTATAATAAAATGCAATTTCTATGGGGAGACGTGTATATGTGGCACTATCTTGTGGCGGGGATTCATATCGCCGTTGATGTTGAGAAAGCGCCTCTGGCGCCCAGAATGGTAAATTTCGAGCCTTTCGCCTGCGAGGCGGGAGAGCCTGACCTGCTGTATCATTTTTTGCCCTACGATCCGCAGACGCGGCCTGTGCCGCCCGAGGATGAGATGATGCTCATCAGCGAGGACAGCATGAACAGCCTGTATATGTCGGGCGACGCGATTTATAAGTGCGTGGCCATGCAGATGGGCGATCCGCGCAGGATGTGGTTTGAGCAGAGGATCGGACAGTGGAACGAGGCGAACGTTTACATTCCCGATAACTGGCTTGACTATAACGGCGTGGGCAACGCTCTTTCGGTTGAGAAGACGATTCTGCCCTTTGGCGGGCTGATTCTGCATTGCTCGCTGATCGACTGGCAGGGGAAGGGAATCATGTTCTCTGCGCCCTCTCAGACGGGCAAGTCCACGCAGGCTGATTTGTGGGAAAAGCATCGCGGCGCGAAGATCATCAACGGCGACCGCGGCCTGATCCGCGCGACGGACGAGGGCATCTTCGCTTACGGTTCGCCGTGGGCGGGATCCAGTTCGCTCTACATCAACGAGCGCGTGCCGCTGAGCGCGATCGTCATGCTGCGGCAGGCAAAGGAAAACACGATCCGCAAGCTGGATCACTCGGAGGCTATCGGCCTGTTTGTGCAGCAGAGCTCGTTGCCGGTTTGGCAGCCCGAGCTTTTCGAGATGGGGCTTGCGACGCTGGAAAAAATCATCACGAACGTACCGATGTACGAGCTTTCGTGCCTTCCTGACGAGGGCGCTGTGGAGTGTCTTGAAAAATGGCTGAAATAATTGACGGATACAGGCGCGGCGACGCTGCGGAAATCGGGCCGATGATTGAGGCAATGATCGAAGCGGGGCAGAATGTGACGCTTCAGATCAGCGGCGACAGTATGCGCCCGACGCTCAAGCCGCGGCGCGATGCGGCCGTGCTGAGCAAGGTGCGGCAGTGGCCGCCCAAAAAAGGAACCATCCTGTTTTTTAAGCGGGAGACGGGCGAATATGTGTTGCACCGCGTGCTGCGCGTGCGCGACGGCGCATGCACAATGAACGGCGACGCACAGGAATGGACGGAAGGCCCTGTCACTGAAAAAATGGCGGTTGCCGAAGCGATTGCCGTGATCCGCAAGGGGAAAATGATCGAGGCCGAGCGGAAAGGGTATCGCGTGTACGTATGGCTGTGGCGGCTGACGAAGCCTTTCCGGCGGCCGATGTTCGCGCTGTGGCGCGGAATCAAGAAGCTGCTGGGCCGGCGCTGACGGCGGAGGGAGACGAAAAATGGAAAAACTGATCAATAAGCTGGTCGGCTTTCAGCAGGATACGGTCGAGAATATCGACTGGAAGCGGATCTGGGCCGAGCTGAAGTGGATGTACGGCTTTGGGAAGCCTTACCGCAAGAGGATTACGTTCCTGATTGTCATCAGCTGCATTTTCACGCTTCTCGGCGTGGCCTATGCATACATCTATAAAGAGATCGTCGATCTGGTGACGCGCGAGTATCAGCAGATTCTCGGCTTCATTTCCGAGAATGTGGAGAAGCTGAAATACTCCAGCCTCTGGGATAAGGTTCAGGTGATTCTGGACATGCTTCCCGACTGGACGATCTGGGTGATTGTCGCCTATATCGTCTATAAAATTATCGCGTATATCTACTCGCTTTTCATGAAGTTCTTCACGCTCAAGCTGTCGATGGATCTCAGCCAGGGGATTCAGCGGCAGGTGTATGCGACGGTGCTGGAAAGCGACTGGCTTTCCCTGACGGAATACCGCGCGGGCGATCTGGTCAACCGCGTCACGAGCGATTCCGGAACCATTTCGAGCTTTGCGCTGGATACGGTGCCGTCCATGATCGTGCAGCTGGTGCAGTTTGTGGCGGCGTTCTCGCTGCTGGTGTATCTGGACTGGACGCTGACGCTGATTGCGTTTGTGGGCGTTCCGATGTATCTGTTTGTCATCAAGCTCAAGGGCAAGCGCACGCGCGCCTACAACAAGCGCGGCCTGGAACTTGGCTCGAAGTATTCCAGCTACATGTACGAATCCATGGCCAATATCATGGTCATCAAGTCGTTCATGCTGGTGCCGGATTTTATCCGCCGCTTCCGCGGCATTCAGCGCGAGCAGTATGACCTGACGATTGAGCAGACGAAATACGGCATCGTTACGGGCTTTATCATCGGTATGGTGGGGCGCGTGCTGAGCGCGGCGGTCGTTATCTTCATCCTCATGCGCCTTTTGAACGGGCACATCACGCTGGGCGTGCTGATGGCTTACGGAATGCTGAGCAGCTATGTCTCCGGCCCGGTGACGAGCATCATGAACTTCATCATGAACGCGATTGAGATTTCGGCCAGCGCAGAGCGCGTGATGACGCTTTTCCAGATGCCGCGCGACAGGACGCAGGTTCCGGAAGCGGTTGTTGAATTTGGCGAAAAGGCCAAGAAGGACGGCATGGGCGTCAACCTGAAAGACCTTGCGTTTGCGTATGTGGGCGACGAGGTTGTGCTGCATGACGTGAACATCGACGTGAAACCGGGCGAGACGGTTGCGTTTGTCGGGCCGTCCGGCGAAGGCAAGACGACGCTGATCCGTCTGATTCTCGGGCTTTTGACGCCGCGCGCTGGCAGCGCGTGCCTGACGACGGGCGCAGGCGATACGCTGGATCTGTCAGTTGAAACGCGCGAATTCTTCTCCTATGTGCCGCAGGGCAACACGATGTTCTCCGGAACGATTCGCGAGAACATGCTGCACGGCCGTTCGGACGCGACGGATGAAGAAATCATCGAAGCGCTGAAGCAGGCGTGCATCTGGAACTTTGTCGATTCGCTCCCTGAAAAGCTCGAAACAAAAATCGGCGAGCGCGGCGTGGGCGTTTCCGAAGGACAGGCGCAGCGGCTTGCAATCGCGCGCGCGCTTTTGCGCAAGGCGCCGATTCTACTGCTGGATGAAGCGACGAGCGCGCTGGATATCTACACGGAAAAGGACGTGCTGGATAACATTTTCCATGCGGGCTTCTGCAAGACCTGCATCCTCACGACGCACCGCCCGAGCGTGTTCACCGTGTGCGATAAGATTTACCGCGTGCGCAGCCGTTCGGTGGAGCTGATTAAGTCGGAGCGCGATCAGGAAGTGGAGTTCTGACAAGCCAAAGGGTAAGCAAAAAAACGAATTCACAGGAGCGGCGGCGTGCGGACGGCGGCGCTCCTGCTTTTTTGCTGCCGCGCGGCGCAAATCTTTTCGCGGCGAAGCCGCAAAAAAAGCGTTATCCTCTTTACAAACCGGAGTGCGCGCGCTATAATGAGCGCGTAATTAAATAAAGACCTCTTTGCGCGAGAGATCTTCAGGGCAGGGTGATCGCCACAGGCGAAATTCCCGACCGGCGGTAAAGTCCGCGAACCCGCAAGGGCCGATTCGGTGAAACTCCGGAACCGACAGTACAGTCTGGATGAAAGAAGCACGCGACCCCTGATCTTTTTTGCGGATTGGGGGTCGAATTTGTAAGGAGGGCTTTTCTATGACCACACGTACTCGAAAGACCACGACCTTCAAGGTGAGAAACCTGACTGTGACGGCGATGCTTGGCGCGGTTGCGTCGGTGCTGATGTTTGTTTCCTTCAGCATCCCGCTGATGCCCAGCTTCATCAAGCTCGACTTCTCCGAGCTGCCGGCGCTGCTGGCGTCCTTCGCGCTTGGCCCGTGGTACGGCGTGCTGGTGTGTCTGATTAAGAATCTCGTCAACGTGCCTTTCACCACGACGGGCGCAGTGGGCGAGATGTCCAATTTCCTGCTGGGCGCGTGCTTTGTGGTTCCGGCGGGCATTGTCTATCGGCGGCATAAGAGCCGCGGAGCGGCCATGATCGGCGCGACGCTCGGCGCGGCGTGCATGGCGATTGTCTGCGTGTTCACGAATTACTTCGTGATCTATCCGATGTATGCCAAGCTGTTCTTCTCGATGGATGTCATTCTGGATCTGTATCGGGCGCTCAGTCCGTCGGTTGAAACGCTGTGGGATGCGCTTCTGCGCTTCAATCTGCCCTTCACGTTCTTCAAGGGCATGTGCTCGGTTGTGATCGCTTATTTCATTTACAAGCCGCTCTCCCCGATTCTCAAGGGAAGGCGCTGAAGGAAGTTTTCGTGCAAATGAATTGCTTGACGGGAACGATTGTGCATGGCAAGGGCAAAGGAACGGCCGCCGGTTTTCCGACGGCCAATCTTTGCTGTGATGCGGGCGCTGCGCTGCCTGACGAAGGCGTATATGCGGTGCTCGTGCATCTTAACGGCGACATATTGGCAGGCGTAACGAATATCGGGAAACGTCCGACTGCCGACGACAGCCGGGAGATTACGGTCGAAACGCTCATCCTGAATTTTTCCGGCGACGTCTACGGCGACAGGATGACGCTGGAGCTGGTCGGCTTTATCCGCCAGACGCGGCCGTTTGAGTCGATGCAGGCGCTGCATGAGCAGATTCAGCGCGACGCGCAGACGGCCGGAAAAATGCTGCGGGAATACTGGAAGCACCCCGGCGCGCTCGCTTTTTCGGCGCAGGAAACGGAACGAATCGGCGAGAAGCTCGGCCGTGCGCTGCAAGGCGGCGACGTGGTTCTGCTTCGCGGCGATCTGGGCGCGGGAAAGACCGTGCTGACGCGCGGCGTGGCAAAGGGCATGGGTGTTTCGGGCAGTGTTTCCAGCCCGACGTTTACGCTGATGCACTGCCATAACGGCGCTGTGCGCCTGAATCATATGGATTTATACCGGCTGGAAACGGACGACGAGTTTTACGACGCGGGTCTTGAGGACGCGATGAACGGCGGCAGCGTCTGCATGATTGAGTGGCCGGAAAAATGCGAGGGCGCGATGCCGGAAAAACGGCTGACCGTCGCCATTGAATACGGCGAAAACGAAGGCGAACGGCGCGTTTCGATTCGCCCCGAGGGTGGATTCCGGGAGGTGGAGCTATGATGCTGCTGGCGATTGATTCAACGGGGCCTTCCCTGAGCGTGGCGCTTGCCAGTGATGGGAAGATTGTATACGAGTGCTTCCAGCGGACGGGGCATACGCATTCCGAACGGCTGATGCCGATGATCGACGCGGCGCTCGCTTCGCAGGGAATCGAAGCCGCGCAGCTGGACGCGCTTGCCGTCACGGTGGGGCCGGGGTCGTTTACGGGCGTGCGCATCGGCGTGGAGACGGCAAAAGCGCTGTGCCACGCGCTGGAGAAGCCGTGCGTGCCGGTCAACGCGCTGGAAGCGATTGCGCGCGGAGCGCAGAGCTTTGACGGCGTGGTGTGTCCCTTGCAGGATGCGCGCGCGGGACAGGTTTACGGCGCAGCCTTCTGGGATGGCGAACAGATTCTGCCGGATCACGCGGTGAAGCTCGACGAATTCCTTGATGCGCTTCCGGATGAGGTGGCGTGCTGCTTCATCGGCGACGGCGCGCAGGCCAATCGCGCGCATATCGCGCAGAAAATGGGCGAACGCGCAGTTTTTGCGCAGGAGAGCGATATGAACCTTCGGGCGGCTAACGCCGCGCTGATTGCTTGCGAGCGAATCGACACAGCCGTAACATGGCGCGAATTGCTGCCGTATTATCTTCGCAAGCCGCAGGCGGAACGCGAGCGCGAAGCGCGGGAGGCGCAGAACCATGCCGGCTGAACCGGTGATTCGCCCGATGACGCTTGCCGATGTGGAAGGCGTTCACGCCATTGAAGAGGCGACGTTTGCAATGCCGTGGTCGCGCGAGTCGTTTGAGCGCGAGGTGACGGAGAACAAATGCGCGCGCTATCTTGTGGCGGAGCTGAACGGGGAGATTATTGCCTTTGCAGGCACATGGCTGGTGATCGACGAGGCGCACGTGACCAACATTGCGGTGCGCGAGGATATGCGCGGCAACGGATATGGCGAGAAAATCACCCGTGCGCTGCTGCAGGCTGCCGCCAACGAAGGCTGCCTCTGGATGGATCTGGAGGTGCGGCGAAGCAATCTGCGCGCGCAGAGCCTGTATCGGAAGATCGGGTTTATAGACGTGGGCTATCGCAAACGATACTATGAGGACAATCAAGAGGATGCGCTGCTGATGGTATGCGAGCATCTGCCCGCGCCTGAAGAATAACGAAAACGCAAAAAAGAGAGACAGCGGAAGGCTGTCTCTCTCTTTTTTGCATCTATTTCTGTTTGCAGGCCGCCGGATGCGGCGCGGGAGCGTTATGAATCGCAAGCAGCGTTCGCCTGCGTGAAAGCGTATGCGGCGATGGAAACGGCGACGGAGAGGTTGAGCGAATCAATCGCATCGGATTGCGGAATGCGCACGGGCTGCCCAAGCTGCGCAAAGGAGGCGGGCAGACCGGTGGCTTCGTTGCCGAAGACGAGCGAATACGGCTGCTTTGCAGCCATACAGGCACGCGGCAGCGGCACAGAACCGTCCAGCATGAAGGGATACAGCGCGTGGTGCGGATACTGCGCGCGATACGCTTCGAAGCTATCGTAAAGCGCGACGCGCATGGAAAAAAGCGCGCCCATCGACGCGCGCACTACGCGCGGGTCGAATACGTCGGCCGCGGGACGGATGATCGCCAGATCCGGCAGGCTGAAGCCGAGACAGGCGCGAAGAATCGTGCCCAAATTGCCCATGTCGGACGGATTGACCAGCACAATATGATTTGTATCCGGCTTGAGCGTGGAAGAAAATTTATCAAACACAAGCGCGGCATAGCAGTTTTCTTTCCGGCTGATGCGCTCCAGCGCACGATCGGCCGTCTCCGTGCGCACGTTGATCGCGGCGCATTTGTCCATCAGCGCGCGCACGCCGTCGCTTTCCAGTGCGTCCGATCGCACAAGAAGCCGGCGCGCCAGATCCGGACGCGCGTTCAAAAGCGCGTGCGAAGGGAAAATGCCAGGCGCATAGGAATAGTCAAGCTGATGATTGTATGCTTCGAGCTTGGGCATGGTATCACCTCGAAGGGATTGTAACAGATTCAGCGGGCGGAAACAAGCGAGAGAAAAGAACAAAAAAGCACGAAAACAAAGTTTTTGAACTTTTTGTAATAAATTTGAAATATTTGTAATGATTTGCGAACGGGTGTTTGTACTTTGTAGGGGGCAAATTTGCAACAAACCACAAGATCATGAGAGGGAAAAAGCGGCTGTTCCGGAAATGGGCGGGCCGCGTTTTTTGCCTCTGAAAAAGACAAGAATTTGTAACAATTCATCTCAAAACGCTGCAAAAAAACAAAATGAAATGCTTGCAAAGGGGAGCAGAGTGGTGTATAAAGGTACTTAGTGGAGCAAAATCCCATGATTTGTGGCAGATTGGGGGAAAACGACCGTGACGCGCGTCTTTGCCGGGACATTTTCGCATAGCCTCGACGGCAAAGGCCGGGTGATCATTCCCGCCGGTTTCCGCGAATTGCTTGGATCGGGATTCACCATTGCGCTCAACTCCAGCATCGATGCGCTGGCGCTGTATCCGCAGGCCAAATGGGACGCTGTCAACGATCAGCTTTCCCGCGTGCGCGACACGGACGACGAGGGCATGGCCTATGTTCGCTACATCATGGCGAACGCGCAGACGGACATGGAGATGGACGCGCAGGGGCGCGTGCTGGTGCCTGCGAATCTCCGCGAGGCCGCGGGGATCACGCGCGAGCTGACGTTTGTGGGAATGCGCGACCACATTGAGCTGTGGGACAGCGCGGCGTTTGCCGAAAAGGCGCGCCTTGCGCGCGAAAACTTTGCGGCGCTGCGCCGTCATGTGAACGAGACTTACTGAGCTGTGCAAAGCGAAACGGGAGCGCCGGCAGGGCGGTCCAACACTGAACGAGCCAAGAGGGGAGGGCGTGTGTGATGCCGCAAAGGAGGAGGGGAACCTACGTCAGAGCATACGCTTTCGGCGCGGACAGTACGATTACCCTGTCGAGCGCGCCGACCGGAGACGTTGAGCTGGGCGAAGCGTTTTCGGAACGGCTGGAGCGGCGTGCGGAGCGCAGCTATACGCAGCCGCGCCGGCGCGAGCGCGGCGTGGTATCCGGCTGGGTGCTGGTGCTTGTGATTGCTGTGGTGTTTTTTGCGCTGGGGATGACCTGCGTGAGCCGCTGCGCGACAGGCGCTTCGCTGAACAAGCAGCTGTACCGTATGCGCGAGGAATTGGCGCGTGCGACGCAGACAAACGAAGCGCTTGAGGTGCGCATTGCCGAGAAGGCGGACGATACCCGCATTCAGACGCTTGCGCTGAACCATCTGGGGATGAAGCAGGCGACGTCGGATCGGATCTACACGGTGGAACCCGTCGCGGTTCCTGTGCGCGAGGAAACGGACGAGCAGACGATTGTGCAGCCGGAAAACATATCCGGGGGCGGAATTTTCGATTTGTTCGGTATCTTTCTGCATAGGATCGGTTTATAATGAATATGTCTCTCCTATAAGCAATATAGGGGAGGGATTGCCTTGGCAACACCGGGGATGACTGTACGAAAGCGGCTGATTTGGCTTGCGGCGGTTGTCACGGTTCTTTTTTTGAGCGTGATTGTCCGCGTCGGCAAGCTGACGATTGTGGATGCGGAAACGCTGGTCAAGCGCGGACAGGCGCAGTGGACGCGCTCTGGCACGGTGACGGCGGAACGCGGCTCGATTCTTGATTCGACCGGCGGGACGCTGGCAAAGAACGCGACGGCGTATATTGTCTCGGCGTCGCCGAGAAACGTCCGGGATCCGGAAGCGCTGTGCGATTTGCTCTGCCCGCTGCTGAACATCGAACGGGAAACCGTGCTGACGAAGCTCAAAAACACGAGCTATGCCTCCGTCACGCTCAAACGGCAGGTGACGCGCGACACGGTGGATGCGATTCGTGATTTGCAGCGCGAAAACGCGCAGGCGCTCTCCGGCGTGACGTTCGAGCAGGACAGCGTCCGGTTTTATCCCGGCGGCGCGTCGCTTTCGCATGTGTTGGGGCTTACGAATATCGACGGGCAGGGTCAGTCCGGCTTGGAACAGAAATACGACGCCTACCTTGCCGGGACGCCGGGACGCATCGTAACGGAAGTGGATGCAAAATCGCGCGCGCTGCCAAACGGCAAGAGCGAATACATTCCCGCCGCGCGCGGCGCGGATGTGCATCTGACAATTCATGGCAGCGTTCAGGCAATCTGCGAACGCGTCATGCGCGAATGTCTGGCGGTCAATCATGCAAAGCGCGTCATGGCGCTGGCCATGGAGCCGGACACGGGAAGAATTCTTGCCATGGCAATTCTGCCATCCATGGATTTGAACGACCCGCCGCGAAGCGATCTCGATTCCCTTCAGGACGGAATGCGCGTTCAGGCGATTTCGGATGTGTATGAACCCGGCTCGACCTTCAAGGTGATCACGGCGGCTGCGGCGATTGATGCGGGCCTGACGAATCCGTCCGAGGGCTTTTACTGCTCGGGCAGCATCACTGTCGACGGCGACCGGATCCGCTGCTGGAAGAACTCGCACGGCTCGGAATCCATGCGCGAAGCGCTGATGAATTCCTGCAATCCCGTGTTCACCGAGCTGGCGCTGCGCGTCGGAACGGACAGGCTGTATCAGTATTTCAGCGCGTTCGGGCTGGGGCGCAGGACGGGCGTTGATTTGCCGGGCGAGAGCGCGGGACTGCTCATTGCCCGCAAGTACGTGAAAAACGTGGATCTCGCGCGCATTGGCTTTGGCCAGAGCATTACGGTAACGCCGCTGCAAATGCTCAACGCGGTGTGCGCCGTCGTCAACGGCGGCAGCCTCATGCGGCCGTATCTTGTGGAGGACGTTGTGGCGGAGGACGGAACCGTTTTGCTGCATAACGATCCGCGAGTGGAAGCGCAACCCATTTCCAGCGAAACAAGCGCGGTGATGCGCGAGCTGATGGAAGCCGTTGTGGCGGAAGGCGGCGGGCGCAACGCGCAGGCGACGGGATATCGCGTCGGCGGGAAAACGGGCACGGCGCAGGTTTACAAAAACGGGCGCGTTTCGCATGACGTGCATATCGGGTCGTTTGTCGGGTTTGCACCGGCTGACGATCCGAAGATTGCGCTGCTTGTGATCGTTGATGAAGCGCAGGTGGCCGTCGATTACGGCGGAACAACGGCCGCGCCGTTCGCAGGGCAAATCCTTTCGGAAGCGCTTCAGGCAATGGGCGTTGAGCCGACGGAGGGCGAGGCGCGCGAGAAGGTCGCTGTGCCTGCGGTGAAGGGGCTTACGGTTTCGCAGGCCGCAAAGCGGCTCAAAGAGGCCGGACTGCGCTACGTGACGGACGGAGAAGACGCGTATGTGCTTGACCAGCTTCCCGCCGAGGGCGCGCAGGCATATCAGGACTCGATTGTTATGCTGTATGTGTCCGAGAATCCACCGCCTCAGGCGCAGGAATTTGTGGCCGTTCCGGATGTGACGGGCATGAGCATCGCCGAGGCGAACCGCCTTTTGACAGCAAGGCGACTTTCGCTTACAATAGACGGAACGGGACTTGCAAAGAAACAGACGCCCCAGGCAGGAGCTTTCGTATCTCCTGGCGAATCTATACAAGTCACGTTCAGCACGCGATAAAGACACGCATACATTTCGCGGCGCGCAAGCGCCCTTGAAATTTGGGAGGACACGTCATGAAACTTCGTGAATTGGCAGGCGCCGCTCCGAACCTGATCGGCATCTCCGGCGATGGAGAGACGGAGGTTCGCGCGCTTTGCGCGGATACCAGGAGAACGGCCGATCTGCGGGGCAGCCTGTTTTTCTGCATTTCCGGTGCAAACTTTGACGGCAATAAGTTCGCGCGCATCGCCAAGGAGGGCGGCGCGGTCGCGCTGGCCGTGGAACGTCTTCTGCCGGATATTGATATGCCGCAGGTGCAGGTACATAACATTCGCGTCGCCATGGCGTATATTGCGGCCGCGTTTTACGGCAACCCTGCAAAGTCCATGCGCATGTTTGCCGTGACCGGAACGAAGGGCAAAACGACCACGACGTATCTGGTCAAGACCATTCTGGAGAAGATAGGCCTGAAGGCGGGGCTGATCGGAACCATTGGCAATATGATCGGAGAAAAGGTGCTCAAGTCCACGCTCACAACGCCCGACCCGCTTGATTTGCATCAGGTGCTGGCCGAAATGCGCGACGAGGGCGTGCAGGCCGTGATCATGGAAGCGTCCGCGCACGCGATGGACATGCATCGTCTGGACGGAATTCTGTTTGAAGGCGTGGCGTTTACCAACCTCTCGCAGGATCATCTCGATTATTTCCACACCATGGAAAACTATGCGGAGGCAAAGAAAAAGCTCTTTGCGCCCGAGCACACGAAGAACTGCGCGTTCAATGCGGACGACGACGTTACGCCCTTCATGATGGACGGCGTCACGCTGCCGTATGTCACCTTCGGAATCAGCGCCGACTGCGATATTTTTGCGCGCGATATTGAAATCGCAGAGGAGGGCGTCTCCTTCCAGATGCGTCTGCGCGGCGGGCTGGAAACGCCTGTCAGCCTGAAGATGACGGGCATGTTCAATGTGTATAACGCCATGACGGCGGCGGCGCTGGGCATGATTGCGGGCGCGACGATGGATGAAATCCGCGACGGTCTTGAAGCCGTGCGCTCGGTGCCGGGACGTGCGGAAATGCTCGATACGGATACGCCGTACAAAGTGATTCTGGACTATTCCCATGCGCCGGCGGCGCTGGAAAACATTCTCAGCATGGTGCGTGAGTTTGCCAGAAACCGCGTGATCGCGCTGTTCGGATGCGGCGGCGACCGCGACCGGGAAAAGCGTCCGATCATGGGCGCAATCGGCGGACGCATGGCGGATTTCTGCATTCTCACCAGCGACAACGCGCGCAGCGAGGATCCGTATGCGATTCTTGAAATGGTTGAGGAGGGCATTCGCCCGACCGGCGGCGCGTATTGCGTCATTGAAAACCGCCGCGACGCTATTCGCAAGGCGCTTGAAATGGCGCAGCCCGGCGACGTCGTCGTGTTGGCCGGCAAGGGGCATGAGACGTATCAGGAAGTCAAGGGCGTGAAGCGCCCGTTTGACGAGAAGAAGATCGTTTTCGAGCTGCTCGGCGAAATGAAGAGGGAACAAAAGACGGAGGAATAAGCCATGCAAAGGATGGTATGGGCCGTACTGATCGGCTTTGCGGCGGCGCTGGCCGTAGGACCGTGGGCGATTCGCGAACTTCGCAAGTTGAAGGCGGGGCAGAACATTTACGAGCTCGCCCCGGAATCGCATAAATCCAAGCAGGGAACGCCGACGATGGGCGGCCTTGCGTTTGCGGCGCTTTCGATTGTGATCGGCTTCGCGCTGCGCACCGGTTCCTTCGATGTGAAAACGGATATGGCGTTTGCGCTGGCTGTGTTTGCGGTGCTGAATCTGCTGATTGGCTTCACGGACGATTTCACCAAACTGCGGATGAAGCACAATCAGGGCCTGACCGAAAAACAGAAGCTGGCGGTGCAGTTCGTTGTGGCCGCGCTTTTCTCGGTTTACTGCTACCTGCATCCCTGCGTCGGTTCGACGATCTATATCCCGTTTTTCCATACGCAGTGGGATATGGGCTGGTTCTACATTCCGGCGATGATGTTCGTGATTATCTGCACCACGAACGGCTGCAACCTGCTTGACGGGCTGGACGGACTGTGCGGCGGCGTTTCAAGCGTGGGCATGGCGACGTTCGCAGTGCTTTCGCTGCTGTTTGCCTATGCCGCGCAGAGCGCGGCTGAGCAGACGATGCTGCTGAACATGGGCGTGCTGTGCGCTGCGCTGTGCGGGTCGCTGCTTGGATATCTCCGCTTCAACCTTCATCCGGCGCAGGTGATGATGGGCGATACCGGCTCGATGTTCCTCGGCGGCATGTGCGCGGGCGCGGCGATGCTGCTGCGGCAGCCGCTGCTGATCCTGCTGATCGGCGGTGCGTATGCGGTCAGCCTGCTGTCCGTGCTGATGCAGAGAATCTACTTCAAGGCGACGCACGGAAAGCGCATCTTCAAGATGTCGCCGCTGCACCATCATTTTGAACTGTGCGGCGTTCCGGAAACGCGCATCGTATCGATGTATGTGATCGCTTCGGTGCTGCTGTGCCTGCTGGCGCTTCTGGGCGTGCAGGCGTAATAAGCGGCGAACAAAAAATCTTTTCAAATGATTACAGGAGGACAGAATGGACGAGAGCCTGAAGAACAAAAGAATTCTGGTTGTCGGCATGGCGCGCAGCGGTCTGGCCGCGGCGAAGCTGCTCTGTCAGCTTGGCGCTGCCCCTGTGCTCAGCGATAACAAGACGGAAATTGCGGGCGTTGACGAGCTGGTGAAGCTCGGCTGCACCGCGCGGCTGGGCGAGCCGGCGGAAACGCTGGTAGAAGGGTGCGATGCAGTAATCGTAAGCCCTGCCGTGTGGTATAATGCGCCGGTCATTCTCAAGGCGCAGGAGCTGGGCGTGCCCGTCATGAGCGAGCTGGATTTCGGCTTCCTGCACTGCGCGGGCAATAAATATGCCGTTTCCGGCACGAACGGAAAGACCACCACCGTGACGCTCGTGGCAGAGATGCTGAAAAATGCGGGACGCAATGCGTTTACGGCGGGCAATATCGGTATTCCGGTTTCGCATGTGGCGATGGAAGCGCGTCCGGGCGATGATATCGTGGTTGAGGTTTCGAGCTTCCAGATGGAGATGACGAGCGCATTCCATCCGCGCGGAGCGATTCTCACAAACCTCACGCCGGATCATCTCAACCGCCACGGCACCATGGAGGTCTATGGCGCGCTCAAGGCGCGTATGGTTTCCAAAATGGATGCGAGCGATTTCTTCGTCTATAACGCCGACGATCCATTCTGCGTGCAGACGGCCGAAGCCTGCAAGGCGCGCAAGGCGCCCTTCTCGCGCACGCAGAAGCTCAAGAACGGTGCGTACGTGCAGGATGGACAGGTGATCGTCGGAGGAAAGGCGCTTTGCGCCGTTGAAGAAATCCGTATCCCTGGCCCGCACAATCTGGAAAACGCGTTGGCTGCATCCGCGCTGGCGGCCGAAGCGGGCGTGCCGCTTGCGGTGATCCGCCATACGCTGCGGACGTTTGCCGGCGTGGAGCACCGGATGGAGTTCACGCGCGAGCTGGACGGCGTGCGCTGGGTGAACGACAGCAAGGGCACGAACCCTGAAGCGACGATGCGCGGCGTCGAGGGCATGACGGCGCCGACCGTGCTGATTCTCGGCGGAAGCGAAAAGGGTACGCCGTTTGACACGCTGGCACGGACGATCTGCGCGAACCCGAATATCCGCGAAGTGGTGACCATCGGCGCAACGGCGGAGAAAATCGAGAAGGCGCTTCGCGCCGAAGGCTTTGAAAATATCACGGCCTGCGGAACGGATTTTGAACACGCCGTTCAGACCTGCCGGAAGATTGCGCAGCCGGGGTGGACGGTGCTGTTCTCGCCCGCTTGCGCGAGCTTTGATATGTTCAGCGACTATGAGGCGCGCGGGCGCATTTTCAAGGAGATCGTGAACGGACTGAAATAATCGGGAGAAAACGATGAGCACAGCCTTGTCTTTTCACAAAAGCAGCAAGGCACAAAAGAGAACCGGCGGGCGCATTGATATGCGCGTGCTGGTTCTTTTGATTTTGCTGCTGATGACGGGGCTGGTGTGCCTGTTCAGCGCAAGCTACTATAACTTTCAGGACTCGGGCGACGCGTTTGCAAAGGTGCGCCAGCAGCTGGCCGGCATTGCGCTGGGAACGGTTGCAATGGCGGTGCTGTGCCGGGTGGACTATCATCTGTTCAAAAGGCCGGCCGTCGTGCTGTTACTGCTTGCGCTCAGCGCGCTGCTGCTGACGCTTGTGTGCATTCCCGGAATCGGCGTGCTGGCGAATGGCTCGCGGCGGTGGCTGCGGGTGGGCGGGCTGAGCTTTCAGCCGTCGGAGCTGGCGAAGTTTGCGATGGTGATTTTCATGGCCGGCGCGCTGGACAACAAGGGAAACCGCATTCGGAAGTTCTGGCATTTAACGCCGCCGCTTGTTGTGCCGGGCGCAATGTTCCTGCTGATTTTGCAGCAGCCGAATCTCTCCACGGCGGGGAGCATTCTGATTGTCGCATTTGTGATGGTTGCGGTTGCAGGCGCGCGAGCGGCGCATCTGACGCTGATGGGCGCGGCAGGGGTTGCGCTCGGCGCGTTCTATGCGTGGAGCGAACCGTACCGGCGGGAAAGGCTGCTGTCCTTCCGCGACCCGTTCAAACTGATGAGCGACGAGGGGTATCAGCTGTCGCAGTCGCTCATTGCGATTGGTTCGGGCGGGCTGTTCGGCATGGGGCTTGGGCAGGGCCGACAGAAGACGGCATACCTGCCCTACCCGGAATCGGATTTCATCTTTGCATCGATTGCAGAGGACTTCGGGCTGCTGGGCTGCATCGCTGTGATTGCGCTGTTTGTGCTGTTCTTTTATGCGGGCATCCGCGTTGCGCTGCGCTGCCCGGACAGATTCGGATGCCTTTTGGCGGCCGGAATTACGGCGATGATTGGCGTGCAGGCGTTTCTGAATATGGGCGTCGTTGTCGGGCTGCTGCCGACAACCGGCTTGCCGCTGCCTTTTTTCAGCGCGGGCGGAACGTCGGTGAGCATTTTTATGGCGGCCGTCGGCGTGCTTTTGAATGTTTCGCGTTACGATGAGATGCGGGTGAGATGATGGGAAATGCTTTCTGTAGAACTGGCTTTGGGAGATGAGAAGGGTTCTGCGCGCTGGATTCATCAGGCGCTTTGCGCCGATGAAAGCCGGTTCTGCTGCGGCGTCGTCTTTGCTTCCGTCTGGAGGGAATAAAAACGAAATTGTTTTGAATTTGGCCACATTTAACTCACAATTATGGCGTATTGTAGTGGTTGTGAATTCCGCGAGAGGAGCAGAAGAAAATGAGTGAAAAGAGCTTTACGCGTATAACGTGCATTGCATTGGCGCTTGCTGTTTGCGTTTCGTGCGCGATGATGTTTTCGCAGGGCAGCGCGTCGGGCGTGGCCTTTGAATATGAAGACGCGCTGTTTGACCGCGATAGCCTGATGACGGTCGAGATCGAACTGCCGCAGGAGGACTGGGACGGGCTTATTGAAAACGCGCGCGCCGAAGAATATGTTTCGGCAGACATAACGATTAACGGACAGAAACTCCAGAGCGTGGGCATCCGCTGCAAGGGCAATTCGAGCCTGACGCGGGTGGGCGATACGAACCGCTATAGCTTTAAGGTGAAGTTCGATAAATATATCAGCGGCCAGACGATGCTGGGGCTGGACAAGATCGTTTTCAACAACACGCAGTCCGATGCGACGTGGATGAAGGAATATCTGGCCTATTACACCATGCAGCTGGTGGGCGTGGATGTTCCGCTGTACGCGTTTGCAAAGATTTACGTGAACGGAGAGTTCTGGGGCTTGTATCTGGCGGTGGAGGTGTTGGAGCAGTCCTATACAGAAAGGAATTTCGGCAGAAACTACGGCAATCTCTATAAGGTCGAAAGCATGGATATGGGCGGAGGCAAAGGCGGCGGAAAGGAAATGCCGCAAGCGCCGCAGGGCGGCTTTGAACAGCCGGATTTTCCGGCGGGGTTTTCTTCTGGCGAGGCGCCGGAAGCGCCGTTTGATATGCCGCAAATGCCGGAGCTTTCAGAAAAGATTGAGCAAATCAAAAACGCAATGGGCGATGAGTTCGACGAACTGTTCTCCGGCGGAGATGAAATGCCGGACATTTCAGAAACGATTGAAAAAGTAAAGGAGAAGATGGGCGGCGATTTTGGAGACGCATTCGGCGGAAGGTTTGGCGGCGGAGACGGCTCGGACCTTGTGTATACGGATGATTCGACGGAAAGCTATTCCGCAATTTTTGACAAGACGATTTTTAAGACCACCAAGGAAGCGGACAAAAAGCGCGTGATCGCGGCGCTGCGCGGCATATCGTCGGAGGAAGAAAACGATATTTCGGAGTACGTCATGGTCGATGAGATGCTGCGCTATATTGCCGGCAATGCGGCCGTTGGAAACGGCGACGGCTACTTCGGAAGCATGATGCACAACTATTACCTTTATGAAAAGGATGGTAAAATCACCATGCTGCCGTGGGACTATAACTTAGCCTTCGGCGGGTTTGGCGAGAGTGCGTCGAAGCTGATCAATCTGGATATCGATGCGCCGTACACCAGCGGAAGCGGTGAGAGCAGGCCGATTATCGCGCGGCTGCTGGAGAATGAAACGTATCTGGAGACGTATCATGCGTATATCCGGCAGATTGGAGAGTTCTACGTGAACGACGCGGCGGCGCTGATCGATCGGCTGGATGCGCTGATCGGCGAATGGGTGGAAATCGATCCGACGAAGGAGTATACGTATGAGGAGTATACGGCGGCGTTGCCGCATTTGAAGGAATATCTCCGGCTGCGTGGGCAGAGTATGCTCAACCAGCTGGAAGGCAACGACGAGCCGATTGATACGGGCAGCCTGTCGCTTTCGGCACTGGGAAGCAACAATGGATTCGGGCGTGGCGGCGACGATGAGCACCGCTCGGAGCGAAAGGGTATAGGCCATGAGATGAGCGATGCCGGACAGAACGCGCTGCAAAGCATGGAAGCCGGTAACGGCGCGCCGGACAAAGCCCCTGCAATACCGCAGGGCATGGGCGTTCCGACCGGCGAGACGGTGCAGGAACCGAACGCGGAAAAGCCGCTGGCAGAAATCGCAGAGCGACCGGCTGGAGATAAGCCACAGCCGCCGGAAGGAACCGTACAGGGCGGAAATGCGAGCGAAACCGCCCCAAAGGATAGCGCGGATGTCCCTGCAATGCCGCAGGACATGAACATTCTGACAGGCGAGACGGTGCAGAAACCGGATGCGGAAAATCCGATGCAGTTGGCAGAAAACGCAGAGCGACCGGCTGGAGATAAGCCACAGCCGCCGGAAGGAACCGTACAGGGC
>CAZKJW010000002.1:24230-72592 GCA_964553125.1 uncultured Oscillospiraceae bacterium
GGAGATAAGCCACAGCCGCCGGAAGGAACCGTACAGGGCGGAAATGCGAGCGAAAACGCCCCGAAGGAAAGTGCGGATGTCCCTGCAATGCCGCAGGGCAGGAGCATTCCGACAGGCGAGACAGCACAGAAACCGGATGCGGAAAATCCGATGCAGCTGGCAGCAACCGCAGAGCGACCGAATGGAGATAAGCAGCAGCCGCCGGAAGAAACTGCACAGGGCGGAAATGCGAGCGAAAACGCCCCGAAGGAAAGCGAAGGCGCGCCTGTAATTTCCGCGCAGGGCGCGGATGAAAACAGCGGCCGCAGGGAATGGCAGCGCGGCGGGATGCAGGAGTTCGGCGGGTTTCCGCAGGGGGAACAAAAGGCAAAGAGCAGCCCTGCCATGTGGTGGGTGATCGGGTCGGCGGCGCTGCTGCTTGCGGCACTGATCTTTGCAAAATTCTATCCGTTCAGAAAACGCATGTGAAATTGGCTTGTAAACATTTCCCAGATGTGCTATGCTTGCATGGCTTGTCCGGGAAGTTTTTCTTTGGAGAGAAGATGCAGAAATGGCGGATACATTCACATACGAACAGGCGCTTGCGTTCATTCACGGCGCGGCGGGTCATGGAAAAAAGGCGGGGCTGGACAACATGCGCGCGCTGCTGGCGCGGCTGGGCAACCCGCAAAAGCAGTTTCAGAGCGTACACGTTGCGGGCACAAACGGAAAGGGCTCGGTATGCGCGTTCATTCACGCCGGGCTGATGCTGGCCGGCAAGAAGACGGGGCTGTACACGTCGCCGTTTCTGCAACGCTATAACGAGCGCATCCGTGTGAACGGAATGCCCATTGACGATGACGCGCTGGCGCGCTATACGGCTGAAACAGCGCGCGAAGTGGAAGCGCTGCGCGCGCAGGGCATTGCGCCTACGGAGTTTGAAATTGGAACGGCGATTGCGTTCCTATGCTTCGCGCGCGAGGCGGTTGATATCGCCGTGATTGAGGTCGGTCTGGGCGGAAGGTTCGACTCGACAAACGTGATCACACCGCTGGTTTGCGCGATTGCGTCGATCGGGCTGGATCATGTGAAAACGCTTGGAGACACGCCGGAAAAAATCGCGTTTGAGAAGGCGGGCATTGCAAAGCAGGGCGTGCCGATGATCCTCTCGGCGCAGGTGACGGGCGGCCCGTGCGAGGTGATTGCCGCGCATTGCAGGGCGGTGGGCGCGCCGCTGCTTTTTGCCGAAAGAGAAGAAAAGGCGACGCTGGGGCTGAATGGCGCGCATCAGCGCTTTAACGCGGGCGTCGCGCATCTGGCGCTTGAAACGCTGGGGATACCGGAAGCGACGATTCTTGAAGGTCTCCGCTGCGCGCGCTGGCCGGCGCGGCTGGAGTGGATCGGCGAAGCGCCGCCGCTTCTGCTGGACGGCGCGCACAATCCGCAGGGCGCGCAGGCGCTGGCGCAGTATGTCCGGGCAATGCCGAGGACAAAAACCGTTCTGGTTTGCGGAATCCTGCGCGATAAGGACTGGCATGGCATCGTGAAGGCGCTTGCGCCCGTGTGCGATGAAATGCTTGCAGTCAGGCCGGACAGCGAACGCGCGCTGGAAAGCGGCGAGCTGGCGGCGGCGTTTCGGCTGCTGGGAATTCCCGCGCAGAGCGCGGAAAACGTATCCGAGGCGCTCGCAATGGCGAAGGCGCACGCTGGAGCGGACGGGCGCGTGATTGTTGCCGGGTCGCTGTATCTGGCGGGAGAAGCACGGACGCTGCTGAAAGGCTATGACGACGCGTTACTGAAAACGGAGTGAGAGAGATGAGCGAATTTCACCATATTCCCGTCATGCTGGACGAGGTGCTGGACGCGCTGAAGCCGGAAGCCGGGAAGGTATACATCGACGGCACGCTGGGCGGCGGCGGACATACGGGCGAATTGCTCGGCCGCGGCGCGGCGGTGTACGGCATTGATCGCGATGCGGACGCGCTGGCGGCGGCGACCGCGCGGCTTGGCGGCCATGAGGGATTTCATGCCATCCGCGGAAATTTCCATGACATGAAAGCGCTGGCGATGCAGAATGGCATTCCGCTGTTGGACGGCGTGCTGCTTGATTTGGGCGTGTCGAGCTTTCAGCTGGACACGGCAGAGCGCGGTTTTTCCTATCATGCAGATGCGGCGCTGGACATGCGCATGGATCAGAGCCAGCCGTTCACAGCGGAAACGCTTGTGAATACATGGCCGAAGGAAGAAATTGCACGCATTTTGCGCGAGTATGGCGAAGAAAGCTGGGCGGACCGGATTGCGGCGATGATTCTGGAGCATCGCGCGAAGAAGCCGCTTGAGACGACCGGCGACCTTGTGCGGGCTGTGGACGCTGCAATTCCGAGAAAGATTCGCGACAGAGACAAGGGCCATTCGGCGCAGAAGACGTTTCAGGCAATCCGGATTGCCGTGAACGACGAGCTTGCGCCGCTGACGCAGGCGCTTGAGGACGCCGTGGAGCTGCTTGCGCCGGGCGGACGACTGGCAGTGATCACGTTCCATTCGCTTGAGGATAGAATCGTAAAGCAGGCTTTAAGGCGGATGGAAAATCCGTGTACATGCCCGCCCGGACTGCCGGTCTGTATTTGCGGAAAAAAACCGACCGTCCGTCTGCCTTCGCGAGGCGCGATAAAGCCCAGCAACGAGGAGACGCAACAAAATCCGCGCGCGCGCAGCGCAAAGCTGCGCGTTGCGGAAAAGCTGTGAGGGAGAATATGCCAAAGCTGTATGTTGTCGCAACGCCCATAGGCAATTTGTCGGATTTGTCGCCGCGCGCGCTGGAAACGCTGCAAAGCGTTTCGCTGATTGCGGCGGAGGATACGCGCGTGACGGGGAACCTGCTGCGCAAGTTCGGCATTGAAAAGCCCATGATTTCCTGCCATCGGCACAATGAAGCCGACCGGCTTGAAGGGATTATCGGCAGGATGCTGGAAGAAAACATTGACGCTGCGCTTACGACGGACGCGGGCACTCCGGCTGTTTCCGATCCGGGGGATTTGCTTGTGCGCGAGGCGGCGAAGGCGGGCATTGAGGTGATTCCGATTCCCGGCTGCTGCGCGGTGGCCACGGCGCTTTCGGCGTGCGGTTTTTCGTCGCGGGAGTTTGCTTTTTATGGCTTTTTGCCGCGCGAAAAGGGCGATTTGCGCAAGAAGCTGGAGAGTATTTCCCGGGGAATTCCGGTGTGCGTGGCGTATGAGTCGCCGCACCGTGTGACGGATCTGATTGCTGTGCTGGCTGAAAAATACCCGGATTGCTCGGTTTGCTGCTGCTGCGACCTGACGAAGCTGCATGAAAAGATTTATCGCGGGTCTGCGGTGCAGGTGCTCGACGCGCTGAAGGCAAACCCGAAGGCTGAGAAGGGCGAATACTGCCTTGTGCTGGATTTCTCAACGCAGAAAATGGAGCCGGTTGAGGAAAAAAAGGCGGAGCAGAGCCTGGAAGGCGCAATTCTGACGCGGATGTTTGAAGGGTGCAGCGCGCAGGAGGCGACTGCGGAATTGATCGCGCAGGGCGCGAAAAAGAACGACGTGAAGCGCGCCGCCATCGCAGTGAAGGAATGGCTTGCCGAAATGGCGGAATAAAGCAAAAAGAACAAAACAGACCGTATTCTCAAAAATAGAATGCGGTCTGTTTTCAAGGAAAGCGCGAAGGGAGAGCGGAACCATGCAAAACAATGCGCAGGAAAAATATGAACGCTGGCGCGACAGCGCTGAGGACTGCGAAATTGTCGAAGAATTGCAGCAAATCGGGCGGGATGACGCGCAGATTGCAGAGCGTTTTGGCAGCGAGCTTGCCTTCGGTACGGGCGGCCTGCGCGGCGTGCTCGGCGCAGGAACGGCGCGAATGAACGTTTACACGGTGCGGCGCGCAACGCAGGGGCTGGCGGAATATCTGCTCGCGTCCGGCCTGCCGCGCAAAGCGGCAATCTCCTACGACAGTCGCATCAAGAGCGATGTTTTTGCGCGCGAAACGGCGGCAGTGCTGGCGGCGAACGGCATTGAGGTCTGGCTGTATCCCCGGCTGGAGCCAACACCGGCGCTCAGCTGGGCGGTGCGATACTACGACTGCGGCGCGGGCGTGTGCATCACGGCGAGTCACAATCCTGCGCAATACAACGGCTATAAGGTTTACGGGCCGGACGGGTGTCAGATCACGCTGGAAGCGGCGGAAAGGATTTCAGAGCGCATTGCGCGGGTGGACTGTTTTACGGGCGTAAAGACCGCTTCGCTTGAAGATGCGGAAGCGTCGGGAAAGCTCCATTGGATTTCCGACCAATGCCTGAACGATTATGTAGAGGCGGTCTGTGCGCTTCGCATTGGAAGCGGAGCGGGGCTTTCCGACCTGAAGCTCGTTTATACGCCGCTGAACGGAACAGGCTTGGAATGCGTCTCCATGCTTGCAGAAAAGACCGGAGTTCACGAAATTACCGTTGTCCCGGAGCAGAAAGAGCCCGACGGTCGGTTTCCAACCTGCCCGTATCCGAACCCTGAGATTCGCGAGGCAATGGCAAAAGGGCTTGCGCTCTGCGAGACGGTCAAGCCGGACATCCTGCTCGGAACCGACCCGGACTGCGATCGATGCGGTGCGGCTGTTCCGGACGGGCGCGGCGGATACCGGCTGATCAGCGGCAACGAGATGGGCGTGATTCTGCTGGATTTCATTTGCCGGATGCGTCTTGAGAACGGAACCATGCCCGCGCATCCCGTGTGCGTGACGACGATTGTTTCGACGGCGATGGCCGATGCGGTCGCTGCAAAATATGGCGTGGAAGTTCGGCGCGTGCTGACGGGCTTTAAGTTTATCGGCGAGCAAATCGGGCTGCTGGAAAAAGCCGGGGAAGCGGAGCGGTTCATCTTTGGCTTTGAGGAGAGCTACGGCTATCTTTCCGGCGCGCATGTGCGCGATAAGGACGGCGTGAATGCCGTGCTGCTGATTTGCGAAGCCGCCGCCTGGAACGCCAGTCAGGGACGGACGCTTCTGGACGCGCTGAACGCGCTTTATGCCGAGCATGGGTATTATCGCGAGGAACTGCGTAGCGCTGCGTTTGAAGGCGCGGACGGCGCGGAAAGAATGAACGCGCTGATGCGCAGCCTGCGCACTGCGCCCCTGAGAGAAATTGCGGGGCTGCCGGTGACGCGGCAGATTGATTATGCCGCGGGCGTGCAGGGGCTGCCGCCGGCAAACGTTTTGGAGTATTGGCTGCAGGGCGGCGCAAAGCTGATCATCCGGCCTTCGGGAACGGAGCCGAAGATCAAGTTTTATGTATCAGCACATGAAAAAACGGAGTGCGAAGCGAGCAGAATTTGCCTGAAAATCTGCGAAGAAGCCGTAAAAATGGTGAATGAATAAAATAATACTTGCATTTTATGGTTACAAGGGAATATAATAAGTAATAAGCTGAGTAATTTTGAGTGGCCGGAACGTCTATGGAAAGGGGAGAAAGCAGATGACGCAGGTTCTCACCGCGGAAGTGAACGTCCTTTGCATCCTCATTATTTTTATTCTAACGCTGCGAACCGTGCGAGCGGATCGCTCCAGCAAGCAGGAAGCGTTGCTGTGCATGTATATTTTCACGATGCTTTTCTGCGCGAGCGATATCTTCTGGCGGGCAATGGACGGGCAAAGCGTATACGGCGCAAAGATTGTAAACTACATTGCGAATGCTATATACTTCACGTTCTGTATGCTGAGCACGTATTTTGCCTTTTGCTACTCTGAAAACGTCATCAACGCCAAGTGGATCCGCAACCGCAAATGCTATTTTTATGTGCTGATTCCAGCCTTGCTTGTCAGCGTTCTCGCTGTGGTATCCTGTGTGACCGAGTGGATGTTCTATATTGACGAGAATGGTTTTTATCAGCGGGGCCCGCTGCATTTTGTGCAGCCGGTGGTATGCGTGACATATTTTGCAGCCGCGTCGATCCGTGCGCTGGTTAAGGGGAAGCGCGCGTCGGCCTATACGGAACGCGAGACGGATTTTACGATTGCGTCTTTTGCCGTGATTCCGGTGGTGGGCGGAATTCTCCAGCTGTTCTTTTCGGATATTCCGGTGCTGTGTCCGATGCTGACGCTTGCGCTGGTTATGGTGTTCATCAACATTCAGGAGAGCTACATCACGCAGGACAGCCTCACGAAGCTGGGCAACCGCTATCGCCTGATGAGCAAGCTCGAAGAAAAAATGGGCAAATACAAAAACGCGCGTGAGGGTGCGCTGTATCTGATCATGATGGACATCGACCACTTCAAGCAGATCAACGATGAGTTCGGTCACGTGGAGGGCGACCGCGCGCTGATTCGCGTGGCGGACGCCATGAGGGAAAACTGCAAGGACAGGGGCGGCTATGCGTCCCGCCTTGGCGGGGATGAATTCGCCATCGTGCTTGAAGCCGAAAACGAGGAACGCGTGGAGAATATGATCCGCGAGATTCGCCGGGAGATTGAAGAAAATGGCCGGGATGAAGCATATAGCGTGAACGTCAGCGCCGGCTTTGCGAAATATAATCCGGATACGATGAACATTTCCGGCCTGCTGGCGGCGGCGGATGTGCAGCTGTATAAGGACAAGCAGAAAAAGACGCGTTGACCCCCGGCGGAATTTGCGCTATAATTTTTTCTATGAGAATTGGAATGAGCACCGCGGCGTATTACAGCCGCATGGAAACGGAAGAAGCGGCGGCTTTTCTGGCGTCGCTCGGCGTTCCGTGCTGCGAAGCATTTTTGCAGACGGAAAGCGAGTATCTTCCGTCGTTTGGATTGAAACTCAAGAACCTTGCAGGCGGGATGGACGTCGTTTCCGTACACAACAGAACGTTTCATTTTGAGAGCGATCTCCTTGGGCAGTCGCCGCGCCAGCGCGCGGACGGCTTTTTCATGTTGGAGACGTTTCTGCAAACCGCGGAGCTGCTTGGCGCGCACGTTTACGTTTATCACGGGCCGCCGCGTCTGCGGGGGAATTGCCCGCCGCTCGACCGGTGGCAGCCCCACATTGAAGAAACGATGGAGCGCTGCCGCCGCCATGGAGTCCGCCTGTGCTGGGAAACAGTCAGCTGGGCGTGGCTCAACTCCATGGAGCGGATTGAGGAATTTGCGCGCCGCTGGCCGGAGATCGGCTTCACGCTGGACGTCAAGCAGGTGATGGAGCTTGGGATGGAACCTGCGCGCGTCGCGGAAACGATGGGAGAGCGGCTGCGCCACGTTCACATACTCGACTTTGACGAAAACGGCCGCCATGTGCTGCCCGGCAGGGGACGCAGCGATTTCCGCGATTTGTCAAAGGCGCTGCGCGCCGTAAATTATCAGGGCGATATCATTCTGGAACCCTATGCGGCTCAAACGGAAGACACAGGCGAGGTGCTTCGCTCGATTGAATGGCTTCGGGAGACTTTTCAGGCCGGATGAATGGAAGGAGCGGGAGCGATGACGATAACGTTTTCCGAATGGATTGAGCAGCCTGCGGTTGGGCTTGCGTGCGTGCTGGCGCTGCTGGTGCTGTGCATGATCCCGCTGTTTGTGAAAATTGCGCGGCAGAAGCGGTTCCTTGAAAGGAAAATGCATCAGATTGAAGCCTCGCTGCGCGAGAGCATTTCGGATTTCAGCGACGCAAACGGCAGGGAACGCGCTGCCGACCGCGACGAAATGAACCGGACGCTGCGCGGGATGAACGATTCGATCGTAAGCGTGATCGGCGAGATGTCGCGGACGCAGCAGAATCAGCTGGATTCGTTCGGCGCGCAGATCCGCGCGACAAACCGCGCCGATGAGGAGCGCATGGAGCGCATGAGGCAGAGCATCGACGCGAAGTTGCAGGATTACGACCGTCAGATGGAGCGGGTTTCTAAAACGCTTGACGATAAGCTGGCCGTTAACGAGCAGCGCCTGAACGAGATGCGCAGAACGCTTGACGCGAGCATGACGCGCCTTCAGGGTGAGAACGAAAAAAAGCTCGAACAGATTCGCGTGACGGTGGATGAGAAGCTCAACTCCACGCTGGACAAGCGGTTGGGCGAGTCGTTCCGGACGGTGTCGGAGCGGCTGGAGCAGGTGTATAAAGGACTGGGCGAAATGCAGAACCTTGCCGCCGGCGTCGGCGACCTGAAAAAGGTGCTGACGAACGTCAAAACGCGCGGCGTGTGGGGCGAGGTGCAGCTCGGCGCGCTGCTGGAGCAGTATCTTGCGCCAGGGCAATATGACACAAACGTTGTCGTGAAGCCTGCAAGCAGGGAACGGGTGGAATTCGCAGTGCGGCTTCCGGGGCGGAATGACGGGAGTCAGGTTGTCTATCTTCCGATTGATTCCAAGTTCCCCATGGAGGATTATCGGCGGCTGGTGGAAGCATCCGATGCGGGCGACAAGGAGGGCGAGAACGCCGCTGCCGCCGCGCTGACTGCGGCCATCAAAAACGAAGCGCGGCGCATTCACAGCAAATACATTGACCCGCCGCACACGACGGATTTTGCAATTATGTTCCTTCCGGTGGAAGGGCTGTACGCCGAAGTGCTTCGCCAGAACGGAATTGTCGAATGGCTGCAGAATGAGTATCGCATTGTTGTAACGGGACCGACCACGCTGCTCGCATTCTTGAACAGCCTGCAGATGGGCTTCCGCACGATTGCGATTGAGAAGCGGTCTTCCGAGGTGTGGGAACTGCTTGGCGCAGTGAAAACGGAGTTCGGCAAGTTTGCGACGCTGCTTGAAAAGACGCAGGATCGTCTGCGCAGCGCAAGCAACAGCATTGAGGAAGCGGCGCGAAAGACGCGCACGATTGAGCGGAAGCTCTCGGGCGTGCAGGCGCTGTCGGAAGCTGATTCGAGGCGGATGATTGATCTGTCTGGCGATGAGGAAGCTGCACTGCGCTTCGATGAAAACGAATAGTTGGATGAAGACAGCGCGACGGCGCTGAATCCCGTGGATTCCCGTAGGGCGACTGACGCCGCCTTGCGGGATGTCGTTTTATTACCGGACAATACGCATGAGCGGAGAAGAAAGGAACGGGCATGCGAATGAGCAGGAAAAACGGTTTTGCGCTCCCGGTGCATATCGTTTCAGCCGCAGGCTTGGTGCGGCGGGGAGATGAAGTGCTGCTCGTGCGCTCGCCAAGGCGGGGCTGGGAATTTCCGGGCGGACAGGTGGAGCAGGGAGAAAGCGTTCTTGCCGCGCTGCATCGTGAAATATGGGAAGAAACGGGCGTTGAAGGTTTGTAGGAGAATACAGCAACGTGGCGGAAAAGCCGGGCTATGGCGTGCTGGAAGGCACAATGCTGCCGACGATAGTAAACCTGACGTTCTTGTGCGAATATGCGGGCGGAGAACTGCAAACCTCAGAGGAGAGCGTCGAGGTGGAATGGGTGGACTGCGCGCAAGCGCGCAGACGCGTGACGTTTCCGCCGCTGGCGCGGAGGCTTTCGCACATGCTGGACTATGACGGGAGAGTGCGGTTTGAAGCGTTCCGCATGACGGGCGATGCGATGGAAATCCTTGAGGAGAAGGTTTTGCAGTGAAGGCTGCGCGGCTGTAAAGCCGAAAAAACAGCATAAAACAACGACCGGCGCTTGTGCAGAGACGAGCGCCGGCCGTTTGCTTCGCGGGAATAGCTTTTACAGGTTCATTTCACGCTTGACCTCGGCAAACTTGGCGACGGCAAAGCGAAGATCGTCCATGGAGTGCGCCGCGCTGACCTGCGTGCGGATGCGCGCTTTTCCCTGCGGCACGACAGGATAGCAGAACGAGACGACATAGACGCCCTTGGCGAGCATTCGCTCTGCGAATTCCTTTGCGACATGCGCGTCATACAGCATGACGGGGACGATGGGGTGCGTGCTCTCCGGCACGTCGAAGCCGAGTTCGACGAGCGCGCCGCGGAAATACTTCGTATTTTCTTCGAGCTTGTCGCGCAGCGCGGTGGAAGCGTTAAGCATTTCCATAACCTTCAGCGATGCGGCGCAGACGGCGGGAGCGAGCGTATTGGAGAAAAGATACGGCCTTGATTTCTGACGCAGGAGCGAGATGACTTCCCTGCGCGCAAGCGTGAAGCCGCCGGACGCGCCGCCGAGCGCTTTGCCGAACGTGCCGGTGAGAATGTCTACACGGCCTTCAACGCCGCAGTGTTCGATCGTGCCGCGCCCGGTTTTGCCGACAAAGCCGGCGGCGTGGCTGTCGTCCACCATGACGAGCGCGCCGTATTCATCGGCGAGATCGCAGATGCCGCGCAGATTGGCGATATAGCCGTCCATGGAGAAAACGCCGTCGGTGGCAATGAGCTTGATGCGCGCATCCTTCGCCTGTTCGAGCTTTTCGCGAAGATCCGTCATGTCGTTGTTCTTATAGCGATAGCGCGCGGCCTTGCAGAGGCGAACGCCGTCGATGATGGAAGCGTGGTTCAGCTCGTCGGAGATGATTGCATCTTCAGCTGTGAGCAGCGCTTCAAAGAGACCGCCGTTTGCGTCAAAGCAGGAGGAATAGAGAATTGCATCCTCAAAGCCGAAGAACTTTGAAATTGCTTCCTCCAGCTGCTTGTGAACCTCCTGCGTGCCGCAGATGAACCGAACCGAGGAAAGGCCGAAGCCCCAGCGGTCGTAGCTGCTTTTTGCAGCGGCGATAACATCGGCGTTGTCGGAAAGGCCGAGATAGTTGTTGGCGCACATGTTCAGCACGCCCAGCGCGGCAGTGGTATCCACGCGCGACTGCTGCGGCGTGGTGATGATGCGCTCGTCCTTGTACGTGCCCGCTTCGCGCATGGCGGCCAGCTGGCTGCTGAAAATATCGTAAGCGTTTTTGGACATGATTATTTCCTCCAATCCAGAATGACCTTGCCGCTGCGGCCGGAAGCCATGGCTTCAAAGCCTTTTTGATATTCGGTATAGGGGAAACGGTGCGTGATGATCGGGTTCAGATCCAGCCCGCCCTGAATCATTGCGGACATTTTATACCACGTTTCAAACATCTTGCGCCCGTACACACCCTGAATCGTGATGCCCTTGAAGACGACGTCGTTCCAGTTCATCTGCATGTCTTTGCCGAAAATGCCAAGCATGGCGATTTTTCCGCCGTTGCGCATGTGGTGAAGCATCTGGCCGAATGCGGCGGGGCTGCCGCTCATTTCAAGGCCCACGTCGAAGCCCTCGACCATGGCGCTTTCGCGCATTACGACCTCAAGGTCTTCCGTTGCAACATTGACGGCGATTACGCCCATTTTGCGGGCGAGATCAAGGCGGTATTCATTTACGTCGGTGATGATTACGCGGCGCGCGCCGTTCTTTTTGCAGATGGCGGCCGCCATAACGCCGATGGGGCCTGCGCCGGTGACGAGCACGTCTTCGCCGACAACGTCGAACATCAGCGCGGTGTGCGTCGCGTTTCCGTATGCGTCGAAGAAAGAGACGATATCCTCGTCGAGCGATTCGTCAATCGGGATCACGTTGCGTGCAGGAATGCAGAGATACTCGGCAAAAGCGCCGTCGCGGTTCACGCCGACGCCCTGCGTATCCTTGCACCACTGGCTGTTGCCGGCGCGGCAGTTGCGGCAGTGTCCGCAGACGATGTGACCTTCGCCGCTGACGCGCTCGCCGATATGCAGCCCCTGAACCTCGCTGCCGAGCTCGGCGATTTCGCCGACATATTCGTGACCGGCGACGAGCGGAGGCTTGATCGTATCCTGCGCCCACTTGTTCCATTCGTAAATGTGCAGATCGGTGCCGCAGATGGCAGTCTTGTGGATTTTAATCAGCACTTCGTCGGCCCGCGGCGTGGGAACCGGAACGCGGGTGAGCGTCAGGCCCGGCGCGGCGGTTTGCTTTTGCAGCGCGTCCATCATACGCATGGGAGTGAATCCCTCCTTGATGTGTGTTTCTTTCACGCACATGATTATAGCATATATTGGCTGAAAATGAAAGAACTATGGCGAATACACGATAAATTTTGCTGAATGTGTCCGCTGTATAAAGACAGAAGAACGCAAAAAACAGCCGGACGGTTTTTGAACCGCCCGGCCGGTGGCTGGGACAGATGCGGGGGAACGGGTTATTCGGTGCGCAGCGCCGTAACGGGATCCTTCTTCGCAGCCTTGCGGGAAGGAATCAAGCCGCCGATCAATGTCAGGACAACGCTCAGGATGACCAGAATGACCGCGCCCTGCGCGGGCAGAATCGCGTTGAGACTCGTTGTGCCGGTGAGGTGATGAATCAGCGCGTTGCCGGGGATGAGCAGCAGCAGCGTTACGCCGATGCCCAGCAGGCCGGAACAGAGGCCGATGATGAACGTTTCTGCGTTGAACACCTGCGAGATGTTGCGGCGCGATGCGCCGATGGCGCGCAGAATGCCGATCTCCTTCGTGCGTTCCAGAACGGAGATGTAGGTGATGATGCCGATCATGATCGACGAGACGACGAGCGACACCGCCACAAACGCGATCAGCACATAGGAAATGACGTCGATGATGGTGGTGACCGAGCTCATCAGCAGGCCGACATAGTCGGTGTAGGTGATCTGGTCGGAGTCGGATACGGTTTCGTTGTAGCGCAGGATGCAATCGGCGATGGCGTCCTTCGCCTCGAAGGTGTCGGCGTAGATGCTGATGGAAACGGGCGCATCCTTGCTGACGATGCCAAAGGCCTGCATGTTTTCGTCATAGCTGCCGGAGGAGATGTGCGAATCGTACAGGCTGACAAGCATGGCCTGATCCGGGTTTTGCAGATACTGGTCAAACATTGCGGCCAGCTGCGTTTCGTTCATTTGATCTAGCATGGACGCCTGCGGCGAGCTCTGCATCATTTCGGCGCACAGCGCCGCCTTTTCCGAAACGCCGAGCGTTGCAAGATAAGCCTGCGCGTTGGCTGCCTTCGCTTCGTCGTCGGCGGGGGAGAACTCAAGCCCGCTGAGGATGTTGGTTCCGGCGTTTTCACGCTGGGCGGTTACGATTTCGCTTTCATCCGTATGCGCGATGATGTAATCTGTCAGCGCCTGCGTGTAGCCGATGGGATTGAGAACGAACCCTGCAGCCTGATCGCTCTGTGGGCGGACTACGCCCACGATTTTCAGCTCGATCGCGTTTTCAAGAAGGGTTTCCACGTCCGCTGCGCTGCCGGCGGAATACTGATAGACGCCGTTTGCGCCTTTGCGATACTGATCACATGCGGGCAGCAGGTAGAACGTCTGGCTGCATGCATCGGCGTAGCTCCAATGGAGCGCCTGCGTTTCGGTCGCTTCGCCGGTGGCGAGCGACTTCATCAGCGCCGTGTATTCGGACGAGGGCAGAAGCCCCAGCTCATAGAGTGTAGTCTGCTCAATTTCGTTGTTGCGGTCGAGGATCAGCACGACTTCGTCGTAATTCTGGGGCCAGCTGCCGTAGAGAAGGTCGTAGCTGTCAAGAATCGCCTGACCGACCAGCTTGTCGTCGGTACCGGGAAGAAGCTGCCCGAAATTGCCGGACGTCATCATGCTGCTCATGGTGGAGGTAGCGGCAATCTGGCTCATGCCGGCAAGCATCTGCTGCTGCGCGCCGCCGATTGTGACGCCGTTTGTGGTGACGAGCGCGCCGTCCGGGTCGCGGGTATAGACGTCAAACTTCACGTCGTAGCTGTAGGAGATGCCGTTCTCGCCGATGTATTCATGGATTTCGCTTGCGGGATCGTCGAGATAGTTCTTGAAGGGCGTGAGGTTGTTTTCCGTCAGGCTTGTCGTCATCGTGGAGGCCAGTTCCACGCCGAGCGTGTTTGAATAAACGCCGTCAAGCTCGTGATCGACCTCGCGCAGCTGCTTTGCAGACGAGCGCCCATTGAGAAGGCTCGAAAGATCGACCGTTTGCGCGTCAATGGTCAACGGATAAGAAGCCATCGCTTCTTTCTGGATATCGTTGATGTAGGTATTGACGCCCGTGGAAAGGGAGAGAATCAGCGCGATGCCAATGATGCCGATGGAGCCGGCAAACGCGGTGAGGAAGGTGCGCCCCTTCTTGGTGCGCAGGTTATTGAAGGAAAGCGAAAGGCTCGTCAGAAGCGACATGGAGGAACGCCCCATGTTCTTGTGCTTGGGCGGAGCCAGCGCTTCCGTCTTCACGATATAAGGATCGGAGTCGCCGGTGATTTTGCCGTCGCGCAGCCGAATGATGCGGGTGGCGTATTGCTCTGCAAGTTCAGGGTTGTGCGTGACCATGACGACCAGCTTGTCCTTGGCGACTTCTTTGAGCAGCTCCATGACCTGCACGCTGGTGTCCGAGTCGAGCGCGCCGGTGGGTTCGTCGGCGAGCAGGATATCCGGTTCGTTCACCAGCGCGCGGGCGATTGCAACGCGCTGCATCTGGCCGCCGGAGAGTTGGTTGGGGCGCTTGTGCATCTGGTCGCCAAGCCCTACGCGCTCCAGCGCTTCCTTCGCGCGCTTGCGGCGCTCTGCGCGGCTGATGCCGGAGATGGTCAGCGCAAGTTCGACGTTCGCCAGCACGGACTGATGCGGAATCAGGTTGTAACTCTGGAAAACAAAACCGATCGTGTGGTTTCGATAGGAATCCCAGTCGCGGTCTTTGTATTTCTTGGTGGAGATTCCGTTGATGATCAGGTTGCCGCTATCGTAGCGGTCGAGACCGCCAATGATGTTCAGCAGCGTTGTTTTGCCCGAACCGCTCGGCCCGAGCACCGCGACAAATTCGTTGTCGCGCAGGTTCAGCTGAACATTGTCCAGCGCTTGCTGTACAAGGTCGCCGGTTTTGTATCGTTTACAAATCCCCTGAATTTGCAGCATCCGATTTCCCCCTAAAACAAATTTCCCGCATAGTATATGCGGGAAATAAAAACTGAAAATGAACAAAACGGCTTCATTTGAAAATAATTCCGTTTTTTTCTGTCATAAAGACGAGCAGAATTGCGGCAAGCAGGCTCAATCCTTCATACACGGCGGCGGTATACCAGATCATTTCCGCGCCAAAGAGCGCGGGAAGGATCAGAATGGCCGCAATGGTGAACACGAAACTGCGGAGGAAATTGAGCACGACGGCCGCGCCCGTGCGCTTGGTGGAATAAAGATACGCCGAGATGATGGTATTCAGCGACATGAAGACGAAGTTGAGCGCGTATTTGGGCAGCTTCTGCACGGTGAACGCCAGCGTTTCCGGATCCAGCCCGAAAAGGCGGCAGACGACAGGCGAAATCAGGGAGAACAGCAGATACAAAAGCAGACTGCCGGCAAACGAAACGATCAGGCTGACACGGAAATAGAATTTCAGATCGCGTTCGTTCTTTTCGCCGTAAGCGTTGCCGATCAGCGGCTGCGCGCCCTCCGAAACGCCATAGAAAATGGCGATTGTGAACGAGGCGATATAGCCGATGACGGAGAAAGAATTGACGGCGATTCGCCGATCATGCGCAGCATGACGTAATTGAGGCAGAGAATGGAAACGGGGGAAGCGAACTGCGCGATGGTTTCCGGCACTCCGCGAAGTAGCACCTTTTTGAAAAGCGCCGCGCTCGGCTGAAAGCGGCTGATGCGCAGGTCGCCCTTTTTCAGCACGAAGTGCGAGAAAATGATCAGGAAGCCAACCGTCTGCGAAATGCCGGTGGCGATGGCTGCGCCTTTCAGCGCCATTTGCAGCGGGAAGACGAACAGCCAGTCCAGAAAGATGTTCAGCGCGGAGCTGACGGCCGTTGCGGTCATTACGAGCATCGCCGCGCCGTCATTGCGGCCGAAAAACTGCATTAGAATCGAAAGCGCGGAAGGAATGATAAAAACGGAATACCAGAAGATGTAGTCGGCGGCGTAATCGATATAGGTTTCATTCGCGCCAAGAAGATAGCCGAGCGGCCGCGCAAAGCAGGCGCCTGCCAGCGTGAGCACAACGGCGATGAGCAGCAGGCAGGTGAAGGAATGCATGAAGGCGAGATTTGCACCCTTCTTGTCGCCGCGGCCGAAACGGATTGCCGTCACGGTTGCCCCGCCGACCGAGGTGAGCATATAGAGCGCGGACAGCACGAGGATGTAGGGCAGCACGATATTCACCGCGCCCAGCGCGGTTGAACCAACGCCGTTTCCGACAAAAATGCCATCGACAATAGTGAAAAGGAAAATGCAGATCTGGCTGAGAACAGACGGAAACACCAGCTTGAGCAGCTTTTTCATTCTTGAATCGTTCATGTGGAACAGCTCCTTTCATTGGACAAAGAAAGCGTCTTGCGGCTGCGGTGAAGCACATCAATATGCTTTTTTGTCAGGCGGATATATTCAGCCCATTCCTCTGGAGTGAAAGAAGAATAGGACGAGTTTTCGATATGAACAACGGCGGAAAAGCGTTCTTCCATAAATTCCCGGCCGTGGTCGGTGAGAAAAATCCGCATTTCGCGCCCGCGCCCGGATTCCATGCGCAGAATATCGCGCTGCACCAGACGCTTTATGGCGGAATTGACGGTTTGCTTCGGGCAGGCCATCGTGCGGCAGATGTCCCGCTGAAGGCAGCCGTCGCCCAATTCGGTTACGGCATAGAGGATATCGAACGCGCAGTCGGACAGACCAAGAGAGGAGGCGAGTTCGTGGTAGAAATCCGTAAGCTGGTGGATCAGCGCGTCCAGCTCGATGAGCTCTGGAATCAACGGCGTCATAGCGGCAGCTCCTTTTTTTGCAAGTCCGAAAGCGTACTTGCGGGATTATAGTACGATTTCGGACTTGTGTCAAGCAGTTTTTCTGAGCCTTGTTCGGGAAAAGCGTCTTTGCAAAGAAAAAGCCCCGGAGAATTCCGGAGCCTTTGTGTCAGAGGAGATTCCGCTGGATCTTGCCGCTGATGGTTTTCGGCAGCGAATCGCGGAAGACAACAATGCGGGGGTATTTATACGGCGCGGTTTTCTTTTTGACGTATTCCTGAATTTGCTTTTTCAGCTCGTCGCTTGCGACCGTGCCGGGCGTGAGAACGATGCTCGCTTTCACCACCTGACCGCGCGTTGGGTCGGGCGCCGCCGAAACGCCGCATTCCAGCACGTAGGGCAGCTCCATGATAACGCTTTCGATTTCAAACGGCCCGATGCGGTAGCCGCTGGATTTGATGACGTCGTCCGTGCGGCCGACATACCAGTAGTAGCCGTCCTCGTCGCGCCATGCGGTGTCGCCGGTGTGGTAGAGCCCGTCGTGGCGCACTTCGCGCGTTTTTTCCTCGTTGCTCCAATAGCCGAGGAACAGGCCGACCTGCGTATCGCCCTTCGTCCGGATGACGATTTCGCCCGTTTCGCCGATTTCGACGCTGCGGCCGTCCGGGGAGACAATGTCCACATCGTAAAGCGGCGTGGGCTTGCCCATGGAGCCGGGTTTGGGCTGCATTCCGGCAAGGTTGGCGATGGAAAGCGCAGTTTCGGTCTGGCCAAAACCTTCCATCAGGGTGAGACCGGTGGCGGCATGGAACTGGTTCATAACCTCCGGGTTGAGCGCCTCGCCGGCAATGGCGACGTGGCGCAGGCTGGAGAGGTCGTATTTGGAAAGGTCTTCTTTAATGAAGAAGCGATACATCGTGGGCGGCGCGCAGAACGACGTGATGTGGAACTGCGCGAATAGCGGCAGGATGTCGTGCGCGTCGAAGCGATCGAAATCGTAAACGAACACAGCGCCTTCGCACAGCCACTGGCCATACAGCTTTCCCCACAGCGCTTTGCCCCAGCCGGTGTCGGAGATGGTCAGGTGCAGCCCGTCCGGGTCAACGCACTGCCAATAGCGCGCGGTGACATAGTGCGCCAGCGGGTATTTGAAGCTGTGTACAGCGATTTTTGGGTATCCCGTCGTGCCGGAGGTGAAAAACATCAGCATCGGCTCATCGCCGCAGGGGCAATCGTCGGGACGATCGTATTTGCGCGTGAACAGCACGCTTTCCGCGTCGTAATCATGCCAGCCGGGGCGGCTGCCGCCGACAAGGATTTTCGTTTTCATCTCAGGGCACTGCGGCAGCGCCAGTTCGATCTGGTGCGCCGTGTCGCCGTCAGCCGTACACACGACGGCGCTTACGCCCGCAGCCTGGAAGCGATACGTAAAATCGTGCTCCATGAGCATGTTGGTTGCGGGGATGGCGATGGCGCCGAGTCGATGCAAGCCGAGAATGGCAAACCAGAACTGATAGTGCCGCTTGAGCACGAGCATCACGCGATCGCCGCGGGAGATGCCGAGCGACTTGAAATAATTCGCGGCCTGCGCGCTGGCGCGGCTGATATCGCGGAAGGTGAAGCGGCGCTCGTTGTGGTTGCGGTCCAGATGCACCATGGCCAGCTTTTCGGGCTTGGTACGCGCAAGCTCGTCCACGACGTCGAAGGCGAAGTTGAACGTATCGTCCCCGGTGAAGGAGAGATGCTTCAGCGTGCCGTTTTCGTCGTCCTCGGCCTGAACGAATTTCTGTCCGACCGTCGGCTCGCGAAGCGTGCTGCCCGCAACCGTTGCACGGACATAGGGCTCTTCGGACTCGTTGCCCGGCAGAACGACGGCGCAGAACAGACAGTCGCGTCCGCCGACGGCAATCATGCCGTGCGGGGTGGAGGAGTTATAGTAGATGCTGTCGCCTTCGTGCAGGATCTCGGTGTGATCGCCGACGCGAACCTTCAGGTGCCCCTCCAGAACAAGGTCGAATTCCTGTCCGGAGTGCGTGGTGGTGTGAATCGGCTGATTCTGCTGCTCGGCGGAGTATGCATAGCGCACCCAGTAGGGCTCGGCAATTTTCTTGTGGAACAGCGGCGCAAGGTTTGCAATTTCAATGCCGTCCTCGCGCGCGGTGATCTGACCTTTACCGCGGCGCGTCACGGTGTAGCTGGTTAGGCGCGCGCTGTGGCCTTCCATGAGGTCGTTCATTTCGACGCCGAAAGCGAGCGCGCATTTGTGCAGGAACGTAAACGGCAAGTCGACGGTTCCGGTTTCAAACTGACGATACGCCTCCAGAGAAACATCTGTCAGTTCAGCCATGGTTTCTTCGGAAAAACTGGAGATTTCACGAAGCTCGCGAATTCGGAGCGCCACCTCCATCAGCTCGCTGGACACCGGATTCATAGTCGCCATTTGCTCACATCCTTTCGTTTTGGTTAAAGAAAAACGCCTCAAAGAATTATCTTTGAGACGAATGCAAACATCCGCGGTACCACTCAAATTGCGCCTGAAAAGACGCCTCTCAGGGTTCTGACAAACCCCTTGGCATTTACGCAGCTTCACGGGAGGCTCTACTTACGCTTGCGCGCTTTCTGCGCTCCTGCTCGGAAGGGATGGGCGAATGCGTTTTTGTCGCTGCCTTGCACCAAACGGCAGCTCTCTGCAGACTCTGACGCGCGCCTTCTTCGTCATCGCAAAAGGTATGAAATTGGAATGGCGCTATTTTATCATCAGGATTCGGTTTTGTAAAGGGGGAATTTCAGAAAAATGTCAAAAAAGATTGCGAAAAAAAGCAGGCCGGGCTTTGTGTGTTTTGCGGGATGGGGTTTCGTGATAGAATGAAAAAATAATAAAGAACCAAAATCGGCGAGGGTTCCGACGCGTCTAATAGGCGAAATCACTTTTATTGCGGAAGGAGGGGCGGAATGACACGCGATGATTTTGCATTGCGGGTAACTGCCGCGCAGACAAAGCTCTATCGTGTTGCGCGCAGCTATCTGCGGCAGGAGGCGGATTGTCTCGACGCCATTTCGGAGGCGATCGCGCGCGCATGGCAGAAGCTGCCGTCGCTTCGCGAAGAACGCTATTTCGACACATGGCTGACGCGCATTCTGATTCGCGAATGCATCAACATCCAGCGAAAGCAACGGCGTGTTACGCCAATGGAAACGATCCCGGAGCAAAGCGTGGAACGGGAGGATGACAGCCAAGCGCTCTGCGCTGCACTGGACGAACTGCCGCAGAAGCTGCGGACGGCGGTGGCGCTGCACTACATGGAAGGATACTCCGTTGAAGAAACGGCGCGGATACTTCGCGTGCCGAAAGGAACGGTTTGTTCACGGCTGAAAACAGCGCGGGAGAAACTGCGGACGCTGATGAAGGAGGGAATGGCATGACGCGTGAGGAGTGGCAGAAAGCCTATGAACCGCTTCCGGAGCGGCTTGACGAATGCGTGACCCGGTCGCTTGCACGGCTGGAGGAAGCGCCTGCGCGGCACTTTTCGCTGAAGACGGCGGCGATTGCGCTGGCTGTTTTCTTGGCGCTTTGCGGCGTTGCGCTTGCGGCGTTTGAGAGCCGCACGGCGGAGATTTTCGGCCGGTTTTACGGCGATGAAAAAAAGCAGGAGCTGCTTTCCGGCGATACGGCGGATGTGAATGCCGTGCGGCGGCTCGGAGACGTGATCTATACGCTGGATGACGCGGTTTACATCAATGGAACCATTTACGCGAGCGGCACGATCCGCCCGGCGGACGAGGCGAATATGATCCTGATTGCAGAGGACGTCAGCGTCAACGATCCGGTTGGGGCGCTGCTTTTCTGGGGCGAAACAGAAGAAATTCCGGAGGATGCGCCGTCCTATGCGGAAGCGGCGCAGCAGCAGGGCGCGAAAATTGTTCTGGCGCATGCCGTTGCAAACGGCGTTCTGGACGAAAACGGCCAGCTGAACGCTTCCGAGATCGGCTATGGCGAGATTCCGCAGGAGGACGGTACCATCCGTTTCTTTTTCGAGTTTTCGGGAGGTAAAAGCGAAATCGAACGTGCGGGAGAGTATGACGTCAGCCTCTATATCACAAACTGGGAGGTTACGCCCGACGGCGTATGGCTGTGCGGCGAGGAGAACAACACGCGGATTTCTGAGGATTGGACGATTACGATAAAACCGGAAATGCAGGAGGAGTAAACGTGAAAAAGCTGATTGCGTTTTTGCTTGCGACCGCTTTGCTGTGTACTGCGGCGAGCGCGGCGGAGCCGCTTCGCGTGCTGGACGGGTGGAACATCGGCAATGAGTATCTTGAGCGCTATCCGGAAAGAGCACTGGACAAGCTGGAGGTCGTCTTCGACAATATGGGCGACAGCAACCAAAACGAGCTGCTTTTTTCCGGCGAGTGGGATGCGGCGGTGATTGAAACAAGCCAGACGGATCTGGCCTCGCTGTGCGAGGCGGTGCCGCTGCTCGACCTTTCGTCTGTAGACGCCCAACGCGCCGGAGCAATGTTTCCGGCGGTGAAAGAAGCGCTGACAATCGACGGCGCGCTGCGCGGGTTTCCGCTGCTTGTCTTTGGCTGCACGATGACGATGAAGCTCGCCGGAGAGGAAACGCTGACCGGACTCGGCATGAACGGCGTGAAGCAGCCGAAAACCTTCGCGGAGCTTGCAGCGCTTGCGGAGAGCTATATGGCGCTTCCACGGGAAAAGCGCAGGGGTACGGCGTTTAACGCGGACGTCCGGGATAACTGGACGGCGTATTATCTGAATTACCTGATCGATTGCTATCAGGCGCAGTGCGTGAACAGGGACGACGGCATAGATTTTGACACGCCGGTTTTCCGGGAGAACCTTGCGCAGATTGAACGGCTGAACGCGGCGCTGTGCATTGACAGGAAAACGAACCCGGACGCGAACGGCACACTGAAAAGCGTGGTGTATGATTATGGAAACGGCGTGATGAACACCGACTGCTCGGTGCTTCACATGCGGGAGGACGACGCCAGCATTCCGGCGACAATGTTTGTTGTTATCGTGAACGCGAATTCGCCGCGCATTGACGAAGTGCTTGACTTTGTGCGCACTGCGTTTGAAACGGCGGAGGAGACGGAGATGCTGTATGCATCGTTCGATTATGACGCGCGGCTCCACGCCGTGTATGACGAACTGATTGACGCGCAGATTGAGCAGCATGAAGCGCAGGAAGTCATTGACCGCTTGGAAGCGCAGCGCGATGCAGGCGATCCGGCGCAGTATTACTCGCGCGAGGAGATAAAGGCGTATGCAGAGGAGGTTGCGCCGAAGCTGTCGTTCCCATGCTACCGGAGAATTTATGCGGTGAACGCGATTGCGGATTATACGGCAGGAAAACTGGATGTGGACGGGCTGATTCAGGAATTGAACCGACTGGCCGGGGAACGGTAAGAAAGCGCGCGCTGCGCGCAATAAAACAAAAGGCTTTTGCGCAAGCGGGACAAATGTCTCCTGCGGCAAAAGCCTTTTGGTTTGCGTGTTTATTGCGCTAAGCGCTTGAGCATTTCAGGGAGCCGGCCGTTTTCGATATCGTCCCGGTCGATAATGGCTACGCCGAGGCTTTCGGCGCGCTTCATCAGCGCGGGCGCATCGCACTTGGGCGTGGACATGGTGACGATAGCCGCCTGCGCCATACAGCCGCCGAAACGGTCGCAGAGCACGTAGATTTCGTTGATGTATGCAGGCGTCAGCACGCCGATCTTGCAGGAGATAAACAACGGTCGCAGTCCGCGCGTGACGGTGACGTCAATTTCATTGATGAGGTTGTTCGCTTCCTCGCGCCCGTCCCAGTCAACGACGACGCTGATCTGCACGTCGTCAAAGAAGGCTGCGTTCATCGCTGTCTGGCAGGTGTACAGTTCCAGCCAGATTCCGGGATCCTTCAGGCAGCTGCGCATCAATGCTGAAGGGAAACGAAAGCTGATACGTCCCTTGGCAATGCGAAGCTCCTCAATCGCGCCGCAGGCGGCCAGCGCCCGCAGAACGGTCGGATGCGCTTTCTGGCGCTTGCCGTCGCTGCCGACGAAGGCTTCCGCCACATCGACGGTAAGCGAATCGGAAAGCTCGCGGGTTTCTGAATCGGAAGGAGGCGTGCATGCGCGCTGAAGCCATGACACATGCCCGCTCCATTCGCGCCGATACCGGCAGAAAACGCCCCACACGCCGGGGATGTATTGCATGAGCGAATCGCGGAGCGCTTCCGTGCTGATGTGGCCGTGCTGCCGCATGGAGCCGCCGGCAATGCGCAGCACCTTGTCTACGGTGAAGCATTCTTTCGGGCGAACGGCTTCGAGCTGCTCTGCGCCGCTGATGTTGCGGAAGCAGGCTTCGTCCGGGTCGAAGGTCATTGTCGGCACAGCCATGGCGCGGCAGAACGCGCCGACAGCAAAGATGACGGCGTTGTTGCTGCCGCTGACGTCCACCAGACAGTCGCGGCAGGCCATGTGCAGCGTCTCCAGTTCGCGGATCAGGCGCTCGGTGTTATATACGTCCACGGGAATGTAGCGGACGGTTCCGGGCGCGCCCAGCGCGCGCAGAAGAACGCCCAGCCGGTTGGCCTCGCGGACGTATTCATCGCCCTGCTTGCCGATGAATACGGTTTCCTCCGGCTTGAGGTAGACAGGGGAGAGTACGTTCAGAATCGGTTCGTCGCTCAGAAATTTGATCAGCATTTTCATTGGGAATGTCCCTCCTGATGTTTATCATATCACGGCGCAGAGAAAGAAAAAAGGTTTTTTGTGAAAAAGCGCGAACAATCTTTTTCTGAAGAGCTTCGGGAGGATACGACGATGAAGGATTGGAAAATTGTCGGAACATGGTCGTTTTCGCAGCGGCATTTGCCTGTGGGCGCGGAGATTCTGCGGCGCGGAGGCAGCGCGGTTGATGCAGTGACGGAAACGGCGCTTTGCGTGGAGGCAGATCCGGAGATTGATTCCGTCGGCGTGGGCGGTCTTCCCAACTGGGAGGGCGTTATGGAGCTGGACGCCGGAATCATGGATGGAGCGACGCTGGATACAGGCGCGGTTGCCGCGCTGCGCGGGTTTCCGCATCCGATGGCCGTCGCGCGCGATGTGATGCGCCGCACGAGGCACGACCTTCTGGCAGGATATGGTGCGGAAGCGTTTGCGGAAAGCATGGGATATAAAAGGGACGAGCTTTTGACGGAGAAAGCGCGAAAGCGCTGGGCGGAGCTTCGGACGGCTCGCGGCGCCGCGCCGGATGCGCCGGCGAACATTACGCTGCATGGAGAACAGGGGAAGCCGATCGGCCATGATACGATTGCGTTGATTGCAATGGATTGCGCGGGACATCTTTGCGCCGGAACGACGACCAGCGGCCTTGCGCTAAAAATTCCGGGCAGGGTGGGCGACTCGCCTGTATGCGGCGCAGGGTTCTATGCGGACGACAGGTTTGGCGCAGCGGCGTGTACCGGGCTGGGCGAGGAGATGATCAGGACGTCGCTTGCGTTTCGTGCGGTGCAGCTGATGCGCATGGGAATGGACGCGCTGGAGGCGGCCGTGAAAGCGATGCGGGAGGCGAGCGACGATATGGCGGCGCTTGGCCGCGAAGTCGGCGAGATGGCAATGATTACCATGGACTCTGCCGGACGGCACGGTTACGCTGCAAATCATGAGGACTTCTGTTATGCCTGCCAGACGGCGCAGGAGCCGAGCCGGCTCTATCCGGTTGAGCGGTGCTGGAAGCAGCAATGAAAGTTTGCGGCGTGCAGCTCTTGCGATGAACCGGACAAGAGACTATAATAAAATCATGTTTCCCTGTGAGGAGGTTTATCTGAATGAAAAAAGCTGCTGATTTTCTTGAGTTTGTGCGCCGCGCGCCGACTGCTTTTCATGCTGTTTCCGAGCTTTCCAAAATGCTGGACGAAGCGGGATTTTTGCGCCTGAAGGAGACGGAAGCGTGGCAGCTTGCGCCGGGCGGAAAGTATTATGTGACGCGAAACGGTTCCGCGCTGATCGCGTTTTGCGTTCCGGAAGAAGGGTTCGCGCCGTTTCAGATTGTTTCGAGCCACAGCGATTCGCCGACTTTCAAGCTCAAGCACAGCGCTGAGGATGTGGCGTGCGGAAAATATGTGCGGCTGAATGTGGAGCGTTACGGCGGCATGATCATGTCCACATGGCTGGACAGGCCGCTCTCGATCGCAGGACGCGTTATGGTGCGGGAGGAAAACGGCGTTCGCGCCGAACTGGTCAATCTTGACCGCGATTCCGTGCTGATTCCGAATATGCCGATTCACTTTAACCGGGAGATCAATAACGGGTATAGCTACAACGCGCAGACGGATATGCTGCCGCTGTATGGCGGCGCTGCATCGAAGGAGCAGCTTGCGCAGGAGATTGCCGCCGCCTGCGGCACGGAACCTGAGAGGATTGCGGCAAGCGATTTGTTCCTTTACAACCGGACGCCCGGAAGCATCTGGGGCGCTGAAAATGAGTATTTTTCCTGCGGCCGCATCGACGATCTGGAGTGCGCCTATACGGCGCTTTGCGCCTTCCTTGAGGCAAAGCCGCAGCGCAACACGCAGGTGTATGCCGTGTTCGACAATGAGGAGGTTGGCTCCAGCACGAAACAGGGCGCCGATTCCACGCTGCTCGGCGATGTGTTTTACCGCACAGCGGCGGCGCTGGGGGCGGACGACGCGCAGACGCGTGCAGCCATGGCGTCGAGCTTTATGGTTTCGGCCGACAATGCGCACGCCGTTCATCCGAACCATCCTGAAAAATATGACGCGCAGAACCGCACGTTCATGAACGAGGGCGTGGTGATTAAGCATAACGCCAATCAGAAATACACGACGGACAGCGTTTCCTGCGCTGTGTTCAGCGAGATTTGCGCGCGCGCCGGTGTGCCTGTGCAGCATTTTGCGAATCGTTCCGACGTGCTGGGCGGCTCCACGCTTGGAAGCATTGCCAATACGCAGACCTCGATGAACACGGTGGATATCGGCCTTGCGCAGCTGGCCATGCATTCCGCATATGAAACGGCGGGCGTGAAGGACGTGGAGTTTATGATTCGCGCGCTGCGCGCGTTTTATGAAACGCAGATCGTCGTTGACGGCGACGGGTTGTTTACGCTGCAATGATCGCGCAGAAGAACGCGCCTCTGCGGCTGGCTCCGGAAGAAGCGCTTGAACGGATGAATGCGATTCTTCTCAAATACGGGAAGGATTGCAGGGCGGAAATCTTTCAGGATGCGCTGAAAATTCGCGCCTCATGGCATGTATACAGGCGAGCAGACCGATTGTCGGTCTGCTCGTTGCTCGCCGCATGCGGATTGACGAAGCGGGCGGCGACGAATCTTTCGGCTGAATGGCTGCTGCACAATGCGGCATATCGTCTGCACGTGCTGCGCGGCTCATCGAAGGACGTTGACTTGGATTATTCGCGGGACGGACATTGGCTTGTGCGCTTCTGCACGAGAGTGCTGGAGCTGATGCATTTATACTGACGTTCAGAAGCGAACGGAAAGTGCTAAACGAATCACCGCCGAAGGCTGTTGCTTTCGGCGGCGTTTTATGTTCTGCGGGAATCTGGAACCCACGGCCTCTGGAATGGGGTTCAAGTACGCTGGTGCAAGATGGTTTTAGTTTGATCAAAAGGTCCTACATCGAAGCGCAAATGAGTTAGGTCACGGCGACGTGTACCGCCATCTGATCTGTACTCGTATGGTTGGAGCGGCGTGAACATTACACCTATCTGTCATGTCGGATGTCATCAGTTCTCAACATGCGTATGATATGCTTTCCATTGTTCCAGCTTGATTCCGACCCAAAAGCCATAAATCCCGAGTGTAATAAGCGTCAGCAGAATCCACTTAATCCAGTTGCCGAAAAGCTGTATTGCTTTTCCATCAAAGGTCAGACGATGCCCGTCGATGATCGTATGCATCGTTTTCCAACGTAGCATGTGGCAGACTGCCCACGGATAAGCAAGGCCGAGCGTGCATACTGTTACGATAAAACAGCCAACGCGATGCCCGACCAGCCCAAAAAGGCTTCCGTCAAATTTTGACTCGCTCATGTAGTTCATTTTCGATGTTCCTTCTTATCCGAACGTTTTTCATACTACATTTAGAAACTGTGCTGCGATCTGTTTGACGCTGAATCCGGCTGATTATTGCGACTGCCGAATTATACGTCATAAACACAGGTAGCAGCACCCTGATTGCTAACGCTCGCTTTGACCGCGCCATGCGCGGGAAAAATCAGTTCAGCATCACCTGACCGCCGGTCACCGGGATGGCCTGACCCGTTTCGTATTTTTGCTCGACGCAATAGAAGATGGCGCGCGCCACGTCGATGGGCAGGCAGCCGCGATTCATCGGCACTTTTGCTTCGTAGAAGCGCTTCACGTCGGCAGTGGTCTTTGCGCCCGGTACCTTACCGGCCTTCAGATACTGCACGAACAGGCCGCGTTCCGGATCCATCCACAGCGGGCCTTCCAGATAGTTGCCGGGGCAGACGGCGTTGACCTTGATGTTGTAGGCGCACAGTTCGAGCGCGAAGCTCTGCGTCAGACCGATGCCGCCGAACTTGCTGCCGGCATAGGCGGCGTTTTTGTTGCTGCCTTCCAGACCGGACTTGGAGTTGACGGCGATGATATCGCCCATCCATTCCGGATCGGCTTCGTGCTGCGCTTCCATGATCATGGCGGCGTATTTGGTGCAGAGGAAATAGCCGGTATAGTTGATGTTGGTGACGAAATCAAAATCCTTGCGTTCGAGCTGCGTGACGGGGCCGGAACGGACGACGCCAGCGTTGGAAACGAGGATGTCCAGACCGCCGAGCTTTTCAACCGTCTGCGCCATCAGCGCGGCAACGCTTTCTTCGTCGGAGACGTTCACGGCGATGCTGATTGCCCGCTCGCCGAGTTCGTTGGCGACACTTTCGGCCAGCGGCGCGTTCAGATCGGCGATGACGATCGTTGCGCCTTCTTTATACATTTCTTCGGCGATGCCTTTGCCGAAGCCCTGCGCCGCGCCCGTAACGATGGCGATTTTGCCGGCAAGGCGACCGGCTCCCGCAGGACGGTTATGAATGTTTTGCTTGGCAAGTTCGCACCATTTGGTCATGTCAACTGACACACTGATTCCTTCTTTCTGTCGGAAATTGGTTTTATTGTACCGTTCGCATTGCGTTTCGTCAAGGCATAAAGCGCCGTTTTCCGGTGAGGGAGGAAAGCGCAATGCGATAAACGCGCGTCATGCCGAGCGCGATGCATGTTTTGCCGTCGAAGCCGGGATAGCCGCAATGCGCCATCAGCAGTTCAATGCCGTGCGCGGCTTCCTCGTCGCCGCAGATTTCAGCAGTTCCAAAGCCGATGACGCTTTCGTAGTCGGCGGTTATGCCGTTTCCGGCGCCGCGGTATCCATGCAAAAGGCTTGCCTCGACGCAGACGCGGCTGTCGCGCGCCAGCAGCTCGTGCTTCATCCCTTCTGCAGCGCCGTGGAAGTATAGCGTTACGCGGCCGTCAAGCACCTCAAAGCCGAAAGAAACAGGCACGACGTACGAGCCGTTTTCGCCCGTCATGGCGATGTGCAGCGTGTCGCAGCGTTCAAGCAGCGAAACAATTTCGGAAAAATCCTTGATTTCGCGATCTGATTTGCGCATGGGATTACGCCTCGTCAGATTGATCGCGCAGGAGCGCGATTTCAGCGGCGTATCCTGCGTCGTCATTCGGGGTTTCCAGAATGAAAGGCAAATCGCGCAGGGCGGGATGCCGGATGATCCGGACGATTGCATCCAGCGGCATTTTGCCGTCGACAATTTTAGCATGGCGATCCTTGTGCGAGGAAAGGCCGAACATCGAGTTGTTGAGATGCACCGCTTTCAGCCGTGAAAGGCCGATTGTGGTATCGAACTTTGTGAGAACGCCGTCGAGGTCGTTTACGATGTCGTATCCGCCGTCGTAAACATGACAGGTATCAAGGCATACGCCCATGTGTTCGTCGAGCGTTACGCGATCCAGAATTTCCCGCAGCTCTTCAAACGTTGCGCCGATCTCGCTGCCTTTGCCCGCCATCGTTTCAAGCAGCACGGTCGTGTGCATGGCAGGGAAAAGGGATTCGTTGAGGATTTCGGCAGTTTTGGTGATGCCGGTTTCAACGCCCTGACCAACGTGGCTGCCTGGATGAAAATTGTAGTACTGGCCGGGCGTATGCTCCATGCGCTGCAAATCGTCGGCAAACACGGTGCGGGCGAATTCGCGCACGTTTTCTTTTTCGGCGCAGGGGTTCAGCGTATAGGGCGCATGAGCGACGATCTTATCAATGCCGTGCTCGGCGCAGAAAGCGTGAAACGCGGCAATATCGGCTGCATCGATGGCCTTGGCCGAGCCGCCGCGCGGGTTGCGCGTAAAGAAGGCGAAGGTTGTAGCGTTCAGCGCAGCGGCGCGCTGCGCCATGGCGAGATAGCCGCCGGCGGAGGAGATATGGCTTCCGATTCTGAGCATGAATACATTCCTCACAGTGAAAGAAATTTCTGTATTGTCTGTTTATCCCGCTGCACATCCTTTGAAACGCGGATTTCTAAAAAGAGCGGACGAGCAGCCGCCCGTCCGCAAAGAGAGCGATTATTTCTTTCCTACGACGATCGCTTCGAGCACGTCCACCATTCGTTCAAGCGATTCTTCGGAGATATACTCATAAACGCCGTGGAAATTGCAGCCGCCGGTCGGCAGGTTGGGGCAGGGCATTCCCATGAAGCTGATCGTCGCGCCGTCGGTGCCGCCGCGGATGGGCGTATAGACGGGCGTTTCGCCGACGGCCAGCATTGCATCCCGCGCGCGCTCCACCACGTCCATGCGCTCTTTCAGCTTTTCAAGCATGTTGTAATAGCTGTCGCGCATGGTAAGGGTTACGGTTCCATCGCCGTATTTGTCGTTGAGATACGCGGTGATCTTTTCAAGGCGACGCTTCTTTTCTTCAAATTTTTTACGGTCATGATCGCGAACGATATAATCGCTGTCGGCGTGATCGACGCAGCCGGAGATTTCGCTCAGCATGAAGAAGCCTTCGTGTCCTTCTGTGTTCTCGGGCGTTTGACGCACGGGCAGCATGGAGTGGAATTCCATGGCGAGCGTGGCGGCGTTGAGCATTTTGTCTTTCGCGCTGCCGGGGTGAATGCTGAAACCGCGGAAATGCACGTGCGCCGCCGCGGCGTTGAAATTCTCGAATTCAATTTCGCCCAGCGCGCCGCCGTCAACCGTGTAGCCGAAATCGGCTCCAAGCTGCTCGATGCTGAAATGCTTCGGGCCGCGGCCGATTTCCTCGTCCGGCGTAAAGCCGATGCAGAGCTTGCCGTGGCGGATCTCAGGATGCTGAAGGAACCGCTCGGCCAGCGTGAGAATTTCCGCGACGCCGGCTTTATCGTCCGCGCTGAGGAGCGTAGTGCCGTCCGTTACAAGCAGCGTATGGCCGATCTCGCGCTCCAGCGCGGGAAAATCGGCGGCGCGCAGAACGATCTGCTTTTCTTCGTTCAGCACGATGTCGCCGCCTTCGTAGCGCACGCGGCGCGCGTGAATCGGGCCGCCCGGAACCGCGTCGGACGTGTCAACATGCGCGATCAGGCCGACGGCGGGCATGGTTTCGTCCGTCGCAGGGATGCTGCCGTAAACGTAGCCGTTTTCGTCCATGCGCGCATCGGCGATGCCCATGGCAAGCATCTCGTCGGCAAGCTGCCGGGCGAGAACCTTCTGGTTCGGCGTGGAGGGGCAGGTTTCGCTGGACTCGTCGCTGGTCGTGTCCACCTGAATGTATCTGAGAAAACGTTCTGTGGCTGTCATGATAAAACCTCCGTTTTTTGTGATAGAGTGGGGCTTTGCGTTTTTATGAGGCGCTTTGCGCCGGATGCCGTTTCCCGAGAATGCTGCGCCTGTAACAGAGAAGCATCAGGATTGTGCAGACGATCCATCCGGCGGGGTAGCCGAACGCCGTCAGCGCAGGCGTGCTGTGAATGTGGGACATGATAAACAGGTATACCTGCCGGAAGGCGACGAACGAGCCGAGCATGATCAGCACGGGCGTGCGGACGATGCCCGCGCCGCGCAGCGCGCCGGAATGAATCTGGTAGATAATCATGACGCAATAGAACGGCGACATCACGCGCACGAACTGCTCGCCGTAATACAGCACTTCCGCTTCCTGCGTGAACAGCCGCAGAATCTGCTCGGCAAAAACGTTGAGGATGATAATCAGCGCTAACGTGATGGCGAAGGAAATGCGCATGGAGACCTTCACACCGTCCTGCGCGCGCTTGAGCTTCTGCGCGCCGATATTCTGCCCGACATAGGTTGTGACGGCCATGGAGAGCGTATTGCAGGGCAGGGAGACAAAGGAATCCGCCTTGTTGCAGGCGCTCCAGCCGGCCATGCAGGCGGAGCCGAACGCATTGATGTACGACTGAACGAAAACGTTGGAGAAGCAGGTCAGCACTTGCTGCAGCGCCGTGGGGAAACCGATGCGGATGATGTTTTTCAGAATCGGCCAGTTGATAGCAAGATTGTGCGGGTTGAGGCGATAGGGCGCGTTTGTGTGAATGAGCACAAAGCACGTGAGGATGGCGGAAAGGTATTCCGCGAGGATCGTCGCGTAGGCGACGCCTTCCACGCCCATATGAAAGACGAGAACGAACAGCAGATCGAACACGGTGTTGAACAGCGTGCAGAAGCACAGGAAATACAGCGGACGCTTGGAATCGCCGACGGCGCGCAAAATGCCCGAGGTCATGTTGTAAATGAGAAGCCCCGGCAGTCCGTAGAAATAGATGGTGAGATAGATGTGCGCCTGCGGGAAAACGTCCGCCGGCGTGCGCATGAAATGCAGCAGCGGATCGACCAGAAGCACGCCGATAATAATGAACGCCGTGCTGGAAACGAGCGCGGCCAGCATGGTGGTGTGAACGGCGTCGTGCAGGTTTTTGTTGTCGTGCGCGCCGTAGTATTGCGCGATGACGACGGTTGCGCCAATGGATAGCCCGCTCATCATGCTAACGACCATGTTGACGATGCTGCCGGTCGAGCCGACGGCGGCGAGCGCCTGACTCCCGACAAAATTGCCCACAACGATTGAATCGACCGTGTTGTAAAGAAGCTGGAAAAGGTTTCCAATAAGCAACGGCAATGAAAAGCGGATCAGCAGTCCGGCAATATTGCCTTCCGTCATGGTTGTGTTACGAACAGTTGAACGCATAAGCAAATCCTCCCAGTGCATCGTAGCACTTTGCAGGGAAACAGTCAATTCGGATGCGGCATTTTCTTTTTCACAGCTGCGGGACGGTTATATTGCGCGCCTGCGCGCACAATAAAACGGGAGGTGAACGCAATGAAAAAGAAACGCAAGCGGAGCGACGACCCGTTTTATAACCTCGAAAAAGCGGCGTCGGCGACGGAGTGTACAGGGCTGAAAATCGTGCCGCCGCAGACGGCGCAGGAGGACGAGGAGCTCTCTGCGCTTTACGCGATTCACGATACGGCGGACAAGTAGCTGCGAAACGCCGCCCGGCGGAATCGGGATTCGCCGGGCGGCACGCGTGTTACGGTTCTTTTTTGAAATTGCACAGCGTAGGCGCTCCGTCCTGCGAAACGACGACGCGTTCGATTTCGGCGTAGTTGCTTGTTTCCGTCGGCATTTTGCGATGGGAGAGCTTATTCTCCACAAACTGCTTGCACAGCTGGAAGATCAGGCCGAACGTCGGCACAGCCACGAGCATTCCGATGAAGCCGAAAAGCCCGCCGCCGACAAGAATGGAGAAAAGCACGCCGAAGGGGGAAACGCCGGTTTTGTCGCCAAGAATGCGCGGGCCGATGAAATTGCCGTCCAGCTGCTGCAGGAGCAGGATGAAGATGGCGAAAATCAGGCTCTTGAGCGGATCGATCATCAGAATGAGCAGGATGCTCGGCGCGGCGCCGATGATCGGCCCGAAGTAGGGGATGATGTTGGTGATGCCCACAACGACGCTGACCAGCACGACGAAGGGCAGATTGAGAATGGTCATGCCAATGAAGCAGAGAAGGCCGATGATTGCGGAATCGAGAATTTTTCCAATGAGGAACCCGCGGAACATGCGGTTCGCTTCACGAACGACATCAAGGAAACGGTTTGCACGCTCGGGCTTGAGGAGCGCAAACACGCATTTCTTGGAAAGCGCAAGCATACGCCGCTTGGCAGAGAGCAAATAAATAGAAACGATTACGCCGAGAATGAAGTTATAAAGCGTGCGGCCGACCAGCACGACGCCGTTGGTCACGCCGGAAAGCAGCGTCATAAAATCGTCCTGAAGGAAGGATGTGATCCACGCGCTGACCTGCTTGATGGCGGAATCGACGTACACGCGCACCACCTCGTCGGTTTCGGCGAGATAGGGGGTCAGCCACGCCTCAAAGCCGCGGGAGTATTCGCCGATGTTGTTGACGAGCATACCGATGCTGTCGATCAGCTGCGGCAGAAGAATGCGCACAAGGAAAACGATCAGCGCGAGAAGAAAGACTTCGGAAAGCAGAACGCCCAGCACGTGCGCGCTTTTTTTTCTTACTCGCCCGGCGCGTTCAGTCTTTGCGGGAATGCGCATGATCAGCGCTTCGATCTGCTGCATGAGCGGGTTGAGCAGATAGGTGATTACAAGCCCCCAGCTGACGGGAGCCAGCACGCCGAGAATCTTGCGCAGTAGCGCGCCGACTACGCTGAGCCGATCGAGAAAGAAATAAAAAAGAATGGAACAGGCAATCACCAGAAAAATTGTTATGCCCCAGTTCAGCGAATTCTTGATTCGTTCACGAAACATCGCCATTCCTCCAATTTTAAGAAACAATATATAACAGTATATCATACTCGGCGACGGTTGTGGGAAGATTACGGAAATTTTATGCTTTTTTCACCATTTGCAATATGACCGCCGCTACGGATGAGAATGGAATGTCCGCGATTTGCGGATTATTGCTTAAATACGTCCGCGAATAGCGGAGGAAATCTGTATAAGTTCCATAAATGCGCGCAAAATTGAAGCGCGTTTATAGGGGAAAACGCCGTCAACGAAAAAACAGAGGTTGATTTTTTATCTGAAAATGCTATAATAATCATGAAGTAAAGATACGGACACGGAGGCAGCTATGAGCGTAGGCATCACGATCAAGGACGCGGTGAAGCGTTACGGTAACAATACGATCATTCCCAAGTTAAATCTGACCATCAAAAATGGCGAGCTGTTTACGCTTCTGGGGCCTTCCGGATGCGGCAAGACGACTCTGCTGCGCATGATTGCCGGCTTCAACTCCATTGAGGGCGGCGATTTCTTCTTCGACAGCAAGCGCATCAACGACATCGATCCCGGCAAGCGCAACATCGGCATGGTTTTCCAGAACTACGCCATTTTCCCGCACCTGAGCGTGCGCAAGAACGTTGAGTTCGGCCTGAAAAACCGTCACATGCCGAAGGATCAGATTGCCAAGGGAACCGATGAGTTCCTCAAGCTGGTGAAGATCGACGACTACGCCGATCGTATGCCCGACCGTCTTTCCGGCGGCCAGCAGCAGCGCGTTGCGCTCGCGCGCGCGCTCGTCATTCGCCCCGACGTGCTTTTGATGGACGAACCGCTTTCCAACCTTGACGCGAAGCTGCGCGTTGAGATGCGCACGGTCATCAAGGCCATTCAGCACGACGTCGGCATCACGACCGTGTATGTTACGCACGACCAGGAAGAAGCAATGGCGATTTCTGACCGCATTGCGGTCATGAATCTCGGCGTCATCCAGCATATCGGCGTGCCGAAGGATATCTATCAGCGTCCCGCCAATCTGTTTGTCGCCACGTTCATCGGCAAGTCGAACGTGCTGCATGGCAAGCTGAAAATGGAGAACGGCGAGCCGCATGTTGTGTTCGCCAACGGCTATGACGTGCTTGAGAACAAGATCCGCGAGGATTGCCGCGGGGATCGCGATGTGATCATTTCCGTTCGCCCGGAAGAGCTGCTGATCGCGCCCAAGGGTTCCACGGAAGGCATCCGCGCGACGATCACGGACAGCGTTTTCCTCGGTCTGAACACGCATTATTTCCTGACGCTCGAAACCGGCGAATCGGCCGAGGTCATTCAGGAATCGCAGATCGACTCCATTCTGCCCAAGGGTGCTGAGATTCGCGTGACGGTGAACACGGAGAAGTTCAACGTATTCGACGCCAAAACGGAAGCGAGCATCATGAAGGGCGTTCATAACGAACTGGAGGTGCTGTAATGTCGCATACCAAGCAGCGCAGGGAGATATGGAATTGGATTTCCATCGCCCTTTTGCTCCTGTTCCTTGTCTTCTTCATCTATCCGTGCATCCGGCTTCTGTGGAACGCCTTCTACACTGAGGCGGACGGCTTCACCGTGAAGTCGTTCGTGAAGTTCTTCAAGAAGAGCTACTACTACTCGACGATTCTCAACAGCTTTAAGGTATCTCTGGCCGTTATGGCAATTTCGCTTCTGCTCGGCGTGCCTTTCAGCTATTTCTTCACATTCTATAACCTCAAGGGGCGTAAGGTGATTTTCGTTCTGGCGCTTCTGTGCACGATGAGCGCTCCGTTCATCGGCGCGTACAGCTGGATCATGCTGCTGGGCCGCAGCGGCATCATCACCAAGGCGCTTGCGTCAATCGGCATCAAGATCGGTTCCATCTACGGCTTCAGCGGTATTCTGCTGGTGCAGGCGTTCAAGCTGTTCCCGCTGGTCATGATTTACATGAACGGCGCGTTCCAGGACATTGACGCGACGCTTCTGGAAGCGTCCGCCAACCTCGGCTGCACGGGCGTGAAGCGCTTCTTTAAGATCAATATGTCGCTGACGATGCCCACGGTGCTTGCGGCGGCGCTGATCGTCTTCATGCGCGCATTCGCTGATTTCGGAACGCCGGCGATCATCGGCGAAGGCTACAAGACCTTCCCGGTTCTGATTTACGATTCGTTCCTGAATGAAGTCGGCGTTGACTACAACTTCGCGTCGGCTGTCAGCGTGCTGGCGATGATTCTCACCGCGCTGGTGTTCCTGCTCCAGAAATTTGCGACCAGCCGCTTCAAGTTCACCATCAACTCGCTGCATCCTATCGAGAAGAAGGATCCCAAGGGCTTCGGCGGATTCATGATGCACTTCTTCTGCTATGGCCTGCTGCTGGTTGCGATGCTGCCGCAGTTCTATATCGTGGTTGACTCCTTCCGCGATTACAAGGGACAGGTTGCGCAGTCCACCTATTCGCTTTCCAACTATCAGAACGCCATCCGCAAGCTGCTTGGCCGTTCCATCAAGAACACGATGGTCATCAGCACGCTGGCGCTGGTCGTCATCGTGATCGTTGCGGTGCTGATCGCCTATCTGGTCGTTCGCCGCGCGAACACGCTGAACCACACCATCGATACGATTTCCATGCTGCCCTACATCATGCCGGGCGCGGTTATCGGTATTTCGCTTATCCTTGCCTTTAACAACAAGTATGTCAGCCTGACCGGCACGACCGCCATTATGGTGATTGCGCTTGCAATACGAAGGATGCCATACACAAGCCGATCGGCGACGGCGACAATGATGCAGATACCAATCAGCACGGAAGAAGCCGCCATCAGCCTTGGCGCTTCCAAGCTGAAAACGTTTGTGGGCATCACCGTTCCGCAGATGGCAAGCGGCATCATTTCCGGTGCGATTCTCAGCTTTGTTTCGATTATCACTGAGGTTTCGTCGGGTGTGTTCCTGTACAACAACCGCACCATTACGCTGACGCTGAGCACGTACACCAACATCAACCTTGGCTCCTACGGCACGGCTTCCGCGTTTGCGACGGTTACCATGCTCGTTACGATTCTCTGCCTTGTGCTGTATCTGGTCTTTACACGCGGCTCCGAACGCTGGAGCGTGTGATTTGGGCGCAAAGCGCCAAAACAGTATATGAAGCCGTACGCGGCTTTGTATAAATAATCTTTAGTAGGAGAGGAAAGAAAAATGAAGAAATTCCTCAGCATCCTCCTGGCAGCCCTTATGGTTCTGTCCGTCGTCTCCTTTGCGAGCGCGGAAGACAAGCCCTCTTGGGTTCGCGAAGATCCCGACGCCATCGGCGATACCGTCGTGGTGTACTCCACGCTGGATGACCCTCAGCAGGCGACTGTTGAAAACATCTGGTATCAGTACTATCCGAACTGCCGCATTGAGTGGATCTCCGACTCGGTCGGCAAGCTGATCGCGCGTGCCCGCAACGAAGCGGCGAACCCCCAGGCTGACGTCATCATGGGCGGTCTGTTCGAGTCTGACGGCACCACCTATCACGATGTCCTGCAGCCCTACACCCCCACCATCGCGGACGAACTGTCCAAGCTGGATCCCTATGGCTACTACTCCTTCTTCGATATCCAGTACATGGCGCTGGTTGTCAACAAGGATCTCGAAGCCGAGCTGGGCATCACCATCAACGGCTATGAAGACCTTCTGAATCCGGCTCTGAAGGGCAAGATCATTCAGGCTGAACCGGCTGCGTCTTCTTCCGCGTATCGTCAGTTCCACACCATCCTCGCGCTCATGGGCGACGAAATCGCCGATGACAAGAGCTGGGAATACATCGACAAGCTCATCGAGAACTGTGACGGCGTCATCACCACTTCTTCTTCTCAGGTGTTCAAGTCCGTCATCGCCGGCGAGTATGTCGTTGGTCTGACCTACGAAAACATCGTTGAAATGCAGATCACCAAGAACGGCGCGGACAACATCCGCCTCGTGTACCCGGTCGAAGGCAACACCGCTTGCGCGTCTGGCGCTGGCATGGTCAAGGATTGCCCGCATGCCGAGGCTGCTGCTGCGTTCCTCGACTTCTGCGCGTCCGAAGACTATCAGCTCTCCCGCAAGGACGAGAACTGCGCGCGCGGCACCAACCTGAACATCCGTTACGAGAACTACCCGGCTGATGAAGAACTCGGCGTTGTCGAGATCGACTGGGAATGGCTCGGCACTCAGAAGGAAGCCCTTCTCGAAAAGTGGGCGGAGCACTGGGCTGAGTTTGCGGGCTGATTATAGCTTGTAAACAGTATTTAAGGGCGCAGAAATGCGCCCTTTCTCTATGCCTGAATGCAAGCTGAATTATATCTGTTCGACCGGCTGCAAGCGGGACGATTATTTGAGAAATTCGCTGCCCGGACTGTTTTCGATGCGCATGTTTGTCAGCACGCGAAGCACAGCAGGGTCAGGCGCGCTATCCGGAGCGAGCCACTGCGCAGCGGCTGCATCGTCGAGCATGACGGGCATACGGTCATGAATGCGGGCAACCGAGGCGTCTGCTTCGCGCGTAAGAATCACCAGCGCAGGCAGCGTTTGACCGGGTTCATAGCGATAAAGCGCTGCAAGCCAGAAGAATTTTGCGTTTGCCGGGGCGATAGCGCGCTTGATTTTTTCCGCGCCATGCGCGGGAAAAGCATCCTGCGCTTCCAAAAAGCTGGTCTGCGTTTGGACGCGTTCCCACTCAAAATAGCAGTTCGCAGGGACGATGCAGCGGCGGGTTTTCCACGAATCGGCGAACATCGGGCGAGCGGCGGCCGATTCGACGCGCGCGTTGATGATGAGTTTTCCGCCTGAAACGGCGTATCCCCAGCGCATGGGAAAAGCGCCCGTGGCGCCGCTTTTTCCGCGCGCCAGCGCAAGCACCATCATGCCGGGCGTGATTTCGCCGCACGCAATGCGACTGCCGGAGGCAAGCGCGTCCAGCCTTTTTTGCGCTTGCGTGAGGCAATCTTTCAACGCAGATGAATGATCAATTTCAACAAAATATCTTCCGCACATGCCGATATTTTAGCCTTGGCGGAATTGCAATGTCAAGCGTGTTTTTTGCGCGCAGCTACTTGACAAAGCATATACAGCGCGTATATACTTTTATGAGTTAGGTGAGACTAACAAGTGAGGAGTGCGATACGATGACGCTGGAAAAGCTGCCTTTCAACAAGAAAGCAAAGGTTGTTGCAGTTCATGGAGAGGGCGCGCTTCGCCTTCGATTGCTTGATATGGGCGTGACGCCTCACGCTGAAGTGATGGCGCTTCGCGCCGCGCCGATGGGTGATCCGATCGAGATTCAGGTTCGCGGGTATTCGCTGACGTTGCGGCTGGACGACGCAAAGAATATCGAAGTGGAGGCCGTTTCATGAAGTTTGCACTGGTCGGAAATCAGAATTGCGGCAAGACGACGCTGTTTAATCAGCTGACCGGATCGAACCAGCATGTCGGCAATTTTCCCGGCGTAACCGTCGATATCAAATCCGGCGACATTCGCGGTCGGAAGGACTGCGTTGTGGTGGATATGCCGGGCATTTATTCGCTGCGGCCGTATTCTGCTGAGGAAATTGTGACCCGCGATTTTGTCCTGAACGAAAAGCCGGACGGCATTATCAATATTGTCGATGCAACTAACATCGAGCGCAATCTCTATTTGACCATCCAGCTGATTGAAATGCGCGTGCCGATGGTGCTTGCGTTGAACATGATGGACGAAGTTCGCGCGGGCGGCGGCACGGTTGACACGAAAAAACTCTCGGAGTTCCTCGGGATTCCGGTTTTGCCGATTTCGGCCTCGCGAAACGAGGGCGTAGAAGAACTGATTGAGACGACTGTGCGAACGGCGCAAAAGAAAATTGTGCCGCTGGTTTATGATTTCTGCCAGCCGGGCGCGATTCACCGCTGCATTCATCTGGTGACGCACGCGGTGGAAGATCACGCGGAGAACATCGGCATTTCCTCGCGCTATGCGGCAATGAACGTGATTGAGGGAAATCAGGACATCGTTGACCGGCTCGACTTTGACACGAACGAGCTGGAGATGATGGAGCATAGCATTGTCGAGATGGAAAGCGACTGCGGGTTGGACAGGAACGCCGCCATTGCAGACATGCGCTACCAGTACATCGAAGCCGCGTGCGCCGCGGCTGTGATTAAGGGCGGAGAAAGTCCTGCGCGAGTTCGCAGCAGAAAAATCGACAATGTGCTGACGCACCGCTTTTTCGCGCTGCCGATTTTCGTGCTGATTATGCTGCTCGTGTTTTTCCTGACGTTCGATTCAATCGGAGCATGGCTGACGGCGCTGATGGAAAACGGTGTGGAATGGCTGACGGGCGTAGTGGATGGCGCGCTGACGGCGTATGGTATCAATCCCGTGGTGCAGAGCCTGATCATTGACGGCATTTTTGCCGGCGTGGGGAATATGATCGTATTCCTTCCGTATATTGTGCTACTCTTCTTCTTCCTTTCCATGCTGGAAGACACGGGATATATGGCGCGCGTGGCGTTTGTGATGGATAAGCTGCTGCGCAAGATCGGGCTTTCCGGCAAGAGCGTCGTTCCCATGCTGATTGGCTTTGGCTGCAGCGTCCCGGCGATTATGGCAACGCGCACGCTGACGAGCGACCGCGATCGCCGCATGACGATCATGATGACACCGTTCATGAGCTGCACGGCGAAGATCCCGGTGTATAGCGTGTTTATCGCGGCATTTTTTCCGCGCTATCGCGCGTTGGCCATGGTGGGGTTGTATCTGCTCGGCATCTTCGTTGCGATTATTTTCGCGCTGACTTTTGGAAAAGCGGCGTTTCGCGGCAATCCGATTCCGTTTGTGATGGAGCTGCCGGATTATCGTCTGCCGACGCTGAAAACGACGCTGCTTTTGATGTGGGATAAGGCGAAGGATTTCCTGCGCCGCGCGTTTACGATTATTTTCCTCGCAAGCATCGTAATCTGGGCGCTTCGCACGTTTGACCTGAAGCTGAATATTGCCGCGACGGATGCGGAAAGCCTCCTCGCACATATCGGCCGCCTGATTGCGCCGGTGTTCCAGCCGCTCGGCTTCGCGGATTGGCGCGCTTCAACATCGCTGATCGCGGGGTTCATGGCGAAGGAAGCTGTTATCAGCACGCTGACCGTGCTTGTTGAAAACGCAGATTTGTCTGCAATCTTCACCACAACCTCTGCAATCAGTTTCCTCGTTTTCACGCTGCTTTACACGCCGTGCGTTGCGGCTGTTGCGGCCATCCGCCGCGAGCTGGATTCCAAGCTCTCCACGCTGGGCGTGGTCGTCATGCAGTGCGGTATTGCATGGGTCTGCGCAGCGATTGTCTATCAGCTGCTGCGCTTGTTTGCCTGAGGCGTTTCAAGCGGCTCGATCACCGGCTCGCCGTTTGCGGCCGATTGGACGGAGCCAAGAGAAGTATACGTTTGGGTTTCAAGAGGGAGCTTGCGATTCGCAAGCTTCTTTTCTATGAAGCGCTTGCAGATTCGATAGATGAGGCCGAAGGTCGGCACAGCGGCAAGCATTCCGACAAACCCGAACAGCCCGCCGCCCACAAGGATGGAGAGCAAAACGCCGAACGGAGACACGCCCGTTTTTCCGCCGACAATGCGCGGCGAGATTATGTTTCCTTCAATCTGCTGCAGGCACAGGATGAAGATTACGAAGATGACGCACTTCATCGGATCGATCATGAGAATAATCAGCGCGCACGGCACTGCGCCGATCACCGGGCCGAAATAGGGGATCAGGTCCGTCATGCAGATGACGGCGCTGATGAGCAGCGAATAAGGCATTTTCAGGATGCTTGTTCCAATGAAGCAGAGAATGCCGATGGTGCCTGAGTCGAGCAGCTTGCCAACGAGGAACGCGCGGAACAGCTGGTTGGCTTCCCGCATCACGCCAAGCAGTTTGTTGCCGTTTGCGGGCTTCAGAAGCGCGTAGATACATTTTTTGCAAATCGCAATCAGGCGCTCTTTCGATGCAAGCAGGTAGACGGAGACGATTACGCCCATAATGAAATGATACACCGTGCGCCCGACCTGCACGACGCCCGTCGTGATGCCGCTGAGCAGGGTAATGAAGTCGTCCTGAAGCAGAGAGGAAATCCAGTCCCGGAGACGTTCAATGGACGAATCGACGAACACGCGGACTTCCTCGCCGCTTTCGGCGAGAAAAGGCGTCAGCCATGATTCGAGCGCAGTGGCATAATCGCCAATGTTTCCAACGAGCAGACCGATGCTGTTGATGAGCTGCGGAAGCAGGATGATCAGCAGAAAGGCGAGAATTGCAAGCAAGAACAAAACGGAGCCGAGAATTGCAAGCGCGCGGGCGAGCTTTTTGCGCCTTGTTTCTGCGCGTTTCGATTTCACCGGGATTTTCAATAGGAGCGCTTCAATGCGCTGCATCAGCGGATTGAGAAGAAACGCAATCACAAGACCGTAGGAGATGGGCGTGAGCACGGAGAGAACGGTGCCAAGCACATCGCCGATTTTTTCGAGGTTGTTCAGCATCGAATGCAGCAGAATGGAAGCGGCAACCACAAGGAAAATGGTGACTCCCCAGTGCATGGATTTTTTTAGCTGGTCACGAAGCAATTCGTTTTCCTCCCATGGATAAAGATAAACGCAGTATAGCATATACTGCGCTGAAATTGAAGTGTGGATTTGTGTGAAAAAGCGTTAAGAACGACGCGCCCGATAGAATCTTGCGGAGAGGAAAATGGAACCGGTATTCAGTGCTGCCACCGCAACCACGGCGGCCGGCATAATCCATGCAGACGGCGTTTTTGAGCCTGAGAACGAAGCGATGAGATTGCCTGCAAAGGCGGTGATACTAAGGATGCTGGCAACAATCAGCGCCATCAGCGCAAGGCGGCCTTTCTCTACGCCAAACCGGAATGCAAGCGGAAGCGAGAGCGCAAGCATCAGCAGACCGGCGCACATGGAAACGATAAGCGTTTCCAGACCTGCCGAAGCGGACGATGAAAACGCTTTCATGACGGTCTGCGCAAGAAGCGTCAGCAGGAAGGTTGCCATGATGCCAAGATAGCCGAGCAGATATTTGCTTGCGACAATTTGCAGCGGCGAATAGGGCATTGTTGCGGCGAGCGAATCCCATTTGCTGCGTTCATCGTAGGCGAGCGCTGTCAGCGGCAGCATGGCGGCATAAATGATTGAAAAGCAGGAAGCTGAATAATCGGGAATGATTGCAAACAGCAGAAACAGCAGAAGGAATACCTTCATTGATTTCAGCACAGTGAAAAAGTCTTTTTTAATCAGCGCTTTCATTTTGATCTTCTCCTTTGGACAGGAACAGAATGATGTCTTCAAGCGACGTGCGTTCGAGGCACAGCGAATGGGGGACGAGCGAAGTGCGAACAAGCACGTCCGCACCATACACGGTTTTCTTTCGGGCGACAACGGCTTCGGAAGGCAGCGCGGCAGCCTCTGGCGTAGAGAGCTTCGCAATCGCGTATTCCTCTAGCAGGCGGTCTTTCTCCTCGAAGAGAAGCAGCTTGCCCTTGTGAAGGAAAGCGATATAGTCGCAGATTTTTTCAAGGTCGCTCACGATGTGCGAGGACAGCAAAATCGAATGATTCTCGTCGCGCGTAAAATCGTTGAACAAATCCAGCAGCTCGTCGCGCGTCATTGGGTCAAGGCCGCTTGTCGCTTCATCGAGGATGAGCAGCTTCGGGGCGTGTGAAAGCGCGACGGAGATGGCCAGCTTCATTTTCATGCCGCGTGAGAAATCGCGGAAGGCTTTGTTTTCAGCAAGCGCAAAGCGCTTGAGAAACTGCCGGAAAACGTCGTCGTTCCAATTGCGATAAGTATCGCGCATGATGGAAGCGACGTGCGCGGGCGTGAGCACTTCGGGAAAATACGCTTCATCCAGCACAACGCCGATGTCGTTCTTCAGCGCGGAAAAGCCGCTGCTGCGATTGTCCATGCCGAGAATCGAAACGCTGCCTTCATCCGGCGCGACAGCGCCTGTAAGCAGATGAATGGTTGTGCTTTTGCCGGCGCCGTTTTCGCCGACAAGCCCCAGAATGCTGCCGGACGGCAGCGAAAGCGTGATATGGTCAAGCGTGAAACTGCCATAGCGCTTTGTCAGGTTATTGAGTTCGATTGCGTTCATGGCGCAGTCATTCCTCCTTCAACGTTTTGTATAGCTCAAATACTTCTTCGTCGGAAAGGGCGCAGAGCGCCGAAAGTTCGCTTGCGGCGCGCAGATGCGTCTCAAGCTGGCGCAGATGCTCTTCGCGAACCAGTTCGGCGTTTCTTTCCGCGACGTAGCAGCCTTTTGCAGCGACGGTGTAAATATAGCCGTCGCGTTCCAGCTCGTCGTAGGCGCGCTTGGTGGTGATCACGCTGATGCGCAGATCCTTGGCAAGCGCGCGGATGGAAGGCAGCGCGTCGCCTTCGCGGAGCGTGCCGCGAAGAATTTCGGCCTTGATCTGGGCATAGATCTGCTCATAGATGGGTTGACCGCTGGCGTTTGAAATGATGAGATTCATAGAGCACCTCTGGATTAACTGTTCATGAACAATATATACAGTATACACACAAAAAACGCTCTGTCAAGAGACAGAGCGAAAAATGTTTCAGACGTGTTAGAACACAATCAGTTTTTCAGGCTTTGCAGCGGGGCGGGGATGCGTCCGCCGCGCTGGATGAAAGCGTCGCTCCTTCCGGAATGCACAGCCATAACGGGCGCTTCGCCCAGCAGGCCGCCGAATTCAACCATGTCGCCGACGGATTTTCCGATTGCGGGAATCAGGCGGCAGGCGGTGGTTTTGTTGTTCACCACGCCGATGGCGGCTTCATCCGCGATGATTGCGGAAATGGTTTCGGCGGGCGTGTCGCCGGGGATGGCAATCATGTCGAGACCGACGGAGCAAACGCAGGTCATCGCTTCGAGCTTGTCGAGCTGCAGCGCGCCCTGCGCGGCGGCAGCGATCATGCCTTCGTCTTCAGAAACGGGAATAAACGCGCCGGAAAGCCCGCCAACCTGCGAGGACGCCATGACGCCCCCTTTTTTGACGGCGTCGTTCAGGAGCGCAAGCGCCGCCGTTGTGCCGTGCGTGCCGCACACATCAAGCCCCATTTCTTCGAGAATGCGCGCAACACTGTCGCCGACGGCGGGCGTGGGCGCGAGAGAAAGATCCACAATGCCGAACGGAACGCCAAGGCGCTTGGAAGCCTCCTGCGCGACAAGCTGTCCCATGCGCGTGATGTGGAATGCGGTTTTTTTGATCGTCTCGGCGACTACGTCAAACGGTTCGCCCTTTACCTTTTGCAGCGCGTGATGAACGACGCCAGGGCCGGAAACGCCGACGTTGATCGCACAATCCGGCTCGCCGACGCCATGGAATGCGCCGGCCATGAAGGGGTTATCCTCAACGGCATTTGCGAAAACGACGAATTTTGCGCAGCCGGAGCAGGGCTTGTCTTTGGAGCGTTCTGCGATGGCGCGGACGGTTTCGCCCATCAGTTTCACCGCATCCATATTGATGCCGGCGCGCGTGGACGCGATATTTACGCTTGCGCAGACGATATCCGTTTCGGCAAGCGCTTCGGGAAGCGCGGCAATCAGCCGCCGATCACCGGCCGTAAAGCCCTTCTGAACAAGCGCACTGAATCCGCCGATGAAGTTGACGCCGCAGGCTTTGGCGGCGTTGTCCATCGCCTTGGCGAAAGGAACATAGTCCTCGGTTTCGCTTGCTTCGGCGACGAGCGCCATGGGCGTGACGGAGATGCGCTTGTTGACGATCGGGATTCCAAACTCGGCCTCGATTTGCTCGACGGTTTTGACAAGCGCTTCCGCGCGGTGCGTAATGGTATCGTATATTTTGCGGCAGCTCTTTTGCGGATCGGAGTCTGCGCAGCCGCGCAGAGAGATGCCCATCGTGACCGTCCGGACGTCAAGATGCTGCTGATCGATCATGCGGATGGTTTCCAATGCGTTTTTTGTGTTGAACATAGCGCTGCTCCTGTCAGATTTGATGCATGGCGTCGAAGGTGTCCGTGCGCTGAATCCGGACGTTTACGCCGATTTCAGCGCCGTAAGCGTCCAGCCGGCTGCGGATCTCATCGAAAGGCAGCGCCGCGGCCGAAAGATCGACGATCATCATCATCGTGAAATAATCCTGAAGAACGGTTTGCGTGATGTCAAGGATGTTGATGTTGGATTCCGCCAGACGCGTGCACACGCCGGCAATGATGCCGACCTTGTCGCAGCCGATAACCGTAACGAGTGCTTTCATGCTCAACCCTCTTTGCTAACTTTTTTATGGCATAGAGTATAGCACATTTTTGCGGCAAGGGAAGAGGGGACGAGCGCTTTTTTGGTTGACGAACGGATAAAAAAAGAATATATTAGTGAAAGCGACAGGCGAAAAAATCGGAGGTAAGCATGTATAAGGTCGGATTTTACGGCGGAAAATTCATGCCGTTTCATAAGGGACATCTGCATTGCGCGCAGTATGCGCTTGGCGAATGCGAAAAGGTTTATGTCGTGCTGTTCTATAACACGCAGGAGGAAAAGCAGATTCTCTCCAACCCGGAGAATTGCCGGTTCGACCCGAAATTTTTGAACTGGCGGCTGCGCCTGCTGGTGATTCAGCGCGAGCTGGCAGCTTTTCCGAATGTGCAGGTGGTTGCGATCGATTGCGATCAGGCGCATGATTATGCGCTTGCGCACGGTCTGAACGACTGGCAGGCCGAGGCGCATCTGGTGGAAGAAAACATCGGGTGTTTTGACGTGTGCTATTCCAGCCGCCCGGATTTGGATGAGTTTTACCGTGAAGCCTATCCGTGGGCGGAGCACAGAATTATTGACCGTGACCGCACGATTATGTCCATTCGCGGCACGAAGATCCGCACCAGTCCGACGATGGAGTCGTATTATCTTTTGCCGCGTACCTATCAGCACATGCTGAACAAATCGGTGCTGATTACCGGCACGGAGAGCTGCGGCAAAACGACACTTGCGCGCAAGCTGGCCAAGTTCTATTCTACCTCCTACACGGATGAATATGGCCGCGTCGTGTGCGAAGAATACGGAACCGGACAGCCGGATATGAGCATTTATCCGGAGATGCTGTACGGACAGAAAATGCTTGAGGTGAAAGCCCGCAAAGAGGCGAACAAAGTATTCTTCTGCGACACGGATGCAATCGTCACCAATTTTTATGCGCGGCTGTATGAGAATATCAATATTGAGCTTGCGGAGTATATCGGCCGCATTTCGCAGTTTGATTTGATTCTGTATCTTGAGCCGGTAGGCGAGTGGGTAGCTGACCGGCTTCGCATTCACGGCGATCCGCAGGCGCGCAAGAAAAACGACGACATGCTGAAAGCCATGATGGCGGAGTGCGGAGTGACAAACTATCACATTCTGAAAGGCACGCACAATGAGAATTATTTGCAGGCCATTCAGTATGTTGAAGAAATGCTGCGGGCATAAGAACAGGGGCGCTGAGCGCCCCTGATATTTTATCCGCGGCGTTTCACGCAGGATATGCGCAGCGCTGACCGGACGATCTGCCGGCAGCGGAGTGCAAAAAAGCGAGGGACTGACATCCCTCGCTTTTTGAAACGATTTTTTGATTATGCTGTCGTCACAACGGATGCGATGAACTTGCGCACATCGCCGACGCCGACGTATTTCTCGACGCAGCCGTCCTTCATCACAACCAGCGTCGGCGCCTGCTTTACGCCCAGCACAGTAGCCATTTCGGCGTTTTCATTCGCCAGCAGTTTCGTGTATCCGATGCCGGCCTTGTCAAGCAGCTGGCAGGCCACGCGGCAGTTCGGGCAGGTCGCGGTTGCGAACAGATACGCGCCGTCCTGCATTCCGGCGCTTTGCGCCGAAGATTCCGCCTGCGCCATCCGCTCGTCTTCGTCGAGCGGGCCTTCGTGCGTCAGCTCGGAGTGCGAGAGATCGTACACCTTGCGGTTCTGGAACTCCTGCGTTTTGCCTGCATTCCAGTTCTGCACCGGGCGATAGTAGCCGGTGATGCGGCTGTAGACCTCGCTGTGCGCGCCGCACTTGGGGCATTCAAAGTGTTCGCCTGCGATGTACCCATGCTCCGGACAGACCGAGTAGGTGGGGGAAAGCGTGTAGTAAGGCAGACGATAGTTTTCCGCGATCTTGCGGACGAGCGACGCGGCGGACTGCCAGTCGGGCAGCTTTTCGCCAAGGAAGGCGTGGAAAACGGTGCCGGAAGTATACAGCGTCTGCAGTTCATCCTGAATGTCGAGCGCCGAGAAGATGTCCTCGGTGTAATCGACGGGCAGATGCGAGCTGTTGGTGTAGAAGGGCGTTTCTCCCGGACGCGCCGCCGTGATGATATCCGGATAGCGCTGCACGTCGTGCTTGGCCAGACGATACGTCGTCGATTCGGCAGGCGTGGCTTCCAGGTTGTACAGATCGCCGTACTGCTCCTGATAGTCGCTCAGACGCTCGCGCATGTGGTTGAGAACGTCCTTGGCGAACTTCTGCGCTTTCGGCTTGGACAGATCGACGCCCAGCCATTTGGCGTTCAGGCAGGCTTCGTTCATGCCAACAAGGCCGATCGTGGAGAAGTGGTTGTCCAGCGTGCCGAGATAATGCTTCGTGTAAGGATACAGCCCTTCGTGCAGCAGGTTCGTGATGACCGTGCGCTTGATTTTCAGCGAGCGCGCGGAAACGTCCATCATATGATCGAGACGCTTGTAGAACTCCTTCTCGTCAGCGGACAGATACGCGATGCGCGGAAGGTTGATGGTGACTACGCCGACGGAGCCGGTCGATTCGCCGCTTCCGAAGAAGCCGCCGCTCTTTTTGCGCAGCTCGCGCAGATCGAGCCGCAGGCGGCAGCACATCGAGCGCACGTCGCTAGGTTCCATGTCGGAGTTGATGTAGTTGCTGAAATACGGCGTGCCGTACTTGCTCGTCATTTCAAAGAGGAGACGGTTAT
>CAZKJW010000003.1:0-9637 GCA_964553125.1 uncultured Oscillospiraceae bacterium
AGAAACGGACGCTCGCAGCCGGAACGCGGCGGGTCGACAAAAACTACGTCGGCAGAAAGCTGCTTTTCTGAAAGAACGCGGCCTGCGTCGCCACGAAGAAAAACAATGTTGGTCAGGTTGTTCAGCTCCGCGTTGGTGGTAGCGTTTTTTACGGCTTCGGCGTTGAATTCAATGCCTGTCACGTGCGCTGCGTGGGGGGCGGCGATGATACCGATCGTTCCAACGCCGCAATACGCATCAAGTACCTCCTCGCTGCCGGTCAATCCTGCCAGCGCGAGCGCTTTGCTGTAGAGCTTTTCCGTCTGCCGGGAGTTGACCTGATAAAACGAACGGGAGGAGATGCGGAATTTCATGCCGCAAAGCACGTCGTCAATGTAGCCGGGGCCGTATAGAATGATTTCCTTGAAACCGAGAACCGCGCTTGTTTTGCGGGGATTGATGTTCTGCACGATTGAACGCACGTCGGGGAATGCGCGCGCAATCTGCGCGGCAAGGGCTTTGCCGTCGGGAAATGCCGCGGACGGCGTGATGATTGTAAGCAGCACCTCGCCGGTGCCCGCCGCCCGGCGAATCTGCATGTGCCGAAGCGTGCCGGTACCGGCGTCTTCGTTATAGGCCGTCAGGCCGGCATGTGCAAGGATCTCGCGCGCTCCGGCGATGATTTCATCAGCGCGCTTGTCGTGCAGAATGCAGTCGCGAACGGACAGCACACGATGACTTCCAGCGGCATAAATGCCGGAGTACAGACCGCTGCGGCCGTTTGCAAATGTGGAAAGCACTTTGCCGCGATAATGGCACGGGTTCTCCATGCCGATAATCGGCAGAGCATCCGGAAAGAGCTTGCGCACGGCGACTTGTTTGCGGCGAAGATGTTCGCCGTAAGGAACGGCAAGCTCGATGCATCCGCCGCATCCATGCTCGGTCAGAGGACATTTCATACAGGGGACCTCCTATGCAGGTTGTGAGGAATATTATAACACGACGTTTTCTTTGCGTAAACAAGGACGATACGAATCAAACGACGAAATAATATGAAAAGATTTTTTGCGTTCGGCGGATGACGCCGTCTTTTTCTTGCTTGAAAAAAGCAGAAAATGCAGGAAAAAAGCAAATCATGTGGTATATATTGCTAAAAAGCGTGCAAGATGCAAAGGGGCGGTTTTTTTGACGATTCGTGAAGAACTCGAAGCGCGGGAGGAAATCTGGCTTTCGCCTTATGCGACAAGAAGCGTGAACACACGCGGCCGTGAGAAACCGATCGATCAAGACGACATGCGCACGGATTTTCAGCGCGACCGCGATCGGATTCTGCACTCGAAGTCTTTCCGCAGGCTCAAGCATAAGACGCAGTGCTTCCTTTCGCCGGAGGGGGATCACTATCGCACGCGCCTGACGCACACGCTTGAGGTGGCGCAGATCGCGCGCACGCTTGCACGTTCGTTGCATCTGAATGAGGATCTTGCAGAAGCCGTTGCGCTTGGTCACGATTTGGGACACACGCCGTTCGGCCATATGGGGGAGCGCGTGCTGGACAGACTGATGCATGACGGATTCAAGCACCGTGAGCAGAGCCTGCGCGTTGTGACACGGCTTGAACGTGAAGGCGAGGGGCTCAACCTGACGTGGGAGGTGCGGGACGGCATTCTGCATCATTCGGGCGAGAAGGCGCCTGCAACGCTGGAGGGACAGTGTGTTTCGCGGGCCGACCGCATTGCGTATCTGAACCACGATATTGACGACGCGCTTCGCGCGGGCGTGCTGCGCTGCGAGGATCTTCCCAAGGAGGCCATTCGCGTTCTGGGAACGACGACCGGGGAGCGCATTGACACGATGGTCTCGGATATTGTGCGTGAAAGCGCCGACGGTCAAGGGCTACGCATGAGCGAAGCGGTTGGCGACGCTTCGGCCGCGCTGCGCGCGTTCATGTTTGAACGCGTGTATATGAGGGACTGGGTTGTCAATGAGGAGCGCAAAGCGTCGCGGATGCTGGAGATGCTTTTCGGCTACTACATGGAGCACCCGGAACGAATGCCGAACGACTACATCGAGCGCGCGTTTACGGAAGGCACGGAGCGTTCGGTGGCTGATTTTATCGCGGGTATGACGGATCGCTATGCGATGCAGAGTTTCCGTCAGGTTTTCCTGCCGGACGCGTTTGAAAAAGAATAATTTTTCTTTTCCGATGAACCTTGCCGCATTTTTTGTCCTCTTTTTGCAGGAAAAACAGTCGGCGCGGCGAATGAATGCATAGCAGTGGAGGATGAAAGATGCGATATCCGACGGATTGGCTTGAAGATCTGCGCGCACGCGCGGATATTTTGTCCGTCGTGTCGGAATATGTGCAGCTGAAACAGAAGGGACGCAGTTATTGGGGGCTATGCCCGTTTCATGGTGAAAAAACTGCTTCGTTCAAGGTGGATCCGGAACATGGGTTATACTATTGCTTCGGATGCAAGGCGGGCGGAACGGTTTTTGATTTTGTGATGGGCATGGAGCGCATGGATTTCTCGGAGTCCGTGCGGTATCTGGCCGATAAGTTCCGCGTGCCGCTTCCGGACGCGCCGGATGACGCAAAGGAAGAGGAACGCCGGACGCTGCGCGAGAATATCCTGCGTCTGAACCGCGAGGCAGCGATGTTCTTCCACAAAACGCTCTATGCGCCGGAAGGCGCGCAGGCGCTGGAATATCTGCACAAGCGCGGGCTGGACGATCGAACCATTCGGCTGTTTGGCATGGGCGCTTCGCAGAACCGATGGGACGCGCTGACGAAGCACTTGCAGGCGCAGGGCGCCTCAGTGGAATTGCTTGCGCAGGCGGGTCTTACAGTCCGGAAAGAAGACCGCGCCTTCGACATGTTCCGCAACCGTGCGATGTTTCCAATCATCGACGCGCGCGGCTCAGTGCTCGGCTTTGGCGGCCGTGCAATGGGCGATGTACAGCCCAAATATCTCAATACCGCAGACACGCCCGCTTTTAATAAGCGACATAACGTCTATGCTGCAAACCTTTTGCGCAAGACGAAGAATCTTAAGCGTGTGCTGCTGGTGGAAGGATATATGGACGTGGTGTCGCTCGTCAGCCATGGCGTGGAAGGCGCAGCCGCAACGCTGGGAACATCGCTGACAGAAGAGCAGGCCAAGCTGCTTTCCAGGTATGCTCCCGAAATCTGGGTTGCTTATGACGGCGATTCCGCCGGACAAAACGCAATCCTGCGGGCGATCGGCATTTTCGATGCGGCCGGGATTCCGTGCCGTGTGCTGGTCATTCCTGATGGAATGGATCCGGACGAGTTCATCCGCGCGCACGGAAAAGAAGCGTTTGACGCGCTGAAGCCGATGTCCGGCGTGATGTACCGGATGCTGAGAGCGCGGGACGGCCTGGATCTTTCCGATGAGGAAGGGCGTGCGAAATACGCCATGGCATGCGCCGAGATTCTGCGCGGCGTAACGCAGCCGGTGGAGCTGGAGAATCTTCTCAAGCGACTGTCGGTGGAGACGGGGTATTCGCGCGACGTGCTTCTGCAGCAGATCGGCATCGCTCCGGACAAGCAGCATTTGGCTGCTGAAAGGCGGCGCGAAGCGCCCGCAATCAAACCGGCGGCGAACCTTCCTTCCGACGCGGGAGAGCGCGCGGAGCGGACGCTGCTGGAGCTGATGTGCTTCGGACTTGTTTCGCCCGATGTGATTGCGGAGGATCAGTTTGAAAACAAAACGCATCGCTGGCTGGTGCAGCAGCTGCTGGTCGGACAAAAGCCGGAAGCGTTGCTGGTATCGACCGATGATGAAGCAAGGCGTAAGCTGCTGCTGGAAATCCTCGCGTCGGAACCGAATGCGGGGCATGGCGAAGCGATGCAGATGGTGGCCGAGTGCGTGGAATGCATGAGGCGTGAATGGATCGAGAAGCGGATTGCGGCGCTGAAGGCGGAAATGACCGGCGCGCAGCCGGAGCGGAAGGGAAGCCTTCTGAAAGAGATTATGATGCTGACGAACGAGAAAAAGAGCCTTGGCCCTGGCCGAAAGGAGTGACACGCATTGATGACTGCGCCCGATGAAAGGCACAAGTGCGTTAACGAGCTTGTAAAGGCCGGTAAGGCCAAAGGAGTGCTCACCTACAAAGAGATTATGAACCTGTTGGGCGATATTGAAATTGAGCCCGACCAGTTTGATCGTATCCTTGAGTCGCTTGAAGCGATGGGGATTGAGGTCGTGAACGAGCTGCCCAAGCCGGACGCCGAAACGAAGGACGATGCGAAGGCCGCATCCGAAGTCGCTGCGGAGGAAGAGCTGGACTTGTCCGTGCCGGAGGGCATCAGCATTGACGACCCGGTACGCATGTACCTCAAGGAGATCGGCAAGGTTCCTCTGCTGACGGCGGAGGAAGAAATCGAAATCGCAAAGCGCATGGAGCAGGGGGACGAGGAAGCGAAGCGGAAGCTCGCGGAAGCGAACCTTCGGCTTGTCGTGTCCATTGCCAAGCGCTATGTCGGGCGCGGAATGCTGTTCCTTGACTTGATTCAGGAAGGCAACCTCGGCCTGATTAAGGCGGTTGAAAAGTTTGACTACCGCAAGGGTTACAAATTCTCGACCTACGCCACTTGGTGGATTCGTCAGGCGATTACGCGCGCGATTGCCGATCAGGCGCGCACCATCCGCATTCCGGTTCACATGGTGGAGACGATCAACAAGCTCATTCGCGTTTCCCGTCAGCTTTTGCAGGAACTGGGCAGAGAGCCGCAGCCTGAGGAGATCGCCAAGGAGATGAATATCTCCGAGGAGAAGGTGCGCGAGATCATCAAGATTGCGCAGGAGCCTGTGTCGCTGGAAACGCCGATCGGCGAAGAAGAGGACAGCCATCTGGGCGACTTTATTCCCGACGACGAAGCGCCTGCACCCGCAGAAGCCGCTTCCTTCACGCTGATGAAGGAGCAGCTGATGAACGTGCTTGACACGCTGACGCCGCGCGAGGAAAAGGTTCTGCGTCTCCGGTTTGGTTTGGACGACGGCCGCCAGCGCACGCTGGAAGAGGTTGGCAAGGAGTTCAACGTCACCCGTGAGCGCATTCGTCAGATTGAAGCGAAAGCGCTGCGAAAGCTCCGCCACCCGAGCCGCAGCAAAAAGCTCAAGGATTTCCTGGATTGATGCTTTCGCATTTGAAGCTCGGCCCGCGCAAGGAGGCAATCATCGGTCTTGTGCCGATGTGCGATGTCGCTGCGGAAATCGGCGCCGATCACGGCCAGATTTCGGCAGGCGTTTTAGCGGCGGGACGTGCGCAGAAGATGCTTGTATGCGATATCAGCGCCGCTTCGCTTGTGAAAGCGAGGCGGCTGTTTGTGTCTCTGGGGTGGGAGACGCGCGCATCGTTCTGCGTGGCGGATGGCTTGGAAGGACTGAACGAGCCGGCGGATGCAATCATCATTGCCGGCATGGGCGCAAAAACCATGGAAGGGATTCTCTCACGCGGCGCGGACAAGCTGCGCGGAGCGCGCCTGATTTTGCAGCCGAACCCCGGCGTACAGCATATGCGCAGATGGCTGAGTGAAAACAACTGGCGCATTGAGGCGGAAGAACTTGTGTACGACGAGGGGCGGTATTATGTCGCGCTTCGCGCGGCAGAGGGAACGGAGCGCCTTTCCATGCGGCAGATTTATCTTGGCCCGAGGCTGCTGGAAGCGCCGACAACGCTTTTCGGACGGTATGTGCGCCGGATGCTGGAATGCACGCGCGTCGAGCGTGGAGAAGGCGCAGCGGAAAAAATGGCGATGCTGGAAGAAACCGTGAAGGAGCTGGAAACGTATGGCATGTAAGGTTTCCGATGTGTACTCGATTCTGAATGAAATCGCGCCCTTCGACACGCAGATGGATTTTGACAATGCCGGGCTTTTGCTTGGTCACCCGGATGCTCCGGTGGAATGCATTCTGACGGCGCTGGATGCGACGAGCGGCGTTGTGGAGGAAGCAAAGCGCGTTGGCGCGCAGCTGCTGGTGACGCATCATCCCGTGTTTTTCCGGCCGGTCAAGCGGCTGGTTGAAACGGATCCGGAAGCCAGAAACGTTTGTGCGCTGATTCGCGCGAATATTGCGCTGATTGCGGCGCATACAAATTTTGACATGGCGGAGGGCGGTGTGAACGACGCGCTGGCAGAGCAGCTTGGATGGCGCGTCAGGGAGCGCGGGGAATTGCTTCGCTACGGAGAATTTGACGAGCCTGTTTTGCTTGAGACGCTTGCCGAGCACGCAGGGAAGGCATTGAATGCGGTTGTCGTGCCGTATGGCGGCGCGAAGCGCCAGATAACCCGTTGGGCTATCTGCTCCGGCGCGGGCGGCAGCGAGGCCGCAGAGGCCGCGGAAAACGGCGCGGAGCTGCTTGTGACGGGAGAGATCCGTCATCATGAAGCGCTTGAAGCGATGGAGCGCGGCATGTGTGTGCTGGAAGCCGGACATTTCTTTACGGAATTTTGTGCGGCGCGCCAGCTGCAAAAGCATTTACAAGAACGGTTGAATGCGCTACAATATAAGGTAAAGGTTTTGGCTTCGGATGTTCATCCTTTTCAGGGATGAACGAGCCAGCAAGGAGGAAGCGTTTTGGAACAGATTGAAAAGCTTTGGGAATATCAGAAGGCCGACATGACCGTCGATCGCTTTGAGCGGGAGATTCAGCGGAACCCGAACCGTCAGCAGCTCTTGAAGCATCGCGAATTCATGCTCCAGCAGCAGGAAGCGATGAAACGCATCGAGAACGAAGTGGATGCGATGGGCGAACGGATGGAAAGCCTCCGCGCTGAGATTGCTCATCTTGAAGAGGAGCTGCTTGACCTTCAGGATACGCTCAAGGAAAAGGAGCCCGAGACGATCGAAATTGCCCGCAAATCGCTCTCCTGTGCGCAGAAGCTGGCCGCGGCCATTGAAAAGTGCGAGAAGGAACTGAGCAAGCTGCGCCGGGACGCCGATGCGCGCGACAAGCAGCAGCATGAAGTGCGTGTTCGCGCCGCGAAGGTGCGCGCTGAGTTTGACGCGCTGAAGAAGGTTTACGACGGCGAATATCGCGCGCAGGCCGTTCAGCTTCAGAAGCTCCGCGCTGAAGCAGCAAAGGCGGCGGAAGGCATTTCGCCGGAGCTGATGGCAAAATATAAGGAGATTAAGCAGCACACCGTGCCGCCGATCGCGCGCTTGGTGGACGGAAACCGCTGCGGCGGCTGCAACATGAACATGCCGCAGGTTATCATGGGGCAGATCAAGCAGGGCGCGAAGAGCGTTGAGTGCGAGAACTGCGGACGGATTGTCATCGTCGAATAAAAGAAATTTTCGGTTTCGGTTGACAAACACGGTTCAGGGATGATATCCTATCGCGGAATGCGAGGCCGCCGGACGGCTGCGCGGCGCAGGGAGAGCTGCGTTGTGAGGAAAGTCCGAGCTCCATAGGGCAAGGTGCCGGATAACACCCGGCGGAGGCGACTCCAGGGAAAGTGCAACAGAAAGATACCGCCCCGTTTTCGGGGTAAGGATGGAAAGGCGAGGCAAGAGCTCACCCGCGGCATGGCGACTTGACCGCGATGTAAACCCCACCCGGAGCAAGATTGGAATGGGAACGCATATGGCTGCCCGTCATGTTCCCCGTAATCGCAAGAACCGACTGGTAACAGCCGGTCTAGATAGATGGTCGTCTAAGACAGAACTCGGCTTATAGACGGCGCTCGCATTCGGATTGATTTTTTAAGACGCGCTCTGCGCGTCTTTTTTTCTACACCCGGTGCCGGATAATTGCAAAATAAAGCAACGGAAAAGTGCAGTCACAAAAAAGGCGCGTGTTTCGCGCCATAAAAATCAAAGCTCTTTGTGATATACCCTTGCGAATCCGCCGCTGTCTTCTTCTGCCATGCACAGATAGGACCAGCCGAATTTTTCGTAAAAGTCTGTGTGGTCGGTCAGTAGGTAGAGTGTCTTTATGCCGAACTGAGCCATATCGCCGCACACAAACGCAAGCATAGCGCGCGCAACGCCCTGCCTGCGATGCGCGGACTCCACGTATACCGCGCAGACATTCGGCGTGAGGTCGTGCCGCTTGTGAAAATCATTCTCAATGACGCCGAGCCCGCCGATGATTTCTTCCTGCTCATTGAGCGCAAGATACCATTGCGGAACCGCGCCGTCCGCGCACAGGCAGTCGGCAATGCTTTCGCGATATGCCGCTGCGGGAATGTTCCATTTGGAATGGAACCATTCTACTGCGCGTTCGCTCCATTCAGGATGCTCGCGCAAAAGCAAAAGTTTCATCTCTCCACCTCGTGCGGCAGCGCCGCATATTCCCGGTCAATTTCAACAACGGCGAAATAATTTCCATCCAGCGCGCGAACCATGTGCGCGATGCGCTGTTTTGCTTCGGCGTCCGTGACCTTGGCGTTATAGGGAAGGACAATATCGAAAATCAGGTTCGTGTGCGTGGGGCCTTCTACCATGCGGAAATCATGGAAAGTGGCGCGTTCATCGAGCGCTTTGACAAGCTCGCCCACGCGCATACGCATGTCGGACGTGCGCTCGTCGCAAGTGACGATGGGATCCATATGAATTACGGCGGTACAGCCGAGCGCTTCGGACAGCGCGCGTTCCGTGTTGTCAATCGCATCGTGCATGGCAAGCAGATCGCCCTCTGCCGGAACCTCTGCATGAAGGGAAATCATCATGCGGCCGGGGCCGTAATCGTGTACAACCAAATCGTGCATCCCCAGAATTGTCGTGGAGGACAGAACGATCTGCTGAATCTGGTCGATCAGTTCAGGGGAAGGCGACTGACCAAGCAGCGGTGCAATCGTCTCCCGAACCGTTTTCACGCCCGTAAACAGGATAAAAAGCGACACAAACAGACCGGCGAAACCGTCGATTTGCCAGTTAAAAAAGTATTGGCAGAGCGAAGCAAGCAGCACCGCCGCTGTGGAAAGTGTGTCGCTCAAGCTGTCGCGTGCGGCTGCAAGCAGCGCGGTGGAATTCGTTTTCTTGCCGTACTTGCGGTTATAAAGAAACATCACGATTTTCACGCTGATGGCAGCGGCAAGAATGCACGCGGACAGCAGGTTGAAGCTGACCGTCTCGCTTGAAGTGATTTTTTCAATGGAGGTTTCCAGCAGGCTGAAGCCCATCAGCAGCACGGCCATTGCGACGGCCAGACCGGAAATATATTCCATCCGCCCATGACCGAAGGGATGTTCTGGATCGGGGCGCTGACGCGCCAGCAGGAACCCGACGAGCGTGACCAGAGAGGTGCCGGCGTCGGAGAGGTTGTTGAACGCATCTGCGCGGATAGAAACGGCGCCTGTCAGCGCGGAGGCGGCGAGCTTTGCGCCAAAGAGAAGCAGGTTCAGCAGAATGCCGACCAGCCCGCAGACGGTACCGATCGACTGCCGGCTTGCGGCTTCGTCGTCCGGATGTTTATTAAAGAGCTTTGCAAGAAACTCGATCATGACTTCTCATCCTTCAAATTATCGTTTTCTAACATTATACTATCAGCAGACGAAAAATTGTCAAGATGCATGAAAAAATCTCAGCGGCGGTTTTAAGGAATCGGTTGGAGCGCCGGCTGCATTTTTCGGTGCGGGACAGAGCGCTGCGTCACTGGCTTGCAGGCGGTCTTCATCCGGCGCTTTGCG
>CAZKJW010000003.1:9737-17994 GCA_964553125.1 uncultured Oscillospiraceae bacterium
AAATCTCTGCGCAATGCACAAACGTGCGTTGATCGCACCAGAGAATCGAACAGCGCTGCGCAGAATAGGGGCTTTCGGAAATGGAACGGCAGAAAAAAGCCGCCTGCATTGCTGTGGGCGGCGCTGTGGTTATTCCCAGAAGAAGCTGGCAGATTCTCCGAGAAGAGTAAGCATATCGGCGGCTTGCGCGACCGTGATTTCGTCGCCGGAACTCAGGCGTGAAACCTCGGCGCGCAGCTCAGTGGGAGAGATGAATTCCGTTGAGCATGTGCTGTGATTGACACGGATGCGGCTTGCCTCGGTGAAGTTCTCACCCGAAAGGGTCAAAACGCCGTCCGAGTAGGATGCGCTGCTGATCGCAATGGGGAGAACGCCGAGCTGCATGTCGGTTTTCTGATAGGGCGATGCGCCGTCATAAACGAGATGATCGCCATACAGCATGTCGTATTCCAGCGTCTGGAGCGCCTCCTGATAGTCCGGGCTGTCGGCATAATACTGGTGCAGCTTCGTGATAAGTCCGTTATCCATGCCGAGCATTTGCATGACGTGCGACCCAAGCTGATATGCGTTCAGGTCACAGTCCTGCTTGGGCAGGTCAAAGTTTGCCCAGATCAGATACTCAGTCTGGAAAAGCGTGCTTCGTGTGAACTGCTCGGCTTTCAGGGGAAGCGCCGGCAGATGGTCGCCGTACAGCACAAGGACAGTCGGCTCGTCGCGCTTTGAAAGAGAATGTACAAGCGAGCTGATGAAGCTGTCAACCTGGTGCAGCTGACCGAGATAATACTCATAGGCTGCTTTTTCGGCGGGGTCTTCCACGCCGCCCATGCGGATGATGGGCGCGCCGTCGATCGGCTCGTCGGGGTATTTGCCGTGCAGCTGCACGGAGATGGCATAAACATAATCCGGCCCCGACGTGCTGTCCAGCGCGAGGGAGATTTCGCGCGTAAGATCGGCGTCGTTCGACCAGCCGATGATATTGCGCGTGACCTGCGACATGTATTCGACGGGCTGGAATGAATCAAACCCAAGCGAGGCATAGACGACGTTTCGATTATAGAACGTGCCTGTGTGATTGTGAATGGCGTGAGCCGTGTATCCAAGTTCCTTGAGGTTGAACGCCATGCTTTCACATGCTTCGGAGAGAAGGATGGTCTGGAACGGATATTCGCCCGCGCCGAAATGATCGAGATTCATGCCCGTGATCACTTCAAATTCCGTATTAGCGGTGCCATTTCCCACGCCGGGAACGGTCAGCAGTCCCGTAGAACAGCGCGTTTTCAGCGCGGAAAACACGGGTGCCGGGTTGGTTTCAAAGATGAGGCCGTCCACGTAATGCGGGTCAAAGAAGGATTCCAGCTGAAGAAAAATGACGTTCGGCTTTACGGCCGGTTCCGCGCTGCTCTTTTGCGGAAGCGCGGAAAGAATTTCGTCCACGCTTTCCTCGGAGTAGGTTTCCGGCTGCTCCACGCCGCGATCCACCATGCTCCACAAAAGGCTGAAGCAGAATCCGTTTTTGTCGTAGGTGGCGTTCATGTCGGAGAAATCGCTGGTCATCTGTCCGGATGTGAGGAAAACTGCGCCGAAGCCCGCGATCAGCACGGCAGCGCCAAGCGTCTGCACGAGCGCCTGACGGGGAACGGGTTTTCTTTTTGGCGCCCTGCGCCATAAAAGCACGAACGCAACAATCAGCATCACCGCGCCTACGCCGATCAGCGCAAGCTGCCAGACAGTCATATAGATGGTGCTGATGGCAAGCCCCGTGCGGAGAATGGCGAAGTCAATCGCTTCAAGCGGCGTGATGCGGAAAAACAGCGTGACACAGTTGGCGATTCCGAGTCCGAGCCAGATCACGGAGGGAAGCGCCTGCGCGAACAGCCTGCGGCGGAAGAACAGACCGATGGACAGCGTGAAGAAAATCAGCGTGGCGTTATAGCAGAACACAGCCGGATCGGACAGCATAAACCACGCGCCTTCCAGAGGGGAGTGGCGCGAAAGCATTTCGATAATGAGCGTAAGCGCAAACGATACAAGCGCCGTGCGCCGGAAAACAGCGCGGTCAAACGGCGTCGGCGCGGCAGCTTTTTCGGGCTTCATGACTAAGACCTCCGGGCGGTTTTCAGAAATATCTCTGCGTTACTTTAACACAGAATTAGCACGGATGCAACTTCGGATTGAAGCAACGCAGGGCGCCCAGCTATTGCAGAGAGAACAAACGAAAAGGCCGGCGTGTTTCCTGCGCCGACCATGCTGGTGAAAGATTTGCCGTGCTGCCGGATTGTTATACCCGGACGCGAAAGAGTTCGTGGCGGTTGCAGCAGGCATAAAGCTGCCCTGCACCGCACCGGAAAAAGCGCGCCTGCGCTTCCTGTTCCGGATAGAGATGAACAATCTGCACGCGGTCAGCCGTTACATAGGCAAGAAAGCGAATGAAATGCTCTTTCGTCATGGGATGATCAACGGTAACCAGCCATTCGTCCTCCATGGGTTCTACAAGGATTGCGTGCGCCTCATCCGGCGCGTCCGCCTCAAGCGGCGGAAGCGTTATTCCGCAGCATGAAACAGAGCACTCGCCAACTGCCCACAGAACGTTTCCGCAGACCGGGCAGCAATAGAAGCGGCTGCGCAACAGGTTTGACGAACGATTTGCATTGACAACGCTTTCGCCTGAAAAAAGCGACGTGAGCGGCACGCCGAGCGCGGCGGCCAACGGTTCCAGAAGCGTAATATCGGGCAGACCGCGCGAAGTTTCCCATTTTGAAACGGTTTTGTCGCTGACGCAGAGCAGCTCGGCCAGCTGCTTCTGCGTGTATCCTTTTTTCTCGCGCATTGTCCGGATGGCGTTTCCGGTTACATAGCTGTTCATGGCGTCCTCCTTGCTGGCTTCGATGCGGTCAGCGTACCACGCATCAAAGCGGAACGCAACCTGCGCTGAGGAGAGTGCAGAAAAGCGGCGCAGGCTGCGCCGCTTGTACACGTCTTAAAAAGCCCATTTGAGAATTGCTTTTGCCACGCCGTCTTCGTCGTTGGTATCGGTGACATACTTTGCTGCGGCGAAAACCTCGGGCGCGGCAGCATTTTTCATCGCCACGGGATAGCCGACCTTCTCCAGCATTGGAACATCGTTCATGTTATCGCCAATCGCCATCACGTCCGAAAGCGATATGCCCAGATATTCCGCAAGCCGCGAAATGCCAAGCCCTTTTGTTACGCCGCGGCTTGTGAATTCCAAATTGGAACGCAGCTGATGCGTCATGTCAAACGGGAGATGCGCGCAGGCTGCAAGCGCGCGATCGCGCTGCAGGATATCAGGGAAGAAGATATGCAGCTTGGAAATCGGCTCGCTTCGCTGTGTCAGAAATTCTGTAATGCTGTCCACCGGGATACGCGTTTGCAGCACGAATTCCTCGAACGTGCAGGTGTCGTAATGCCGGATGTTGTCAAGGCAGCTTCGCTGCACATAGATGCAATCTTCCGCCAGAACCTCGAACATCGGATCGAACGGCAGAATTGTGTTGTATATTTCAAGCGCGTCTGCAGCGGGCATGGAGCCTTTCATGACGGAACAATTGTTCTTCAGATCGCGGACGCTCGCTCCGCCTTCCAGAATTGCGTAATCCATTGCGGAAACGGCGCTGCGGACTTCGTCCAGCTCGCAAAGGGAACGTCCTGTGGCAAACGCCAGCAGGATGCCGCGTTCTGATGCTTTCTCCAGCGCGGCAACGGACGCGGGGGAAATATGATGCTCTGAATTGAGCAGCGTACCGTCCATATCGAGCGCAATCAGCTTCACCGACATTGTGTTTTCCTCTTTCTCGTGATGTACGGCGTGCATAATATCATAGAAAAAACAAAAATGCAAATTTTCTTTTTCGGTTCTTTGTGCTATAATAAAATTCATTGATTTGAAAAGAGAGGGAAATGCAATGCAGGTCGAACAGCAGACAAAATTCACACGTATGACGACGGAACCGGTAGAACGGCTGGTCTGCCATCTTGCAGTTCCAACCATTGTTTCCATGTTGGTGACGGCGCTGTACAACATCGCGGACACGTTTTTCGTCGGCAAGGTCGGCACGGCCGCGACGGCAGGCGTTGGGCTGATTTTTCCGATCATGACGGTCATACAGGCGTTCGGCTTCTTTTTCGGACAGGGCTCTGGCAATTTTATTTCGCGCGCGCTTGGCGCGCAGAAAAACGATGAAGCCGAAACTATGGCTTCTACCGGCAATCTCTGCTCGCTCTTCTTTGGATTTTTGATCCTTGCAATCGGCCTGATTTTCAAGGACGGCGTTCTTCGTCTTCTCGGCGCGGCACCCGGAAAAGTGTCCGATGATACGATTCGCTATGCAAGCGATTATATGTGCATCATTCTGCTTGGCGCGCCGTTCATGTGCATGAGCTGCGTGCTCAATAACCAGCTTCGCTTTCAGGGGAATGCGGTATTCTCCATGATCGGACTCGTTGCAGGTGCGGCGCTCAACTGCGTGCTCGATCCGTTGTTTATTTTTGTGTTCAATATGGAAGTTGCGGGCGCGGCGCTGGCAACCATCATCAGCCAGATTATCAGCTGTATGCTGCTGTACATCGGCACGCTGCGCAGTGACAGCCTGAAAATCAAGCTGCGCAATTTCAAGCCGAACGGGTATTACTTGAAAAACATCGCCATCGGCGGAGCGCCCTCGCTGTTCCGGCAGGGACTCGCCAGCGTTGCCACGCTTTGCCTGAATACGGCGGCGGGAAGCGCCGTATCGCCCGACATGGCGGACGCGGCCATTGCGGCGTTCTCTGTTGTGGGGAAAATCACGATGTTTGGTTTTTCTGCGCTGCTCGGCTTTGGGCAGGGATTTCAGCCGATCTGCGGCTTCAATTACGGCGCGAAGAAATACGACCGCGTGCGCAAGGCGTACGTGTTTTGCCTGAAGGTTGGCATTGCGTTCCTGGTGGTGGTTTCCTGCGCTGGGTTCCTGCTTGCGGAACCGCTTGTCTCTCTTTTCCGCGACGATCCGAATGTAATCGCGTTTGGCAAAATCGCATTGCGCTGCCAGTGCTGCACGTTCGTGCTCATGGCCGTTGTAACCTGCACGAACATGCTTTATCAGAATATCGGGCGCGTTGTCGGCGCGACGCTGCTGGCTGTTGCACGGCAGGGGCTGATGTTTATTCCGACAGTCCTCATTTTGCCGCATGTGTTTTCCGAATCCATCTGGGGTGTGTATCTTGCGCAGCCCGCGGCCGATTTGTTTGCGTTCATGCTGGCTGTGCCGCTCGCAGTGAAAATGTACCGCGAGCTGAAACAAAAAGAGGCGGAGCAACTCTCCGCCTGAAACCCGATCAATCGATTGTATACCCTGCGGTGCTCAGCGCGTGTTTTGCGCGTTCGAGCGCCGTTTGCTTTATCAGCAGATAATCCGTATCATAGGTGGAAACGGCAAACACAGGTACGCCGGCTTTTGCGAGCGCGCCGGTCAGTCCGGCAAGAATGCCAAGCAGCGAAAATTCCAGCACGCCGCGTACACGCATGGCGCGCCAGCCATCCTCGCGCGAGACGCAGTTTTCCGGCGCGGCAGTCGTTTCACAAACAAGCGAAATCTCTGAATCGGTATGTGAGAAGAAGTACGGCGGCTTCAGCCGGCTTGCGTGAGAAACATCGGCGAGCTTACACACGGAAAACGACTCGCTTAACAGTTCGAGCGACGCTGCATCAGGACGCGGCATTGCCGCATCCTCAAGCGAAAGCGTATCGTATGTCGTTCCCTCAAGCGTTTTCCACTGGAAACCGCTTTCGTCGAGCGTCATGTAGCTGTGCGCGCTGTTTTCCTTGGGGATGGACACAGAGCCGGGGTTCAGAAACCACGTCCCGTTCAGGCGCTCTTTGCGCGGCACATGCGTATGACCGGATAGCAACACATTACAGCGCTCCTTCGGCGGATTCTCGGGGCTTGCATGGTGTCCGTGCGTCAGAAGGAGATGCAGCCCGAACGCATCCAGCGGCGCGCAACCCTCTTGAATGGGGAATTTGAGAACCATTTGATCGACTTCCGCGTCGCAGTTTCCGCGCACGCAGACGATTTTATCGCTCAGCGGGTTCAGCATGGCGATTACCTGCTTGGGCGCATAGCCGTCCGGCAAATCATTCCGCGGCCCATGATAGAGAATATCTCCGAGCAGCACGAGACGCTCGTGTTTTTCCGCCGTAAAACGGCGGAGAAGCTCGCTGCAAAACGCTGCGCTGCCGTGAATATCGGATGCGATCATAATGCTCATTACACTGCCTCCTGTGCCTGCGGGCGAATCAGCCACGCATCTGTTCTATCGGGAATAGAGCGAACCATCTCAACGCTTTCCGGCGTGATTTGAAGAAGGTCGCAGACCATTTCGATGATCGAACTTGCTTCAAAGAACTGGGAGATTTCAATGATGATCGGCGTCTCTATGCTGCGCGGTCTCTCGGTGAGAAGCGTATCCGCGCCATTGAAGAAGCCGGCGATTCCCCAAGTGCTGTCCACCAGCCAGATCATTTCGTCATATAAGGGGAACTCGGTGAAGTTGCGGCTGATGTTGCCATCGAAAACGATCAGATTGACCGGGCCTTCCTCAAATACGTCTGTGCATTCATTGATCGGGGTAATTTCGCGGTAAAGGTAGTTTGGCCCGACATGCAGCACGCCAAAGACGGAGAACGCACAGACAGCGCAGGCGACCAGCGCGGCCTGAAGGCGGCGGTTTCTCGCAAGCTGCCTTGCAATGAACGCGAACGCACATGTCAGCGCAATGGCAATCATCGGGTAGACGCACATCACATAGCGATCCACCTGATAGGGCGCGACTTTTATGACGGCGAGAAAATAGCCTGCCGCCGGCAAGATGAGCAGAAGCAGCGGAATAAGCATTCCACACGGCGTGCGCTGCTGTTCTGCGGGAGCGGTTTTGCTTCTGCGGATCAGCGCGAATGCGGCTGCAAGCACGAGCGCTGCGCCCAGCAGCAACGCGAGCTTCTTACTGTCGCCGAAGAAAGCGCTCAGCACAATGGAGATATATTCGCGCAGATGCGCCATCAGCCCTGAAGCGGCCGCGTTTGAAAACGCCTCAACGCCGCGATAGCCAAAGAAAATATGATAGACCGACACAGGCCAGATGATCAGGCTCAGAAGGACTGCCGCGGCCATTAACCCGAGATAGCGGAGCGAGTTCTTTACCTGCTTCCGGGTCAGCATGAACACGAGCGCTGCAAGCGCAAGAAACGCGGAATAGATGATGAAATAATACTGCGTGTAAAACCCGAGCACGTTGACAAAAACGAGCTGCAGCGACAGGCCGCGCGAAGCGCGCCCGTTCATCCGGACAAGCTCCAGATGACACCACAGCGCCCATACGCAGAAGAACGTCAGCACGGCATACATGCGGAACAGTACAGCCGTCGAGAGGAAACCGCAGCTGAAGCCATAGAGCGCGACGGCGGCCAGCGCCAGCCATTCGCCGCCGAAATACCTGCGTACCATCCGATAGACCAGCAGACAGCTCAGCAGCAAGAACACAAGATTCACGCTGAACGGATACCAATCGGCGTAGGTTTCAGGGAAGAAGGAACAGACAAGATTCAGCAGCATATAATAAAACGGGGGGTGCACGTCGCTTGCCTGATTGGAGTAAACGGTCAGGATCCGCGAGAGGGGATTGTCGTCCGTTACGGTTGCAAGGTCGATAAAATGCGCCTTTGCGTCAACCCACGCCATCCCGCCGGCAGAAGGCGCATAGCTTTCCTGATAAAGCTGATACCACTGCGAATTTTCGCCTTTCTGCAGGAAGTCGAATCCGATAGCGAATATGTTTTTGATGGATGAAAAGAATGAGCCGTCAAACACATAGTCCAGGCAGAAACGGCGCAGACCGCCCGGCTCAACCGCCATGGTGCGGAATTCCATATCGCCCTCACCGTTTGCGAGTGACATGGTCAGTCCTTCATCGAGATGATAGCCTGCTTTTTGTGTCAGAAAAAAACAGGCGAGCGCCGCAATGGCAAGCAGCAGCGCGCATAGGCGAAGCATCTCATGTTTGTTTCCGTGCATTGCTTTTTCTCGCACCTCACTTTCGCAGTTGTGTCAGCGCGTTCCGCCGCCGCTGCCTCCGCCGGAGAAACCGCCACCGCCGCTGAGCGAACTGCTTCCGCCGCTCCCGGCGCTGCGCGCTTGCTCGGCGCGCTGCATTTCTCCATAGCTGTAATCGCGGAAATACCACGCGTACCAATAATACGACTCGA
>CAZKJW010000003.1:18094-46477 GCA_964553125.1 uncultured Oscillospiraceae bacterium
TTGTGAAGCATCCATGCTCAAGCAGCCAGCGCGAGCCGTCCGCGTCGCAGCGATCAAGTAGTTCCCGCATATCCTCATCATGCTCTTTGAAATAGCGCTTCGCGCTTTTTGAAGTCAGAAATCCGCTGCCGTCCTGCGCAAGCAGGAGACAGTCGAACAGCCATGCTTCCGGGCTGTCGGGATTGTCCGGCCTGCGGCAGAAAAGCAGGGGAGAGTGCGAAATTGCGGCTTCGTCCGTTTCACCGGATTCAGTGGAAAGACATCCGTCGCGCAGCAGACGGAGAATCAGTGCGCCGATTATAGAGCCCTCGGAATGAATCACGCCGAACAGCTGACCGAGCTTCCACGAGGCGGCAAGGCTGCCCTGCGTGGGGAGCGTGTCGAGGGTCGGATATTGCGCCAGAATGGCGGCGATTTTTTCTTTACGCTTTTTGTTTGAAATGACGGCGCACGCGATCAATCCGCCGCCCACCAGAACAATGCCAGAAACCGAAGCAGCAATGATGGCGCCAGCCGAATCGGAATCATCGCCGTAATCGCTGCCCTTCATGGCAGGCTCTTTGACAATTTCTTCAAAGCTGCCGTTTTCGCGAATCCGGGGCGAGAGGATTCCGGGGTTCATTTCCAGCATGAGAATCACGGAATTGTCGCCGGAAAGCGGCTTGTTCGTCCAAGCGGCGATGCCGCCTTCCTCAAACTGCACCTCGCCGTCAAAACCGAACGTCCATACGGCGCTGTTATCGGTGGAAAGCGCCGCGTTTGTTGTTTCAATCCATACGCTCACGTCCGTGGGCGTCGTGTTCATGCCGCGGTTGACAAACATAAAATTGAAACCGTCGGCTTCGACAAACGCGCGCACAAGATTTTGCACCGTATATTGGATGGTATAGGTTTGCTCGCCGTATTCGGAAATGCCCCAGCAAAGCTCATAGCCGTTGTCCGTGCGATTCACACCGCAGCGATAGGCTTTCTCATCGAAATCGGCATCGACGTCCCAGCCGGAAAGCGTTTCAAATGCCGTTCTCGTTTCATCCGTGCCGGAATAGACGGCAAGGTTTTCAACGGCGAGATATCCAGAGTCGTTGAGCGGAATATAACACTCTGTGCCTTCGGAAAAACGGCCGCGCCACACCTGCGTGATCAGCGCCGAGCCATCCTCCTCAAGAAGAACATCGATATCGATGTTTGTCACGCGGTTGGCCGCCAGCGCAAAGCCCGAAGGAACCGCCAACGCAAGCAAAAGCAAAAAAATGAAAAAGCGGCGTTTCATTGAGAAACCGCCTCCTTCGTAAAAGAATAGGGCCGACATAGATATTTCTCCATGCCGGCCGCAAATCCTTTGAAAAACTGTCAGAACTTCGGAACTTTCGGGAATACAACGCGTTTGGAAATTGTCTCAAATGTCGGCTCGTATTCGTATTTCCAGACGCCGCTGCCGCGCGTGAACGTGGTTCCCTGCACGGCTTCGCCGTTTTCGGTCACGCCACCGATACAGTCGGGCAGGATGATCTCGGCTTGCGTGTTGAAGGGAATTTCCACTTCAACGCAGATCCGCTTGCCTTCGAGCTGCCATCCGCAGCGCAGCAGCCCGTACTGCGTACGAATTTCGGCTTTTGCATGCTGAAGCATGTCGTTCACCATCGGCTGAATGCGTGCGCGTTTGAACCCGGGCGCATCTTCGACGGGGTTGATGCCCGCCGCATAACGGTACAGCCATTCGCACACGGCACCGAACGCATAATGGTTCAGGCTATTCATGACAACCGGGCCGAACGTGCCGTCTTCATGCACGGAATTCCAGCGTTCCCAGATGGTCGTAGCGCCCATCTCCACTTCGTACAGCCAGCTCGGGCATCCCGTCTGAAGCAAAAGCGCGTAAGCGTACTCGTTCAGCCCGCATTCGGAAAGCGCGGGGCAGAGGTAGGGCGTGCCAAGGAAGCCGCAGGAGAGATGCATTTTGTCCTCGCGGATGCGCTCGGCAAGATGCTTCGTCGCAACGGGACGCTGCGCTTCGGTCAGCATGTGCATGTAGAGCGCGATGACATGCGCCGTCTGCGTTTCGCCGACAACGCGCCCGGAGGGGCTGACATATTCCTTGCGGAATGCTTCACGGATTTTCTCGGCCAGCAGCGCATATTCCGCCGCATCGGCGGCATGACCGGTGATCACCGCGGCCTTCGACAGAATTTCCGTGGAAAGTGCGTAATACGCCGTGGCAAGCAACCCGGTCGGCGTCAGGCCGAAGAAGTTGTGCGGATCGCGCGTATCCTGCGCAACCCAGTCGCCGATATGGAAGCCGCCATACAGATTTTTGCCTTCCGTATCCTGCGAGCGCATGAACTCGACCCATGCCTTCATGCTCTCGTACTGTTCCTCGAGGATTGCACGATCGCCGTAATACAGGTAGAGATACCACGGCATGAGCGTCGCCGCGTCGCCCCAACCGGTTGTAGTGAAGTCCCAATAGCCGGTTCCACGCAGAATGAACGGAATGACGACGGGCACAAAGCCTTCGCGCTTCTGCTCAATGGCAAGGTCGTAGAGATATTTGTGGTAGAACGCATCGCAGTCGGTGTTCATTACAGCCGTGGGGCAGAACACCTGCGCGTCGCCGGTCCAGCCCATGCGCTCGTCACGCTGTGGGCAATCGGTCGGCGTATCGACAAAGTTGGAACGCTGTCCCCAAAGCGCGTTGAGGAAAAGCCGGTTCACGCGCGGATCCGAACACTCAAACGTGCCGGTGCGCTCCACGGTCGAGTGGAGGATGACCTGTTCAAAATCACCGGGCTCGACGTTTTCAAGGCCGCTGACGCGGCAATAGCGGAACCCGAAGAAGGTGAAGCTCGGCTCGTAAACCGCATCTTCTCCATCGCAGATATAACGCATTTCTGCAAGCGCGGTGCGCATGTTGTCGCGATAGAAGTTGCCCTTGTTGTCAAGCGCTTCGCCGAACTGAAGGAGGATCTCCGTTCCGGCAGGGGCATGCGCGTGCAGCCGAACAAAGCCGGCGGCATTCTGCCCGAAGTCGAGCACCTGCTCGCCAAGCGGCGTAACGATTTTTTCGACAACCGGGCGCGCCTCGTGCGCAACGACCGGAACGCTCTTGCGCGCATGGAGAAGCTCTTTTTTCAGCGCGACGAGCTGCACGGATTCCCATGCGGAGCAGTCCGTTTCCGGAAGGCACCAGCTACGGTCGTAGAGGCGGGCGTCGAACACCTCGCCGTCATAGATTTCCGTGCGGAGAAGCGGGCTTTTCGTCGCCTTCCAGCTTGTGTCGGTGACGATGGTTTCCTGCGTGCCGTCTGCGTAGTCGAGAACGATTTCGGCGATGAGAGCGAGCTTGTCGCCGTAAATTTTGTCGCGATGCCCGACTTCAGGCCAGTTGACACGGCCCTTATAGTATCCGTTGCCCAGCCATGCGCCGATGGCGTTTGCGCCTTCGTGCAGCTGCGCGGTGATGTCGTATGTCTGATACTGCAGCCAGCTGTCGTATGCGTTGAAGCCGGGGGTCAGGTATTCGTTCCCGGCCTTTTCGCCATTGACGAAGAACTTGTAAAGTCCAACGCCGCAGACATAAGCGCGCGCGGCGCGCAGCGGCTTTTCAATCGTAAAATCGCGGCGCAGCTGCGGGAACTCTTTGTCCCAGCCGATCCAGTCGGCTTTCCATTCCGCGCCATAGCGCGCCGTTTCAAAGAAAGCCGCGTCGCTCCAGTCGGAGGAGGCGTCGCTTTCATCCCACACCATGACGCGCCAGTAATAACGCGTGCAGGGCGCAAGCGGCGTTTCCAGCCGGACGGCAACGCTCTGATCGGACAGCGTTTTACCGCTGTCAAAAACAAGCGGGTCGAACTGCGGCGTTGCGGCAACTTGAATGCGATAGGCGCTTTGGCGCTTGTTGCATCCTTCTGCTTCGACCGTCCAGCCGAGCTGCGGCCGCACGAAATCGAAGCCGATGGGGTTCTCCATATAATCGCAGCGCAAACGGAAAACTTTCATTGTGCGTTCGTTCCTTTCACGATTCTTCTATGACCATTATAGCGTCCGCCGGCGTTTGGCGTCAACGCCGAAGCAGGACGATCCATTACCCCTTGATGGCACCGGCCACCATGCCGGATACGATCTGTTTGTTGAAGAAGATGAAGAGAATGAGCGGGGGGATCGTGATCAGCATCACGTCGGCAAAGAGCAGGTTATACTCGTTTGCGTACTGACCGCTGTAATTATACAGCGTCTGCTGGACGGTGATGTTGCGCGTGCCGGGGAGAAAATACATGGGGTTCACAAAATCGTTGAAGATATTGATGGTGGACAGGACGATAATCGTCGCCGTAACCGGCTTGAGCAGCGGCATGATAATGCGCGTATACAGTCCCAGAGGGCCGCAGCCGTCGATTACGGCCGCTTCGTCGATTTCGCAGGGAATCGAGCCCATGAAGCCGCGATAGAGGATGCAGGAGAACGAGCAGTTCAGCGCGACCTCAATGAGCACCATGCCGTGAATGGTCTTGTAAATGCCGATTGCTTTCATGACCCAGATGGTCGGGACGATGGCGGGCGGAATCATCAAACCGGTCAGGAGGACAAAGTTTGAGATTGTGGCAACCTTATCGCGCCGGCGCTGAAGCACAAAGCCGGCCATTGAGCAGACGATAATCATGACCAGGAGCGAGAGCGCGGTGATCAAGATGGAATTCTTGAACGCAACCAGCAGCGCTGAGCGGTTGTTGGTGATAACCGTGCGATAATTCTCAACGATCTGGAAGGTGGTCGGCCAAGAGATGTTCATCAGACCGGCCTCGCGTTTCGTCTTGAAGGAGTTGATGATGACGAAATAGAAGGGGATGATGTAGAGGAAAAAAGCCAGCAGCATCCCGATCAGCTCGAAAAAGTTAAAGTAGAATGGACGGCGTTGTCCATTGGCGCCATGCGCCTTATGAGAACGGCTCACAAGTCCACCTCCTTGCGAGTGATGTAGAAATACAGCGGATACGCCAATGCACAGATCAGCAGGAGCATCAGCACGTTTCCGAGCGTGGCCAGACCATAATATCCGGCGCAGTATTGCTTGTAGATTACGGAAGCGAGCAGATCGGTGTAGAAGCCGGGCCCGCCTTTTGTAGTAACCCAAACCAGATCGAACGTGCGCATACCGCCGATGAACGCAAGGATGATGACCGAGTTGCGTGCAGAGCGGGAAAGCGGAACCGTAATGTGGATGAACTTATCCCACGTATTGCCGCCGTCGATGGAAAGCGCCTCGTAATACTGTTCCGGGATGGAAAGAATGCCCGATATATAAATGACCGTCGCGATGCCAACGCCCTTCCAGACGTCGATACCGATGATGGAATAAAGCGCGATGTTATGATTGCCCAGCCAGTCCGGGCCGGTGATGCCGATCACCTTGAGCATGTTGTTGATCAGGCCGCGCGTAGGATGCATCAGCGATTTGAACGTGAGACCTACCGCAAGCGTGGAAATCAGGTTGGGGAAAAACAGGATGGAGCGGAGGATATGGCGCGTTTTGAGCATGTTGGAAGAGAGAATCGCGCCGAAAACAAGACCGAGAACGACCTTGAATCCGCAGGTGAGAACGGAATAAATCAGCGTGTTTTTGAAGCTGATACGCAGCGAGATTTCGCGGAAGAACATCCGTAGGTTTTCAAACCCCGTAAACGTCCAGTCGGTCAGCGTCCATGTCGTCATGCTGAAAAAGAAGCTCATCAGCGTAGGCAGCAGGAACAGCACGAAGAAAATCACGCCGACAGGAACGAGAAACCACGGGGAGTAGAGTTTTTTCATGGCTCTGGTCAATGGAGAGCTCCCTCCTTTGCGCATGGGAACATCCGGATTTTGAAATGGGGCCGGATGAACCGGCCCCGTTTTTTGATGCGAAATCAGATTACCAGCCTTCGAGGCCAAGCTGCTTGGCCTGCTTCTCGGCGTCAGCGTCGTATTCGGCGGCAGCTTCTTCCGCGCTGCGCAGGCCGCTGAGGCACTCGATGCAGATCTGCGGGGAGTTCGGGCCCTTGACGGAGGAGACGAACTCGAGCGCCGCAGTGGTCTTGCCCTCGGCGAAATAGGACATCATGTCCTGAACGCCGGCATATACGTCGGTCAGCTCAACGCCGTTGACAACGAACGGGCCTTCCGGCTTGGACGCGGCGGCATACGCAACGATGCCTTCAGGGCTGAGGAAGTAGGAGCACCATTCCTTGGCAAGCTCAACGTTGGAACCGTTCTTGAAGATGTAGATGGCGTTGGGCATCCAGACGGTGATGCCGTGGTTTTCGGCGTCGTCGCCGGGCTGACCGAACACGCCGATGTTATCGACGGCTTCCTGGCCGTAGTTGCTGTAGATGTTGGTGAGCGCGTTGGTGAGCATCGGATAATGCACGCCGTCGCCATTGACCAGCATTTCAAGCGCGTAGTCGTAGGTGTTGGTGTTGTAGTCCGCGTTCATGAAGCCCTTCTGGAAGATTTCTTCCATCTTCTGGAAGGATTTCAGGCCGGAGGGATCGGTGGCGTACTTGACCTTGTTGGCGTCGAAGTCGGCGGCAAAGTTCGGGTTGCCGGATTCGACATTGTAGTAGTCGGCCAGAAGAACCAGCTGGCTGGTCCAGTCGTCGCCAAAGGAGGCGATCACGGCCGTCTTGCCGGCTTCCTTGATCTTCTCGCAGTTGGCCATCAGTTCTTCCCAAGTGTGGGGAACTTCCAGCCCGAGTTCCGCGTAAACGGCCTTGTTGTACAGCCAGCCGCCGCAGAAGGAGGAGCCGGACGGAATGCCGTACACCTTGCCATCGACGGAAACGCAGGGATAGTAGCTTTCGCTGACGTTGGCGATCAGCTCGTCGCCGGTCAGGTCAACGAAATACTCGGCGGGGTTGAGCGTCGGGAGAAGGGCGCCGGAGTTGAAGTAGCACAGGTCGGCCATTTCGCCGGCGGCCAGCAGCGTGCGGACATAGTTTTCGCCTTCCGCTCCGCCCGGACGCTGGAGAATATCCAGCCGGATGCCGTGAGCTTCTTCGATCCACTTCGCAGCGGCTTCGATGCCGGCAGAACTGGTGACGTTGTCAATCATCAGCGTGAGGACTTTTTCTTCGGCAACGGCGCTGAAGGAGAAGCACATGCAGACGATCAGCAGGAGAGCGAACAGTTTCTTCATTTACGAGAACCCCTTTCTGAAAAAGATTTTCTGATACTGTTAATTATATTGAAAAATCACATGTTATAAATGGAAACATCAACCTGCTTTATGGAAAATTCGTTCATTCATGACGCGCTGCAAATTCAGTGGGGGAGCAGCCGACGGCGTTCTTGAACACCTTGCTGAAATACAGCGGATCGGAAAAACCACACTCCACAGCCACGCTTTTGATGAGTGAATCGGGGTGCTTGCGCAGAAGCTCCTGCGCCCGTTCAATGCGTTTGAGCGTCAGATATTCCAGAAAGCTCATTCCGGTGTGCTTTCTGAAAATCCGGTTTGCCGTCGTCTGGCTGACGCTGCACTCGCGGCAGAGCTTGGAGAGTGTGATTCCCTGAGAAAGGTGAGTGGCAACATAGTTTTCCAGCGGAGTGAATGAGGTCTCCGATTTAGGATTTTCCGCGCCCTGCGCGGCAGAAACCGGCGCATCCTCATGCCATGCGGATACTGCGCGCAGGCAGCGCGTCAGTTCCTGCGGGCTGACCGGCTTGAGCAGATAATCGGCGACGCCGTGCCGCAGCGCGGTGCGCGCATATTCAAACTCCTGATACCCGCTGACGATGATGACGCGCGTGCGCGGCCATTGCTTTTTTAGCTGCGCCGTCAGCGCAAGCCCGTCCATACGCGGCATTGCAACGTCCGTGATCACGACGTCCGGATGCGCTTCTTCCATGTGTTCAAGCGCTTCCTCTCCGTTTTCGGCGATGCAGCAGACCTCTGCCTCCGGCGCATAGCGTGCGAGAATTGCGGCAATGTATTCCGCTGATGCAGGCTCGTCTTCCACGATCATCACGCGCATGGTTTTCCCTCCTTTTCAATCGGGCGAAGCGGCGCGCTGAGCGTAATGCGCGCGCCTGTCTCCGCGTTGGAAAGCGTCATTTCAAAAGCAGCGCCATAAAATGCGCGCAGCCTTCCATACGTGTTTGCAATGCCCATGCCGCCGATGGAAAGCCCCTCCTGCGGCATGCCGTCCTCGCGAAGCGTCGCGCGCAGCTTTTCGAGAACGTCGGGCGCGAAACCGACGCCGTTGTCGGCGATATCAATAATCCAGCGCCCGTCCGCTGCATAGCCCTTGAGGGTGAAGCAGAGGCTGCGCCCCGTCTGCGCCAGACCGTGCCGGATTGCGTTTTCCGAGAACTGCTGCAAGACCAGCTTCGGCATCGGCTGCTCCGCAATTTCGGGAGCAATCTCCACGGTGTATTCCAGCTTCTGACGATAGCGCTTTTTCATCAGCGCAAGGTAGGTTGTTAAATGCGCCGCTTCGCGGCTGATGGTCGCCTGCCGCTCGCGCGTGTCGGCGCTGTATCGGAGCATGGCGGCGATTTCCTCGCATGTATTGACGATCTTTTCATCGCCGATTGTCATGGCACGTCCGGCGATCACGTTGAGCGTGTTATACAGAAAATGCGGATCGACCTGCGCCTGTAGCGCGTCCAGCCGTGCGCGCGCCTCCCGTTCCTGTGCGCGCATCTGCGCGTCCATGGATAGCTTCAACCGCTCGCACAGATTGCCGAACGCTTTGCTCAGCGCTTTCAGCTCGTCGCCGCCGGACGGAAGATGCGGCCTGTCGAGCGATTCCAGCGCCGTCTGTTCCATCGTTTGGCGAATGGCGCGAATCGGCTGGGTGAGGCGGCGCGATGCAAAATACAGATACGCTGCCGAAACAACGAAAGCTACAAGGCATAGCGTTGTCATCTGCATTCGCACGGGCTTTATGACGGCCAGCGCGGCTTCGCGGGTCTGGCTGATGCGCACGGTCAAGCCGTATGCGTTGGAGGAGGAAGCAATTTGGATATCGTCTCCGGACGGCAGCGAACGGTCTGAGGCATAGAATATTTCACCGCTGTCGGACACGACCTCCACCCGCATGTCGGAAAGCGCAGGCGCATAAAGGATCTCATCAAGCTCGTCCATTTTATTCTGGATTTCGATGTAGCATGTCATGCCGGACATTGTGGGCATTGCGCGCGCGACGCTGTACACGGTGGTTCGTTCTTCTTCCCATACGTTTTCGTGCGGGAAGAGCAGCAGCATCCGTCCCCACTGCGCGCCCGCCTGTTCCAGCCATGTTAGCCCGGACATGGTTTCCAGCACGCTTTCTCGCGTAAACGCCATGTTTTCAGGCAAGCTGTCGAAATAGTCGCCGCGCGAGGTAAAAAGCACTGCGCGATAGAAGTTCTTGCTGATGGCGTAGCCTTTGATTGTCCGGCGGATGATTGCGGCGTTGCGGTATATCAGCAGCTGATTGTCTTCTTCCTCGCTGCCGGACATGGTGTAATAGGAAATTGCCGAAAGGAAATCAGGCTCGGAAATCAGGAACAGCAGCGCGTTGTCCATCTGCTGGATGCGCGTTTCCAGCTGGAGCGAAATCGTTCCGGCCAGCGCCTGCATCTGCGTGCGCGTGCGCTCTAAACTGACAGACTCGCTATAATGATAAAAAGCCATCCCGGTCGCAAGAATGAGCGCGAGCACCAGCGCAAGTGTTGCGAGCAGGAGCTTGTTTTGTACGCGCATGGGAACACATCCTTTCAGACCTATTATATACCACAAATAACGATTTGGCGAGAATTTTCATAAAAATAATTTATTTTTTATCGTATTTGACTTTTCACAAAATTTTCTTCGCAGCGTTATCATTCTGCTTCATGTGTGGTATAATCATAATGTATCATCACACGAAAAAGGAGAACGGCCTATGCGGAACATGTCCATGGAAGAAGTAGAATCCCGCCGCGCTGCGATTCTGGAAACGATAAAAAATCAGACGCTGACGCATGAGCAGAAGGTAACCGCGCTTGCGCGCCATGCGGAAAATTTCATGAAGGTTCTGGACGAACCGGAGGATATTGACGAGCTGCTGCGCACGGACATTGCGACGCAGTGCTTCTGCAACCTCTACGAGGGCGAAGCGCCTTACCGGCCGCGCTATATCACGCCGGACTATCCGAAGTTCCTCAAGCAGGGGAGCGAGTTTCTCCAGCTCGACCCGCCGCGCGATCTTTTTGAAGCGCTGAGCAATCTGCTGATCCTCTATCATAACGTGCCGAGCATCACCAACTATCCCGTCTATATCGGCGATCTTGATACGCTGCTTGAACCGTTCGCTGAAGGGCTGGACGATGCCACCGTGAAAAAAGCGCTGCGGCTGTTCATGACACAGATTGACCGCACCATCCTCGATTCCTTCTGCCATGGTGATATCGGCCCGAAGGCCACGCGCGTGGGTCGGCTGCTGATGCAGGTGGAAGCCGAGCTTCAGGACGCCGTGCCGAACATCTCCATGCGCGTTTCGGAAGACACGCCTGACGATTTCCTGCTGGAAGGCATCGAGTGCGCGCTGAAATGCGCGAAGCCGAGCTTTGCCAATGATGCGATGTTCCGCGCGGAGCTGGGGGACAATTACTGCATTGCAAGCTGCTATAACGGGCTGCTCAAGGGCGGCGGATCCTATACGCTCAGCCGCTTGCGGCTGGATAACATCGCCAAGAAGGCGACGAGCCTTTCCGATTTTACGGAGAATTGGCTGCCGCACGTGATGGACGTGATGGCCCGCTACATGGATGCGCGCATCAAATTCCTTGTGGAGGAAAGCGGCTTCTTTGACAGCAGCTTCCTTGTGCGCGAAGGGCTGATCGACCGCCGTAACTTTACGGCGATGTTTGGTCTGGTCGGCATGGCTGAATGCGTGAACCGGCTGCTGGAGCTTGAAGGAAAGCAGGGTCGTTTCGGCTCGTGCGAGGAGGCGGACCGGCTTGCCGTAGCGATCATGGAGCAGATTCATGCGTTCAACAACAATCATTTCAATCCCTACTGCGAAGCGACGGGCGGGCATTTCCTGCTGCATGCGCAGGTGGGCATTGCAAGCGACCATGACTGCAGCCCGGGCACGCGCATCCCTGTCGGCGAGGAGCCGGAGAACCTGATTGATCACCTCAAGAATATCAGCCTGTTCCATAAGTATTTCCCGTCCGGAACGGGTGATATTTTCCCGGTGGATGTGACGGTACACCGCAACCCCAGCTATATTCTCGATATCATTCGCGGGGCGATGCGCATGAACATCCGCTATCTGTCGTTCTATTCGTCCGACAGCGACGTCATCCGCGTGACGGGCTACCTTGTGAAGCGTTCCGAGGTGGAAAAGCTCGATCACGGTGAAAACGTCCGCCAGAATACGACCGGCCTTGGGCTTGGCGCAAAGAAAAACTGCAAGGCCTTTGACAGAAGGATTCGCTGATGTGCGCGCCCGTCAACAAAATCATTCCGTTCAGCTCTGTGGACGGGCCGGGAAACCGCACGGCGGTGTTCTTTCAGGGGTGTACGTTCCGCTGTGAATATTGCCATAACCCGGAAACCATGCAGATGTGCGTCGGGTGCGGCAAATGCGCGGCGGCTTGCCCCGCAGGCGCGCTGACAAAGACGGATGACGGAATCGTCTATGATTACGCGAAATGCACGCTGTGCGATACGTGCATCCGCGTTTGTCCCAATCTCAGTTCGCCGCGCATCCGATGGATGGAGCCTTCCGAAGTGCTGCGCGAGATCCGGAAAAACGAACCGTTTATTCGCGGGGTTACGTTTTCAGGCGGTGAGTGTACGCTTCAGCGCGAGTTTCTGCTTGCAATCGCGCCGGAGATTCAGCGCGATGGGCTGAACGTGCTGCTGGACAGCAATGGCTGGCTGGATTTTTCGCAGGATCGGGCGCTGCTTGACGCCGTGGACGGCGTTATGCTGGACGTCAAGGCATGGGACGAGGCGGAACACAGCGCGCTGACGCGCTTTTCCGGGGAAACGGTGCGCGCCAATCTGCTGTTTCTTGCGCAACAGGAAAAGCTGGAAGAAGTCCGCACAGTCGTCGTTCCTGACCGCATGAATGCGGAAGAAACCGTGCGAAACGTCTGCCAGACGCTTCTGCAAGCGAACCGCACCGACGTGCGGTATAAGCTGATCCGTTTCCGCCAGAACGGCGTGCAGGAAAAATACCGCTGGTTCAGAAGCCCGACGGACGACGAAATGCGCGCATTGGAATCACTCGCGCATAGCATGGGGATCATGAACACGGTTGTCACTTAAAAGAAGCAACAAGAACAATAACGCCGCCGGGTTACGCTTAAAGCGCAAATCCGGCGGCGTGTTTTTTATGATTTGAATTTACTCGCAGCAGGCGCGGTAAATCGTTTCTACGTCGTTCTTCGTCAGCTTCATGAAATTTCCGACCGTTCCGTCTGCGCCGCATTTGCATTTGCGCGTCAGCTCAGGAATGTCTTCTTCTTTTGCACCAAGCTCAGCAAACGTCAGCGGAAGCCCGAGGCTCTTCCAGAATGCGGAAAGGCGGGCGATGCCTTCCAGCGCGGTGCGTTCCGGGTGCTCGAAATCCATCTGACACCCCCAGACACGAACCGCGAACTCAGCCATGCGCATTTCATGGCCGGCAAGCGTGTAACGCAACCAGTGGGGAATGATAACGGAAAGCGTCGCGCCGTGCGTCGCGTCGTATTTTGCGGAAAGCTCGTGTCCAAGCGCATGAGACGCCCAATCCTCCTGGCGGCCAACGCCCAGCTGACCATTATGAGCAAGCGTTCCCGCCCACATGATGGCCGCGCGCGCGTCATAGTTGTCCGGCTCAGAAAGGCAGATCGGGCCGTATTTGATCACCGTCTGCAAAACGCTTTCGCACAGGCGATCCGTTACGTCAACGTCAGTCGTGTTGGTGAAATAACGCTCGATGATGTGCGCCATGATATCCGCAACGCCGCAGGCCGTCTGCCATGCAGGCAGCGTGAAGGTGGTTTCGGGGTTGAGAATTGCAAAGCGCGGGCGATTGAAATCGCTGCGCGTGCCGCGCTTGAGCATCAGCGCTTCGTTTGTGACAACCGCAGAGTTCGAGCCTTCGGAGCCGGTTGCCGGAAGCGTCAGCACGCAGCCGTGAGGGAGCGCGTTTGCATATGGAACCTTTCCGGACCAGATATCCCAGAAATCGCCGTCATACACCGCGCCAGCGGCAATTGCTTTTCCGGAATCGATAGCGCTGCCGCCGCCAACGCCCAGAATGAAATCGATCTTTTCGCGCTTGCAGATTTCGATGCCTTCATAGACCAGTCCGCTTCGCGGGTTGGGACGCACGCCGCCGAGCAGCGTGTAGGCCACGCCTGCTTCATCGAGCGATTTTTTGACCTCATCCAGCAGCCCGGAGCGCACCACAGATCCGCCGCCATAGTGAATCAGCACACGGGTGCCGCCAAAACGGCGGGTCAGTTCGCCGACACGCTTCTGCGTATCGCGTCCGAAGGCAAAATATGTCGGGTTATACAGGTCAAAATTCTGCATGATTGTTCACTCCTTTGAGCAGCAGATCCGTCGCGCAGCCAAAACCCTGCGCTTTGGCAAAAGCAGTATAATCGCGGTTGAGGTGCATGAGCGTGATTTTCTCGCGAAGCGAGGAAGGAACCTGCTCCTGCAAGCCGCAAATCGTCATGTGAAGCGCGCTACTGGGGGCGTCGCACGCATCGAGGTATGCGCGGGAAACGCGCCCTGAAGCCAAATTGGCAACGAGCGCGGGGGGAAGCGCCGAAGCATCGCCGCTGTAGAAAACTGTTTCATTGCCGCATGTGACTTCAAAACCCCATGCAGACAAGTCGCCGTGTGCGACCGGTACGGGTTGGATTCTGACACCGTCCGCGTCAAGCGCAGGAAGCCAATGATACTGGTTTTCGGGCATTCCCATCATGGTCATCAGCGTTTTGAGCTGCTCGGACGGATGAATCACCGTCGCGGGCTTTTTCAGGATGAAATGGCAATAGCCGAGCAGCGTGCCGAGCGAACCGACATGGTCGGAATGAAAATGCGTCACCGCGACGTATATTTCTTTCGCATCATCCAAAAGCCCTGCGAGTTTGGCACGCTCAAAAACGGTTTCCCCGCAATCGAGCAGATAAAGCGAGCCGTTATGCGTAAAAAACGCGGCGTTCGTACCGAGCGCCGCGTTGAACGCAGCGCCACAGCCAAGAAACTGAAGCATAGTCTTGCGCTCCTTTGCGTGTTTTATAGATTTATACCGGGGTACAGCCGCACCGGCTGCGTGGTCTCAAAGTGCATTTTTTCAAAGAGCTGCGTTGCAGGTTCGTTTCGCTGCCACACATCCGCGATGAGGGCGCGCACGCCGTTGCGCAAAAGCTCCTGCGCGGCCTGTCCGATCAGCGCAGAGGCAACGCCGCGATGGCGGAACTCTGGCTTTGTGTAGAGCATCTCGACGACGCCTTCGGAGCCGTTTGCCGTGAGAACCAGTTCTCCAAGCAGATGGTCTTCCTGCCAGACGCCCCATGCAGAAAAATGCGGCTGCGCCTGCATGCGTGCAATCCAGTTATAGTTGTACGCTGTGACGCTGTAAGCGTTGATGCGGCGAAGCAAAGCGTCATAATCTTCCTGCGTTTCAAGCAGCACAGGCGCGATGGACGTGCTGACCGGCGGCTTTGGCATCCGATCGGTCTCGGAGAGAATGAGGCGCTTGCGCACAATGGCGTCATCATTTTCAAAGCCGCAGTCCAACAGCTCAGCCAGCAGATTCTGATCCTGCGGGTTGCATCGCGCATACATGCGCGCCGGAAGTTGCGCGTTTTTGCGGCGAAGCTCCAGCGTGCGCGTATAGCACGCGCCAATAAGCAGGTGCAGCGAACGGCTGTCCTGCGCGCTGATGGACAGGTAATAGTTCAGCGGCCTGTCCGGCAGCATCGTATGATTGATAAACTCGATAACCGACGCGCTCCCGCATTTCGTTCCGAAATCATCCAGAATCTGGAAGCTGTTTTCCAGCGGGACGCCCGGAACAGGGGAGAGCGGGTACTGAATCTGAGACAAGCAAAAACACATCCTTACAGAAAGAGTGACGCAGTTTTCTTTACGCGCGCAGCGCGCATAAAATCAGCTTCTCCGGAGCTTGCTTTTCACCATGTCAAAAGCGCTTTTCAGCTCCTCGGTCTTCAGCAGCAGCAGCACAACTGCGTATACGATCACACCCACGACAATCACGCCGAACATGCTGAGCACAAACGCTTTGCCCGTCGATCCGGAAAGATTCAGCACGGAAGAAAGCGCCAGCAGCACAGCGCACATGGCGGCTGTTGCGGCGAGTACCTTCCACAGGCATGTCAGCAGGCGCTTCACGTCGATTACGCCCAGCTGCTTATGCAGCATGAACAGCAGTGTCGCGCCGCTGATCGTGGAGCTGATGGCCGTAGCCGCAGCAATCCCGGCAGCGCCCCAGACGGGGTAGAGCGCGATATCGAGAACGACGTTCAGCAAAACGACGACGATGCCGACGATTGTGGGAATGCGCGTTTTTTTGTAGGCGTAGAAGCAACGATTGCCGATCTCGCGCAGGCCGACGCCCAGAATGCCGCAGCTGTAACAGGCGAGAGCGCTGCTCGTCAGGAGCGTGTTTTCCGCAGTGAACGCGCCGCGCTCGTAAATCAGGCGCGTTACGGGAACGCGAAGCAGCGTCAGAGCGAAAATGGCGGGAACGGCGATGAGAAGATTCAGGTTTACGCCGAACGAGAGCGTGCGGCTGAACTTCTCGCGGTTTTCGGTATTTTTGACGAGCGTGGGGTAGAGTACCGTTGCAATCGAGGTCAGCAAAACTGAGCTGACCATCGTGCTGATGCGATTGCCGTAATCGAGCGACGTAATGCCGCCGGTTGCGGCGGAGGCAACCGCACGATCCACAACGATATACACCTGGTCAAACGCCGAAGAAAGGAGCACGGGCAGCATCAGCGTTGCGACCTCGCGCACGCCGGGATCCTTCAGATCAAAAACCGGTTTCGGCCGCAGACCGCAGCGATACATGGACGGAATCTGCACGGCAAACTGGAGCACCCAGCCAATGAGCGTTCCGACAGCGACGAGCTCAATGTTTTCACCCGCGGAAATGATGATGAAAACGATGATCGAAAGATTGAGCATCACCTGCGACACGGCCGGCACGGCAAAACGGAAATTCGCCTGAAGATAGGCGGTGCTGGTGCGCGCAAGGAAGGTAAAGAAGCCCATCGCCAGCATGATGCGGGAAAGGCGGATGGTCAGCTGCTGCGCCTCGCTGCTTGCGCCGGGCAGGAAAAAGCGGCAGACCAGCGTGTCGAGCATCGCAAGCGTCAGGCCGAGAATGACGGCGCTTAGCGCCAGTCCGATTGTAAAGAGGTTGCGGATAAACCGATCGGCCTTTTCGCGCCCCTGCTGCAGCTGCGTGGAGTAGGTCGGGATCAGCGTCGCAGACATGGCCGTGACAATAACGGAAAGGAAAATGCACGGGATATCAAACGCAGTCTTGTACGCGTCGGTGATCGCGCTTACGCCGAAACGCGAGGCCAGCACCGTTTCGCGAAGGAAGCCCGTGATTTTTGCTGCCATGGTGAACATCATCACCACGAGCATTGATTTGGACAGCGATTTTACGCTGGAATTTGCTTCGTTTTCTGCTTGCATATGTCACCTGTCAATGAATTTCTTGGCTCAGTAAGACACGATACGGCTACGGTTAGACGGTTTTCGCAGGAGCGAATTGTAGTATTCGTCCCAGCTCAGTCCGCCGGTTTCGTAGGCGTTCATGGCGCTTGCGTTTTTGATGTTGACGTATTTTTCGTCGAGCAAACGCTCGGAATTGAAGATGGTGATGTACGGATATTCCCACGGCTTGGAGTTATAATACTCCGCGTAATCCATCACGGCGGAGATATCCTTGACGTACAGGAAGGAAATCAGCAGCAGCATAGCGGGGAACGCCACGCGCAGGCGCGAAACGAAATCGCGATTGCGCACCATGAGCGCCGGAATCAGCGCAATTTCAACAATGCGGAAATAGACGTTCGTGCGGGAAGCGATCAGGTCGAAGGACATAAACGCCACATAGACGCAGAAGCCAAGGATGTACAGATTGAACAGGAATTTTTCGCGCAGGGACATTTCATTTTTCGCGCGTAGCGCGAGAAAGAACACGATCGCCATAAAGAGCGTGCGGTTGGCAAGCGCGGTAATGCTGACGTGGTTGTTTTCAAGATAATAAGAAGAAATCGTATATTCAAGACGCGCCGGAAGCAGCGAAATCACAGGCATCAGATTGACAAAATTGATGACAAACACAAGCGCCGCGCCGATTGCCAGCACAATGGCGATTGTTTTCTTTTTCCAATCGATGAAGAAAATGGTGTTTTCTTTTCTGAGGAGAAGAACCAACAGCATGACGATTGCGGAATTGTGCATCAGCGTGGCAACGGCAATTCCGGCCAGCGCCGAGATGCGCCGCCTCTGCTGCCATGCAGGGAAAACCCAGCCGAGCGCGATGCTGAGAGAAATCAACTGCCGGATGCCGCTCTCCATATAGACGAGCGAATAAACGGCAAAAAAGCACGTCAGACCAAAGATGGGCAAAGTTGTGAATCTGCGCAGGAAACGGTCGATCATCAGGAGGCTGAACAGCGTCACGCAGGCGACAAACACCACGTAATGCGCGTGCAGCATCCGGAAAAAACTCATCAGGTAGAAAAAACCGACTTCAATTTTATTATACTGAAACGCCGCATAGCTCGGGAAAGCGGAAAGCGGCTGAACATTGGCATAAATGCTCAAATAGGTGAGATAGTCGGTGCCCTGCCCGTAGCGGAGCGAAAAGAAGATAAATAGCCCCGTCAGCGAGATGAGATAGACGAACTTGTTCGTGCCGCGCCGCCACTCCCATGCGGTCAACAGCAGCAGCACTGCAAGAATTGTCAGCCTTACCATATCAGCAGAACCTCCCGAGCGTTTCTGTTTCTATCGCCATATGCACAGACAAATCAGTATACCACACATCTAACGATTTTGGCAAGGAAACCATTGCATCGAATTTGGCAAAGATTGAAAAAAACAAAGCCTGCGGCGGCAATCGAGGCGTCGCAGGCTTATCGGGCGCTTTCGCGCTTATACGGGCAGTTCAAGCCCAGGCTCGGCATTCAGATCGAGAGAAGCCAATTCCCCGCGAAGCAGCTGCCAGAACGCTGCGCTGCCAATCATGGCTGCATTGTCCGTGCAGAGTTTCAGCGGCGGCATATAGCAGGGAATGTGCAGCTTCTGCGCGCCGTTTGCCAGCTCCTGACGAAGCAGACTGTTCGCCGCCACGCCGCCGGCAATGGCCAGCGCTTTGGCACCGTGCTCCCGCGCCGCAAGCAGCGCTTTACTCACCAGCTGATCGACGACCGCTTTGCGGAAGGAGGCGGCGATATCGGCGGCAGGCACATCCTGTCCGGACTGATGCAGCTGATGCACGCGATTGATGAGCGCGGTTTTCAGCCCGCTGAAGCTGAAATCGTATCGGCCTTCCAGCCGGGGCTTCGGAAGCGCAAGCGCATCCGGGTTGCCCTCCCATGCAAGCTGATCCAGCAGCGGGCCGCCGGGATAGGGGATGGACAGCACGCGCGCAGCCTTATCAAAGGCCTCGCCGGCTGCATCGTCCAGCGTGTTGCCCAGAAGGCGATACTCGCCATAATCCGTCACTTCAACGACGTGCGAATGTCCGCCGCTTGCGACAAGGCAGATGAACGGCGGTTCCAGCTCGGCGTGCGCGATGTAGTTTGCGCAAATATGGCCTTCAATGTGATTGACGGGAATCAGCGGCAGATTCGCGCCGTATGCAAGTGCTTTCGCACAGCTGACGCCGACCAGCAGCGCGCCGACAAGGCCGGGGCCGTAGGTGACGGCAATCGCGTCGATATCGCACAGGCGCAGGTTTGCTTCCTCCAACGCGCGCTGAACCACTGCGTCGCACGCTTCGATGTGCTGGCGCGAGGCAATTTCTGGCACAACGCCGCCATAGAGCGCATGAGTTTCTACCTGCGATGCGATCACATTGGAAAGCACCGTGCGCCCATCCGCAACGACGGCGGCCGCCGTTTCGTCGCAGGAGGATTCGATGGCCAGTATGCGCGCATTGCGCGCCGAAATGAGATTGTCCGCTTTCGAGCGGGCCAGTTCCATGTAGCTCATGCCTTTTTTCCTTTAGCTAAAAATCCAATGAGAAACGCGCCGCACAGGCAGACGAGCAGTTTCCCGCCGATTTGCGCAACGGCGGAAACGAAGAAGGACTCCGGCATCATCTGAATCAGCGGCGACGACGGCTCAAAGAGCCACAGGTCGTTTGAAAACGCAATGCGGTGCATTGCCGTAAACCAGCCGCTGAAATCAAACGCCGCCCATACGGCCAACGCTGCAAGCACGGCGGAAAACGCAGCCGCGCCAATCCACAGCCGCTTTCTTTCCGTCCAGCCGAGGCCGAGAAACAGCGCGCCCAGCGTGCACGAAACAATCGCTGTCCGCTTTCCAAACCGGAAAAGCCCGCGCACGTCTTCCATGTGAAGCCGTTCCTGCTCCCCGAAAAGCGATGGCGAAAGCGAATCAAGCTCGCCGCGCAGATAGGCTGCAGTTTCCTGCGCCATCAGATCAAACGGCGGCTCCTGCGCATAAACGCCCGGATCAAATGCGAAAGAGGCGATGCAGGCGTATAGGCACGCAATCAGGAGGAGAAACAGCGCTGAACCGGCACAAAAGCGCCTCATTGCATTTGCAGGTAGGCGCGCACAAAGCCGTCGATTTCGCCGTCCATCACGGCGTCCACGTCGCCGTCTTCATAGCCGGTGCGGTGATCCTTCACCATGGTGTAGGGCTGGAAAACGTAGGAGCGGATCTGGCTGCCCCATTCGATCTTCTTCATTTCACCCTTGATTTCGGCCATTTTTTCTTCTTTTTCACGCTCGCGCAGTTCCAGCAGCTTCGATTTGAGCATACGGATACAGACTTCGCGGTTCTGAATCTGGCTGCGCTCGTTCTGGCACTGCACAACAATGCCCGTCGGAATGTGCGTCATGCGCACCGCCGAGTCGGTACGGTTGATGTGCTGACCGCCCGCGCCGCTTGCGCGATAGGTGTCGATGCGCACTTCATCCCAGTTGATGACGAACTCGTCGTCTTCGATGATGGGCGATACGTCCAGCGAAGTGAACGACGTGTGCCGCCGTGCGTTTGCGTCGAACGGCGAAATGCGCACGAGACGATGCACGCCTTTTTCGGAGCGGAGGAAGCCATAGGCGTTGTCGCCGTCCACTTCCCATGTGACCGACTTGATGCCGGCTTCGTCGCCGAGCAGCAGATCGATCTGCTTGACGGTGAATCCGTGATGCTCGCAATAGTGCATGTACATGCGGTAGAGCATCTGCGTCCAGTCCTGCGCTTCGGTTCCGCCTGCGCCGGCATGGAGTGAGAGAATGGCGCTGTTTGCGTCGTAGTCGCCGCGCAGCAGCGTTTCCAGAGAAAGCGCTTCAACGTCGGCTTCCAGCGCGTTCAGATCATCGACAACTTCGCCGACCATCGAAGGATCGCCTTCTTCGTCCACGAGATCCATCATCGCTTCGATATCGTCGGCGCGGTCGCAGAGCGACTTGTGGTGTTCGATTCTGCCGGAGACATGCTTGAAACGCTGATTGATGCGCGTGGAGCGCGCAAGGTCATTCCAGAAATCCGGTTCGGCCATGGTTTCCTGAAGCTCGGCCGCTTCTTCGTTGAGCGCTTCAAGGCCGAGCGCCGTGCCGACTTCTTCAGTGCGCGCGCGGAGCGCTTTGAGCTTTGCACGAGGCTGTTCAAGTTCTACCAACATAATGAAGTTCCTTTCGCGTTGAAATTTGTCAAACAGCCGTTCAGGCTTCACGCCCGCAGCAGTTCTTGTATTTTTTGCCACTGCCGCACGGGCAGGGCTCGTTCCGGCCGACCTTCACGCCGGCCTTGACGGTCTTGGGCTTGTCGTTTTCCTGACCCGCCAGCTTGGCTTCGGCAGGCTTTGCCACCTGCTGACGCTGAATATTCTGGCGAATCTGCGCATGATAGAGGCGGATGAGCGTATCCTCGCGAATCAGGCGCACCATGTCGTCGAACATGTCAAAGCCCTCAAGCTTATACTCAACAACCGGATCGTGCTGGCCATAGGCGCGCAGCCCGATTCCGTCGCGCAGACGGTCCATCGCGTCGATGTGATCCATCCAGCGATGATCCACACAGCTGAGCAGGACGACGCGTTCAAATTCGCGCATGTCGATTCCTGCGGCAAGAAGTTCGGCTTCGCGCGCCGCATAAGCCGTCTCCGCGGCCTGATACAGTGCGTCCTTGAGCGCAGAGCGCTTGGAGAAACTGCCGGCGTTTGCTGCAAACCATCCGAAAGGGACGCAGTAGCGCTCGAGATATTCGCCCAGCGCCTTAACGTCCCAGACGTTCTGGTCGTCCGTTCCGCCGCAGTAATGATCCACGTTGTCGCCGATCAGGTTCTTGACCATGCCCAGAATCGTTGCGCGCATATCTTCGCCTTCAAGCACCTGACGGCGTTCGCCGTAGATGACTTCGCGCTGCTGGTTCATGACGTCGTCATACTGCAGGACGTGGCGGCGAATATCGTAGTTGCGGCCTTCAATGCGCTTCTGCGCGCTTTCGATCTGGTTGCTGAGCATCTTCGCTTCGAGCGGGGTATCCTCGTCGAGACCGAGACGGTCGATCATGCCTGCAAAGCGATCGGAGCCGAACAGGCGCATAAGATCGTCCTCAAGCGAGATGAAGAACTGCGACGATCCGGGATCGCCCTGCCGGCCGGCGCGGCCGCGCAGCTGGTTGTCGATGCGGCGGCTCTCATGCCGCTCGGTGCCGATGATATGGAGACCGCCGACGGCGACCACGCGGTCATGCTCGGCGTCGGTCGTTTTGGAATATTCCGCCAGAAGGCGGTTATATTCGCCGCGTGCGGCGAGCACTTCCTCGGAAACCTCTTCAACGTGGCCGGTTGCTTCTTCGATGACTTCATCGGGGACGCCGGCGTTGCGCAAATCGCGGCGGGCGAGGAATTCCGGGTTGCCGCCGAGGAGGATGTCGGTGCCGCGTCCCGCCATGTTGGTGGCGATGGTCACAGCGCCATAATGTCCGGCCTGCGCTACGATTTCGGCTTCTTTTTCGTGGTGCTTGGCGTTGAGCACTTCATGCGGAACGCCGCGCAGATCAAGCATCCGGGAGAGCATTTCGGATTTTTCAACCGAGACCGTGCCGACAAGGACGGGCTGCCCGGACGCATGCCGCTGGATGATCTCTTCGACGACGGCCTTGTATTTGCCACGCTGGGTCTTATAGACCATGTCGTTGAGATCCTTGCGGATCATCGGCTTGTTCGTGGGAATCTGCACAACGTCGAGGCTGTAAATGCCCCGGAATTCTTCTTCTTCCGTCTTGGCCGTGCCGGTCATGCCGGAGAGCTTTTTGTACATGCGGAAATAGTTCTGGAACGTGATCGTGGCCAGCGTTTTGCTTTCGCGTTCAACGGTCACATGCTCCTTGGCTTCGATTGCCTGATGCAGACCGTCGGAGTAGCGGCGGCCGATCATCAAACGGCCGGTGAACTCGTCGACGATGATGACCTGACCGTCCTTCACGACGTAATCCACATCGCGCTTCATCAGCGCGTTGGCGCGCAGCGCGGCGTTAATGTAGTGGTTGAGGTCGCTGTTTTCAACATCCGCAAGGTTTTCAACGCCGAAATAGCTTTCGGCCTTGGCAATGCCCTGCGCGGTCAGAGAAACGCCCTTTTCTTTTTCGTCTTTAGTATAATCGGCTTCTTCGCCTTCGCGCAGACGGGAGACGAACTGATCGGCCCGGGCGTACATATCGTTCGCTTTGTCGCCCTGCCCGGAAATGATCAAAGGCGTTCTTGCTTCGTCGATCAGAATGGAGTCGGCTTCATCGATGATTGCAAAATTATGCCCGCGCTGTACCATGTCTTTTTTATAGATGACCATGTTGTCGCGCAGATAGTCGAAGCCAAGCTCGTTGTTGGTGCCGTAGGTGATATCGGCATTGTAGGCGGTGCGGCGCTGCTCGTTGTCAAGATCGTGCGTGATGACGCCGACGGTCATTCCCAGATAGCGGAACACCTTGCCCATCCATTCGCCCTGGAATTTGGCGAGATAATCGTTCACCGTAACGACGTGCACGCCTTTTCCTGCAAGCGCGTTGAGATAGCTGGGCAGGGTGGCGACAAGCGTTTTGCCCTCGCCGGTTTTCATTTCAGCCACGCGCCCCTGATGCAGCACAATGCCGCCGAGCATCTGCACGTGAAAATGACGTTTTCCCAGCACGCGGCCCATTGCCTCGCGCATGACGGAGAACGCTTCCGGGAGCAGATCGTCCAGCGTTTCGCCTGCGGCCAGGCGCGCACGGAATTTTTCGGTCATGCCGCGAAGTTCTTCCTCGGAAAGCCTGCGATGCGCGTCTTCATAAGAATCGATCTTTGCGGCGATTTTTTCAAGGCGTTTGATTTCCGCCGAGTTGGAATCGCCGAATAATTTTTTCAGAAAACTGCCGGCCATTTCTTTCCTCCCAAACAGTTGATTACAAGAAATCATTTTATTATAGCACGCCGGAATGCATCGCGCAAGCGCGGAGAATGGATGCGAGCGGATTTTCGACCGGCGCGTAAGCGCCCCAAAAAGCAGCCGCCCGGAAAACGATCGGTTCTTCCGGACGGCGTGTTTTTTTCGGTTTTAGAGTTCTTCGATGGTGGAACGGATTTCCTTGAAGACTTTCTCGTAATCGGAGTTATAATCAGCAGGGCAGATATAGCGTACCTGATAGAGCTTCTTGTTGACCGGCACGATCAGGATACGGCCGCGCGTCATCAGTTCCGCTTCGCCTTCGCCCATCGGCATCTTGATGCGGTAGGTTACGTATACGCCCGTTTCGCCCAGCAGCTTGTTTTCCGCCTTGTCCGAAACGGTCATCTGCGGATAGCTTTCCTTGATCTGGGCAATCACGCTGTCAAGCTCCGCCGACGCGTCGTTCTTGTCCTGCGCGCTGGAGTATGTGTTGACGACGATTGTAACGGAGCTGGCAAAGCCTTCGTGCGCTTCGGAGTCAGGCTCGGTGAACACGAGCGCGTTGCTGCTGCCTTCAATCTGCGAAGCAACCCACGAGGCGGGAATGCTGAACTTCACGCCCAGCTGCTGCGAAGTATAGTCGATGAAATTGAAAACCAGCGGCGGGCGGGTCGGCTCGTCGATGGGATGAATCAGCATCGGCGTGGCGCCGTCTTCCGGCATCTCAACTTCGGCGGCAAGCGTCCGGGGCGTTACGGTCGGCTCCGGCGTGTACGGCTTGGCTGTCGGCGTGGGGGAAGGCGTGGGCGCTTCCGTAGGCGCTTCGGTCGGCGTCACTTCGCCGCCAAGCAGCGAACAGCCGCTCGCCGTCAGCAGCACGACCAACAGAATTGCAATCGCTTTCAACATTCTTTTCATGTAATGTAAGCCTCCTTCAGGGCATTGTTTACACATGCTTGCATTGTAACAGCTTTGTAACGTTTCGTCAATGAATCGCTGAAAAAAAGTAATCTATTCTTCTTCAAGGGAGCCTGCGGCACGCTCCAGAGCCGCGCGAGCCGTCTCATAGCTGAATCCGCGGCGAAGAAGCGCCTGCATGGCGCGACGCTTTTCTTCGGGGGAATCGTTTTTCAGCCGCTTCGCGGCGAAGGCTGCCGCGGCATCGAGCGCGTCGTCCTCGTCAAGCGTATCCAGCGCGGACTGCGCTTCCTCGCTGCAAATGCCCTTGTGGTATAGCTCCTGCCGCAGGCGGTACGGCCCGATTCCGCGCTTTGCGCGCGTTTGCACCCAGTTCTCGGCGTAGGCGGCATCGTCCACGAGCTGATAGCGCGTGAGCGTCTCCATTGCGCCGGCAATGGCTTCCTGCGAAAAACCGGCGCGCATCAGCTTGTCAACGATTTCTTTTTCCGTGTGTGCCCGCGCTGCAAGCGAACGGAACGCGCGTTCCAGCGCGCGCTGCTTTTCTTCTGTGGTTTCCTGCATAACAAAACACCCCTTAGGGAATCATTCGTCTATACCCCAACAATATAACGATTGAAAGGAGCAAAATCATGCAGAACTGTTTCACAAGCAAAGACCTGAGCATCCTTGAGGATCAGCTGGGACATGAAGCCATTGCAAACCACAAAGCGGCGGCGTATGCCGAATCGCTTCAAGATCCGCAGCTGCGCGCGCTGGCAGGAACGCTGGCCGAGCACCACAAGCAGCGATATGAGGCGATGTTCAATTTCCTGAACGGACAGCAGTAAGGAGGCGGAATTCATGGCAAATCAGAATACCTGCAAAAATGCGTGCGCGCAGTGGGACGATCGCTGCATGATGACCGACCTGCTCGACACGGCAAAGCATATCACGGAGGTGTACGGCGCTTACGTCTGCGAAGGCAGCAGCGACACGCTTCGTCAGGTGCTGCAGAGCAACATGGATGCAACCGCCAACGACCAGTTTCAGATTTTTCAGCAGATGCAGCAGCGCGGCTGGTATCAGACAAACGCTGCACAGCCGCAGGATGTTCAGCAGGCGAAGCAGAAATTCGCGCAGCAGAAGCAGCAGCTGATGTAAACCGCATCGCATAAAGCAGGGGAGATTTGAAGCGGGCAGCCGGTTCGGCACAGCGGCTTCAGATCTCCTTTTTGCAGCGGTTTTGCGGGTGCGACAGCGGCAGAAAAAAACAAAGCGGCACACACAAAAAGGCGGAGCACCACGGCACCGCCTTTTGCATGTTTTTCAAAGCAGATATTATCTCGTTGAGCGCAGATAGAACCAGCCGGATGCGGCAACCACATGCGCGATGGCGGCAATCTGCCGGAAGGTAATGTACGCTGCGTTGGACGCGCCGAGACGCCCAATGCCGAGCAGTGCGACAAGCAGCGTAAACGCGCCGAAAGCCGAAACAGTAATGACGGAAATATCCACACGGCGCATGTTGCGCCCGTAATGAACCAGAAAAACCACGTCGAGCGCGACGAGCATCCACGTCAGAACCTGCGCTGCGCGGAAAAGCTCCTGGTAAGCGTTGCGCTCGAACTCGCCGACATAGCAGCAGGCTACGCCCAGCACAATCGCCGCCCACGCCATCCAGTCGGCTACACGCGGCTTTTTTGCGCGGCAGAGCCGCCGGAAAAAAATCGCTGCAACCCAGATCAGCATAACGGTGCTCAGCACCTGCGAAAAACGAACCTGTCCGCCGGAAATGGTAAGCATCAGGCTATCGTCGCGCAGCCCTTCGACAACGGTTCTTTCCGCGCAGTACAGCGCAAGATAGGCGAAGAATACGTCGCCACAGCGGCGCGCGCTTTTACGGAACCGGCAGAGAAAAACAAACAGCAGCGCGCACCAAAGCGATTCGTAGAAGAACGTCGCCATATGCCAGTACCAGAAGACGGAGCCGTCCGGCATGACGGTCGGAATTTCAACCGCAAGCGGAAAAAACTGCGCCCATGATTCGCTTACGCGCGCGCCGTAGGCTTCCATGTTGGCATAGTTGCCCCAGCGGCCGATGGCCTGCCCCAGCGCAAGCGAAGGCGCGCATACGTCGGCAAGCGTGAGAAAGCGCGTTCTGTTTCCGCGGGTTGCGATTGCGGCGGCAATCAGTCCGCCGATCACGGCACCGTAAATCGCCAGACCGCCGTGCCACACGCGCAGAATCTCGACAGGGTCTTCCTTGAAGCTGCCCCAGCTGAAAAGCACATAATAAAGGCGCGCGCACACGATGCCAAGCGGCACGGCCAGCAGCGCAAAATCAAGCACCGTATCTTTCGGAAGGCGCAGCCGCTTTTCTTCCCGAGCGGCGAGAAGCAGCCCGAGCGCTACGGCTGTCATCATCAGCAGGCTGTACCACGGGATGCTCAGGCTTCCGATTTGAAGCGCGGAACCGAACGGAGGACGGCTCATCGTTTTCTCCTCTTCCAGTCATATTCAGGAAATGCACGGAAAAATTGTGCCCAAACATTATAGAATCCACGCATTCGACTGTCAAGTAGCGGCATCGGTAGACAAATCTGCGGAAATGATGTACAATAATGGCATTCAAAACAAAGGATGTGAAGTTATGCCCGCGCCGATCGCGTGGAACCGCAGCCCGCTGCCTGAAAACCGCTTCGCGCCGCTTCCTCTGGGCGCAATCCGTCTGCAGGGCGCTTTTGCCGAAGCGCTGAAAGCCGAACGCGGCGGAAACGATGAGGAACGCCTGTGCCGTGCGTTTTTGCTTGGAAATGAGGCGGAGCAGCACGAAGCCGTAGCCCGGCTGAAAAATATAATGGCGGATGCCGACGACGAAAAGACGCTTGCCTGCGCGCGCGCATTGATGCGCGTTCATGGCGCGCTGAACGATGTTTCCGTTGCGCAGGCGCTGCTTGAAGCGCTCAAGCGCCTGTACGATTCAATGGAAGAAGCGCCTTCTCTGGGCGCTGAAAAAACGGCCTATGCCGCTGACGTTGTTCATGCGGCGCTGTGGCTTTACAACCTGACGGGAAACAAAGCGCTTCTGACGCTGTGTCATAAGCTGCGGGCGCAGGGGCCGGACTGGACGAGCCTTCTGCATACGTTCCCGCAGACCCGCCCTGTCAAGGAATTCCTCACGCAGGAGAATCCCGCGTATTGGCGCGTTGACGGGCAGACGATTGCGGCAGCGCTTCGCGCTTGCGGTCTGCGCGCGCTGTATGAAGGCGGCATGAAAAACGAGACGGCTTTCCACGCCGCATGGAAAAAGCTGATGCGATATCATGGCGCGGCGCATGGTCTCTATAACGCTTCGCCGCTTCTTGCAGGGGCGAACCCCGCAGGCGGCGTTACGAGCGCCGCGGCAGAAGAAATGATTCGCTCGCTTGAAACGCTGCAATGGACGCTCGGCTCGCCGGAATGCGGCAATGTGATGGAGCGTATCGTGCAGAATGCGCTGCACGTTTGCGGAAGCGTTCAGCAGGCCAACCAGCTTGCGCCGCGCGAGGGCGGCACGCCCGCCGCGCTGGCTGTCGCGGCAAGCGCGATGTGGATGGCGGCTCGCGACGGACTGGCGGCGTTCGGCTATGAACCCTGCTCCGTCAAGTGGGTTGCGGAAGGTATGCCCATCCGCGTGGATGTTGCAAAGAGCGATACCTTTGGCGAAAACGTCAGGCTGACTGTGCGCGTGAAGCGTCCGGTCAGGTTCCGGCTGTATCTGCGCATTCCCGCTTGGGCGGAAGCCACCACGTGCGCCGTCAACGGCGAAAAAACGACCGTCAACGCCGATGTGTTCCATGTCGTCGAGCGCGAATGGGCAAA
>CAZKJW010000003.1:46577-65765 GCA_964553125.1 uncultured Oscillospiraceae bacterium
CCCGTTCTGCCGCGTGTAAACGCAGCGCACGCGGAAAAGATAAAGCTCATACCCTATGGTCAGACGCGCGCCCGCATTGCGCAGTTTCCCGCAGGCGCGGCAGAATAAAGAATTCCGCCCGAAACGGAGGTTTTGAGTGATGCGCGATTTGATTCTGGTGCTCGGCGCTCATGCGCAGTCCGGCAGAAACGCCGCAAGACAGCTGCGCGCCGCGCATTTTTACGGTCGCGTACTCGCGCAGGATGCGAGTGCTGAAACGCTTGCGGCTGAGGAAGCCTCCGGCGTGATCCTGACCGAAGCCTTTGAGGATGCCGCCGGCTACGACGCGCTGGTTTCGCTTGGAATCCCGACGCTGATGCTCGGCCCTGCGGCGGAAGGCTTTCTCCAGCGCTATGCGCAAAGCACGCCGCTTGAAAGCGGCGTCGCAACCGTCGCCTTTGAAAAATGCGACCTGTTTGCCTGTATTCCCGATGGCGAGCGGCGGATCTCCGGCGCGGCAAATTATGATTTGCCGGACGGGATGAGCGTAATCGCCGATGCGGACGGACGGCCCGCGGCTGTTGCGGACGATTCGCGGAAACTGTATCTGCTTCTCTCGCGCGTTGAGCGCAACGATCCGGACGGCACGCAGATTCTGCTCAACTTTGCACAGCAGATCTGTGGATGTACGCCGTGGTGGACGCTTGAAGGCTTTATCGAACACGCTATAGCCGATATCCGGCAGACCGTAGGGGACGGCAGCGTTGCCTGCGCCGTCAGCGGCGGGCTGGATTCCACGGTGGCCGCCGTGCTGACGCGGCAGGCGCTCGGCGAACGCGCGCATTGCATTTTTGTCGATACGGGACTGATGCGCGAAGGCGACGCCGCGCGCACGGAACGCTTCTTCCGTGATGAAATGGGGTTCAGTTTTTTCTGCTCCGACATTTCCGACAGTCTCCTGTATACCATGCGCGGCATGGAAACCATGGACGCCAAATGGCAGATTGCCAGCCGCGAAATCAGTCAGGCCATTCAGCGCGTAGCGCGTCAGATTCCAGACGTGCGCGCCATTGTGCATGGAATCGGTGCGGCCGATATGCTTCGCCGCGGCAACGATGAGAGCGCAAAGCGTGAGGAGGATTCGCTGCCTGTGCTCGAACCTCTGCGCGAGCTGTTCAAAGACGAAGTGCGCCGCGTGGGCGACATGCTTGGGCTTGGCGCGGAAATTCTCGAGCGTCAGCCGTTTCCGACCATCGGACTGGCGGCGCGGATGGGCGGCGAAGTTACGCCGGCAAAGCTCAAAATGCTTCGCACGGCCGACGCGGCTTTTCTGGATGAATTGCAGGCCGCCGGAATGGAGCGCAGGATTTCTGTCGCCTATGCGATGCTGGACACTGTTGGCGGAAAGTACGCGGTGATTCTGCGCGCGCTTCAGGGCCATGGCGACGGCGCGATGGCTGCGCGGCTTCCTTCCGATTTGATTGAGCGCACGGTTTCCCGTATTCAGGAGGAGATGCCGCAGGTGCGCCGCGTGCTGTACGATTTTACGCCGGGAAGCGGTGCTTGAATTCTATAAAAACGAAATTTCGATAAATTTATCAATTATTTTGCGGGCGAAAGCTCGCTTTTTTCTTGCTTTTTTTGACGCGATCGTGCATAATACATTCAATTTATTTTTTTCAATAAAGTGCTGAAGCATTTTTATTGAAAACAAAGGAGGAGCAGCCATGGAACGTGTTTTCAATTTTGCCCCCGGACCTTCCGCGCTGCCGCTCTCCGTACTGGAGCGCGCGCAGCAGGAAATGACCTGTTGTTCTAGCTCTGGTATGTCTGTTATGGAGATGAGTCACCGCAGCCCTGCTTATCAGGCGATTTACGACGATGCAGTGGCGCGCTTGCGCGCTCTGATGCATATCCCCGAGGAATATGCCGTGCTGTTCATGCACGGCGGCGCGACGATGGAGTTTTCTGCGGTGCCTCTCAACCTGAGCATAAAGGGGAAAGCCGATTATATCGACAGCGGGAATTTCGCCCATGTCGCTGCTGAAGAAGCGAAAAAGTATACGAGCGTGAACATCGTCGCCTCCAGCAGGGAGGATGGGTATACCTATGTTCCGGATTGGAAAGGCCGGCTCAGCGCCGATGCGGATTACGTCCACATCACCACGAACAACACGATTTACGGCACGCGCTACACAGAGCTTCCGGAAACCGGCGCAGTGCCGCTCGTCGCGGATATGAGTTCCAACATTCTTTCCGAGCCCTACGATGTGACGCGTTTCGGCGTGATCTATGCCGGCGCGCAGAAAAACATCGGCCCCAGCGGCGTGGCCGTGCTGATTGTGCGGCGCGATCTTCTCGGACATGCCGCGCCGCAATGCCCGAAGCTGCTCGACTGGGCGCTTCAGGAGAAGAACGGCAGCATGATCAATACGCCGAACACCTGGGCGATTTATCTGTGCGGTCTGTGTTTGGAGTGGCTTCAGAGCATGGGCGGCGTGGAATCGATTGAGAAAACCAACATTGAAAAAGCTGCAATGCTCTATGATTTCCTTGATGAAAGTAAACTGTTCAAGCCCACGGCGCAGAAAGAATTCAGAAGCCGCATGAACGTTACGTTTGTTACCGGCAGCGCGGAGACGGATGCCCGCTTCATTCAGGAAGCAAAAGCAGCAGGTCTCGTCAATCTCAAGGGACACCGTTCTGTCGGCGGTATGCGCGCGAGCATTTATAACGCAATGCCGGTTGAGGGCGTTGAGGCGCTCGTTGCGTTCATGAAAAAATTTGAGGCCGCGTGCTGAAAGGAGAAGCGCTGATGTTCGTCATTCAAACACTGAATAAGATTTCTCACTGCGCCGGCGAAGCGCTGCCTGCCGAAAGGTATACGCTGACGGATTCTGCGTCGGCTCCCGACGCGATTCTCGTGCGAAGCGCAGACATGCGGACGCTGCCTGTGCCGGACAGCCTCCTTGCTGTGGCGCGCGCCGGCGCCGGATACAACAACATTCCGGTTGATGAATACACCAAACGCGGCATATGCGTTTTCAACACGCCCGGTGCAAACGCCAACGCGGTTGCGGAGCTTGTGCTGCTCGGGCTTTTGCTCAGCGGCCGTAAGGTCGTTGATGGAATCGGATGGGCTTCCGCGCTGAAAGGGCAGGAAAACGTTGCCGCGCTTGTCGAGAAGGGAAAGAGCCAGTTTGCCGGCCCTGAGCTGCGCGGAAAAACGCTTGGCGTGATCGGTCTTGGCGCAATCGGAATTCTTGTGGCAAACGCTGCGGCGCAGGGGCTTGGAATGGAAGTGCTGGGCGAGGATCCGTTCATTTCCGTGCAGCATGCATGGAGCCTTTCCCGTGCGGTGAAGCGCGTGGACAGCATTGAAGATACAATTGCGCAGAGCGATTTTGTTACGCTGCATGTGCCGCTCAGCGAGAAAACGCGGCACATGATCGATGAAGCGGCCATTTCCAAGATGAAGCGCGGCGCGCATCTGCTCAATTTCAGCCGCGCGGAGCTTGTGGACGGCGACGCGGTGCGCAAAGCACTTGCCGATGGCCGGCTTTCCACCTATGTGACCGACTTCCCGACCGACGACATGCTCGGCGTTCCCGGCGTCATCTGCATTCCGCATCTGGGCGCATCCACGCCCGAAAGCGAAGAAAACTGCGCCCGCATGGCGGCGGAGGAGCTGCGCGCATATCTGGAAACCGGTGCAATTCACAATAGCGTCAATTTGCCTGAGATGCCGCTCGGTCATCCGGAGGGCGTTCGGATGCAATGCATCCACGCAAACACGCCCGGTATGGTCAGCAGGATTTCTGCAATCATTTCCGCCGAAGGGCTGAACATCGAAAGCATGACCAACAAAGGCCGCGGCGATTGGGCGGTAACCGTGCTTGAAACGGATCAGGCACCGTCGCAGCACGCCGTTGCAGCGCTCAGCGAGCTGCCGCAAATGGTTCGCGTGCGGCTGATTCTCTGATTTTTCGGCGCTGGGCGCCGAATAGAATACGCTCAAAAGCCATCGCTGCTCCTGTGAGCCGATGGCTTTTTAACATTTTCTTAACGCTCGTTTTATTGAGAAGACGGCTGAAATCCTGTATACTAAAGTGTAGATTGTCTTTTTATTCATCTATATCATTCTATTTTTTTATGGAGGTAAGGTTTGCGACACAGAAATCAAATCATGGAAAAGCTGCGTGAAGCCGTCGCGTCCGTATTGCCGGTCGCGGCGACAGTCGCGCTGCTGTGCTTTACCATCGCGCCCGTATCGAACGATCTGATGCTTGCGTTTCTGATCGGCACGGGAATGCTGATGCTCGGTCTCGGCTTGTTTACGTTCGGCGCGGAAAACTCCATGACGCTCATTGGAACGCATATCGGTGCGCGCATGACGAAATCGCGCCGGCTGGGGCTGATTCTTGTGCTGAGTTTTATTCTCGGCGTGATTATCACCATTGCCGAGCCGGATCTTCAGGTGCTTGCGGCCAATGTGCCGCACATCGATACCACCGTGCTGATCATTACGGTTTCGGTGGGCGTCGGCATCTTCCTGATGATCTGTATGCTGCGCATTCTCTTTTCGGTCCCGCTGAAATGGGTGCTGCTGATTTTCTACGGAATCGTGTTCGGGCTTGCCGCGTTTACGGATCCGGATTTTCTCAGCGTTGCGTTTGACTCCGGCGGCGTGACGACGGGGCCGATGACGGTGCCGTTCATTATGGCGATGGGCGTCGGCGTTGCGTCCATCCGCAGCGACAAAAATGCGGAGGCTGATAGTTTCGGCTTGGTTGCGCTCTGCTCCATCGGGCCGATCCTTGCGGTTCTTCTGCTGGGTTTCGTCTACAAGGGACACGGCGTTGAAATTTCCGCTACGGAAGTTCAAAGCTGGATGAACACGGCCGAACTCGGTAGGGGATATGTGCAGGCGATTCCGGACTATATGAAGGAAGTGGCGATTGCGCTGCTGCCGATCGTTGCGTTTTTCCTTCTGTTCCAGTTCTTTGCGCTGAAGCTGCCGAAGATACCGTTCCTGAAGATCATGATCGGCCTGCTGTACACCTATGCGGGGCTTGTCATCTTCCTTACGGGCGTGAACGTCGGCTTCTCGTCTCTCGGCGTGCTGCTCGGTCAGAGCATGGCGACGGGCTGGACGCGCTGGCTGCTGATTCCCGTTGCAATGCTGATGGGCTGGTTCATCGTTTCGGCGGAACCCGCCGTACACGTGCTGAATAAGCAGGTGGAAGAAATCAGCGCGGGCGCTGTTTCTGAAAAGGTGATGCACATCAGCCTTTCCATCGCCATTTCTGCTGCAATGGGGCTTGCGATGGTGCGCGTGCTGACGGGCATTTCCATTCTTTGGTTCCTGATCCCGGGTTATGTGATCTCGCTGGCGCTCAGCTTTGTGGTGCCGCCGATGTTTACGGCGATTGCATTCGACTCCGGCGGCGTGGCTTCCGGGCCGATGACAGCGACGTTCATGCTGCCCTTCGCGATGGGGGCCTGCGAAGCTGTCGGCGGCAACATCCTGACGGATGCTTTCGGTCTCGTCGCGCTCGTTGCGCTGATGCCGCTGATTACCATTCAGATCACCGGCGTGGTTGCGCTGCTCAAGCAGCGCGCGGAGCGCGGTGTAAAGGCCGAACCCTTTGCGGACGAGGACATCATCGAACTGTGGGAGGTGGACTGAGATGGAGCTGTATTTCGTCGCAATCGTTCTCGATCGTGACCGGGCGGAAGACGCGCTTACACTCACGGAAGGTCTGCCGATGCGCCTGACGCTGCTCGGGCACGGCACAGCACGGCAGGAGCATCTTCTGCTGCATGGGCTGGAAAAGAAAGAAAAAGCCGTCATACTGACCGTTGCCGACGCAGAGAAAACAAAGAAACTCATTCGCGCCGCACGGCTGAAACTGTTTATCGATATTCCCGGAAACGGCATTCTTATGGCCGTGCCGGTCAAGAGCGTGGGAGGAGGCAGAACCTTGGCGTATTTGACGGATAACGCTGCTCCGGATGGGGCGAAGCCCGAAATGAAATTCGATCACGAACTGGTGGTTGTCGTGCTCAACGAGGGATATACCGAAATGGTGATGGAAGCCGCATGGGCGGGCGGCGCTGTCGGCGGCACTGTCCTTCACGCGAAGGGCACGGGCAAACAGTTTGCGCAGAAGTTCCTCGGCGTTTCGCTTGCCGATGAGAAAGACGTGATTCTCATCGTTGCTGAAGCCGAGCGGAAGAACGACATCATGCGTGCGATTACGATGCAGGCCGGCGCAGATACGCCTGCCGGTGCAATCACTTTCTCGCTGCCGATTTCGTCGGTTGCCGGTCTGCGCAGCCAGTTTGCGGTGCAATAATCTTTTGCAAAACGGTATTGACAAGCAGAAAATATGGCGGTATAATCGCCCCATCCTGAATTTGTAAGGAGTTTCAAGACGATGCTTGAACGCAGCTTTGCAGCGGAATACTATTACTTTTACTTTATCGAGCGTTCGATAGAGTGTTTTGCTGCATCTCAAATTCAGAGATAAGAAATCGGGAAACCGGCTTTGCAGTGAAAACACTGTAAAGCCTTTTTTATTGCCCGAGCAAGGAGGATACGTCCATGATCATTCTTTTGAAGGAAAACGCCAACCAGAAACAGGTCGATAACCTGACGAAATTTCTCAAAAGCCGCGGCTTTGATCTGCATATTTCCGTCGGCTCCCAGCACACCCTGATCGGCCTTATTGGCGATACGTCCAAGGTGGATGTTGATCTGATCGCTTCGCTTGACGTTGTGGACGCCGTGCGCCGCATTCAGGAGCCGTATAAGAGCGCAAACCGAAAGTTCCATACGGACGATACGGTTGTGGAAGTGGGAAAGAGCAAAATCGGCGGCGGACATTTCATGATGATCGGCGGCCCCTGCTCGGTTGAAAACCGTGAGCAGATTATCTCGGTTGCAAAATCTGTGAAGGCGGCTGGAGCGAATATGCTCCGCGGCGGCGCGTTCAAGCCGAGAACCTCGCCTTATGCGTTTCAGGGGCTGCATGAGGAGGGCATCAACCTCCTTCTGGAAGCAAAGAAGGAAACCGGCCTGCCGATCATTACGGAAATCATGGACATCAACCACCTTCCGCTTTTTGAAAACGTGGACGTGATTCAGGTCGGCGCGCGCAACATGCAGAACTTTGAACTGCTCAAGGAGCTGGGACAGACACGCAAGCCGATCCTGCTCAAGCGCGGCCTTGCCAACACCATTGAAGAACTGCTGATGAGCGCGGAATACATCATGGCCGGCGGCAACGAAAACGTCATTCTCTGTGAGCGCGGCATTCGCACCTTTGAAACGGCGACGCGCAATACGCTCGATGTTTCCGCCGTGCCTGTGCTTCATAAGCTGACGCACCTGCCGGTGGTCGTTGATCCGAGCCACGGCACCGGCTCCAGCGATCTGGTCTATCCCATGGCGCTTGCGGCCGCGGCAGCCGGCGCGGACGGACTGATTATCGAGGTACACAACGATCCGTCCCACGCGCTGTGCGACGGCAAGCAGTCGCTTACGCCCGAGCAGTTTGAAAACCTCTGCGCCGCTGTGCGCGCGATTCTGCCGTTTGGCGCAAAGGAGGAAACATGGGAATGACGGTCGGCATCGTTGGATTGGGGCTGATTGGCGGTTCGCTGGCGAAAAGCATCAAGAAACACGCTGAGCACACCGTGTGGGGATATGATATCGATCCGGATGTGATCACCAAAGCGCTGATGAGCGGCGCAATTGACGAAGCATTTGCGCCGGATCAGCTCGGCGCGTGCGATGTTGTGCTGGTTGCGCTGTATCCGGGAAAATGCGTGGAGTTCATCCGTGAAAACGCAGGGCGCTTCGCGCCGAACGCGCTGGTTGTGGATTGCGCCGGAGTCAAGCGCAGCGTTTTTGAGCCGGTGAGCCAAATCGCGGAAAACTATTCGTGGACGTATATCGGCGGGCATCCGATGGCGGGGCGCGAATACTCCGGGTTCAGCCATGCGACAGCAACGCTGTTTGAACGCGCGTCCATGATTCTCACGCCGATGAAAGATGTTGAAATCGAAACACTCGAGCAGGCCAAGGCGTTCTTTCTGGAATGCGGCTTCAAATCTGTTCGCATCACAACGCCGGATGAGCACGACAGCATGATTTCCTACACCTCGCAGCTGGCGCACATTGTGTCGGGCGCATATGTGAAAAATCCGCTCTCTACGCGGCATAAGGGATTCTCCGCGGGCAGCTTTCAGGATATGACGCGCGTAGCGCGCCTGAATGAAGAAATGTGGACGGAGCTTTTCCTTGATAATGCCGATCTGTTGACGCCGTCGATCGATGACTTTATCATGCGTATGCAGCAGTATCGCGACGCGCTGGCAGAACGAAACGCAGAGGCGTTGCGCGAGCTGCTTCGCGAAGGGCGCATAATGAAAGAATCGCTGGAGAAATGACACGACGCCGAAGGGCAGGAGACACACATGCGAACAGTACACGTGAACGCTTCCGAATCCTATGATGTTTTGATTGGCTCCGGCCTGCTTGAAAGGGCGGGCGAGCTGATTTCCGGTGTGATTCGTCCGTGCTGCGCGGCGATTGTTACGGACGAAAATGTGGACGTGTTGTATGGCAGGCAGACCGAAGAAAGCCTTCGGCACGCCGGGTTTTCCGTGCTGCGATACGCGTTCCCGGCTGGCGAAGTGAACAAGCGGCTGAGCACGCTGGAAGCGATACTTGAATTTCTGGGCGAAAACCATTTTACGCGCTCTGACGTGATCGTCGCGCTGGGAGGCGGCGTTGTCGGCGACGTGGCAGGATTCGCGGCAGCTGTTTATGCGCGCGGGGTTCGCTTTGTGCAGATTCCGACTACGCTGCTGGCTGCTGTTGATTCCTCTGTCGGCGGCAAAACGGCGGTCGATCTGCAAGCTGGCAAAAACTTGGCGGGGTGCTTTCATCAGCCCTCGCTGGTCGTTACCGACACCGATGTCATTCGTTCGCTGGATGAAAACCTGCTCAGCGACGGCGCCGCTGAAATCATCAAATACGGCGTGCTGTGCGATCCGGCGCTGTTTACGCAAATGGGCGGGGCATGGAAAAACAGCCTTGAGGAGATTATTGAGCGCAGCGTGACCATCAAGCGCGATATTGTGCGCGCTGATGAGTTCGATAACGGCGAACGCCGGCTGCTGAATCTGGGGCATACGTTCGGCCATGCGATTGAGAAATGCTCCGGGTTTTCCGCCACGCACGGGCAGGGCGTGGCAATCGGGATGGAAATTGCCGCCGGCGCTGCGGGAAAGGAAACGATTTGCCGCGAAATCATTCGCACGAATCGCGCCTGCGGGTTGCCGACGCGCTGTCCCTTTGATGCGCAGCAGCTTGCGCAGGCGGCGCTTTCCGATAAAAAGCGCATGGGCTCGCGAATCGCGCTTGTGCTTCCCGAACGAATCGGGGCGTGCCGCATTGCAGAGACGGACGTATCCATGCTGGAAGACGCGTTCCGGCGCGGGCTTGCCATGACGGAGGCGCCGCAATGATTGCAACCATTCAGCCGCATCCGCTTGCGGGCGCTGTCCGGATTCCGGCTTCCAAATCGGTCATGCACCGAAATTTAATTGCAGCCGCGCTTTCAGACACGGAGACGGATATTTCCTGCAATGCAGTCAATCAGGATATCCTTGCGACAATCAATTGTCTTTCCGCGCTCGGCGCGCGAATTGAGCAAACGCCCTGCGGCGTTCATGTAGAGCCGCTGCAAAAAGCGATTCGGGAGGCGACGCTGGACTGCGGCGAAAGCGGCTCGACGCTTCGGTTTCTTTTGCCGGTTGCAGCAGCGCTTGGCGTTTCGTGTACGTTTATCGGCTCGGGACGGCTTCCGATGCGCCCCAACGCGCCGCTGATCGAATGTATGCGCGCGCATGGGATTTGCGCCGAAAGCGACGCCGTTCCGCTGAACATCAGCGGCAGGCTTTGCGGCGGGGAATACGCGCTTGCGGGCAATATCAGCAGCCAGTACATTACCGGTTTGCTTTTCGCGTTGCCGCTTTGCGGCGAGGACAGCGCAATCCGCCTGACGACGCCACTTGAATCTGCTTCTTATATCGAGATTACCGCGCAAACTCTGCGGGAGTTTGGCATTCGCGTTGAGCGCACGCCGGAAGGCTGGCGCATACCGGGAGGACAGCGCTATCGGAGCCCCGGAAGCGTGCGCACGGAAGGCGATTGGTCGGCGGCGGCGTTCTGGCTGGCGGCCAACACGCTTGGCGCGCGCATTCAGTGCGAGGGCATGAACGATGCGTCCGTTCAGGGCGACCGTGCGATTCTCTCGCAGCTTGCGCGGCTCGGTACGGAAATCGACGTCTCAGACACGCCTGATCTTGTCCCTGCGCTGGCCGTAGCGGCTGCAGCGCATAGGGGCGACACGCGAATCGTCGGCGCGGCGAGGCTGCGGCTAAAGGAAAGCGACCGGCTTTCCGCCGTTACGCAAATGCTGCGGCGTTTTGGTACGCCAACGGACGAGTTTCCGGACGGGCTGATGATTCACGGCGGGAACCGCTTTCGGTCCGCTGTGATTGACGGAGCGAACGATCACCGCATTGTAATGGCGGCCGCTATTGCGGCGGCGTTTGCGCAAGGCCCTGTTCAAATCACAGACGCACAGGCAGTGCGCAAGAGTTATCCTGCATTCTTCGATGATTTTAACGCGTTAGGAGGGCTTGCACGTGTCGAACCTGATCGGTAACCGATTCCGCGTGATGATTTTCGGGCAGTCGCATTCGCCGTCAATCGGCGCAGCGATTGAAGGACTTCCTGCCGGGTTCGTGCCGGATTGGCAGCGTGTGAACGCATTTATGGCGCGCCGCGCGCCGGCGGGAAAGAGCACGTCCACTGCGCGCCGGGAGACAGATGCGTTTGAGATTCTTTCCGGATTGAACGAGCGCGGCGAAACGTGCGGCGCGCCGCTTGCAATCCGCATTCAGAACACGGACGCACGCTCACAGGATTACGAAAAGCTGCGCGATGTGCCGCGGCCCGGCCATGCGGACTTTCCGGCGTATGTCAAGTTCTGCGGCGCAAACGACATCCGCGGCGGAGGGCAATTCTCGGGCAGGCTGACAGCGCCGCTGTGCTTTGCGGGCGCGCTGGCAATGCAGCTGCTGGAAAAAACGGGAATCCGCGTGCGGGCGCGTGTCAGCCGGATTGCGCAGATTTCCGATGCGCCGCTTGATTTTGCGCGACCGGATATGGACGCGATTTCACAGGATGAAATCTGCGTCGTGGATGGGCAGGCGGGAGAACGGATGCGCTGCGCGATTCTGCAGGCGCAGGAAAGCGGCGATTCGGTCGGCGGTGTAATCGAGTGCTTCGTCGTCGGCATTCCGGCGGGGCTGGGCGAGCCGATGTTCGAGGGCGTGGAAAACCGGGTTGCGCGCGCGGTTTTCGGAATTCCGGGCGTGCGCGGCGTAGAGTTTGGCGCGGGATTTGCCGCGGCAGAGATGTTCGGCAGCGAGCACAATGACGCTTATCGCGTCAGCGATGGAAAAATCATTGCCGAAACAAACCGTCATGGCGGCGTGCTCGGCGGAATCACAACCGGTATGCCGCTGGTGGTGCGCGCGGCGCTGAAACCGACTGCTTCCATTGCGAAGGAGCAGCCGTCGGTTTCTCTTTCTCGGAAAGAAAACGAAACGCTGAGCGTTTCCGGCAGGCACGATCCGTGCATTGTGCCGCGCGCCGTCCCGTGTGTTGAGGCGGCTGTGGCCATTGCGCTTTGCGATATGATCTTGGAGCAGAATGGGGGAATATAAATGGAGCTGAATCAGATCAGGCAGAAAATTGATGCGCTCGACGATGAAATTACACGCCTGTTTGTGGAGCGGATGCAAACTGTGGGAGAAGTTGCCGCGGCAAAGCAAGCGACCGGGAAGGCGATTCGCGACCGTGCGCGCGAGCGGAGCGTCGTGAACCGTGTTACGGCGCAGGCCGGGGATGAATACGCTCCTTATGTGAAGGATTTGTATAAGCTGATCTTTGAATTGAGCTGCGGCTATCAGTCTTCGCTGGCCGGCTATCGGTCAAGCTTAGGCGAGCGCCTGAACGACGCCTGCGCGCAGTATCTCGGCAAGAAACTGCCCAATCGTGCGCTGGTGGCCTGTCAGGGGACGGAGGGCGCGTATGCGCAGCAGGCGTGCGAGAAGCTGTTTGAGTATCCGGACATTCTGTATTTCGATAGCTTCGACGGCGTATTCAACGCGGTGGAGCGCGGCATGTGCGAATACGGCGTGCTGCCCATTGAAAACAGCACAGCCGGTTCCGTTACGCAAGTATATGACCTGATGGAGAAGCATTCCTTCCATATCGTTGGTGCGCGGAAGCTGCGCATCGATCATTGCCTGATGCGCAAAGCCAGCGCAAGCGGGCCGATTCGTGAAATCGTTTCGCACGAGCAGGCTCTTCGTCAGTGCAGCGAGTATCTTCAGGCGCACCCGGAATACCGCGCCGTCGCAATGGAAAACACGGCTGTAGCCGCTGAGTTTGCTGCGGCGACCGAACGCGACGATGTGGCGGTCATCGCTTCAAAGGCGTGCGCCGGGCTTTACAATCTTGAAATTGTGGATGAATCCGTTAGCAATGCGCAAAGCAATTATACGCGGTTTATCTGCATTTCGCGCAATTTGGAAGTGTATCCGGGCGCGCGCAAAATCTCCATCACGTGCAGCCTTCCGCATGAAGCGGGCACGCTCAACGCGATCATCTCGCGGCTTGCCATTGCGGGAATCAATCTGTGCAAGCTGGAAAGCCGACCGATTCCCGGTCGCGAGTTTGAGTTCCGCTTCTTCTTTGACATGGAGGCCGATCTGCACGACGCTGAAGTAGTGAAGCTGATCTGTGAACTGGAAGCGCGCACGGAACGCTTCGTTTTCCTTGGCGCGTACGAGGAGAGATAAGCATGCGATACGCGCTCATTGGCGAGAAGCTCGGGCATAGCTATTCGCCGCAGATTCACGCGCTGCTGGGAAACGCAGAATATGAGCTGAAGGAAATTGCGCCTGAGAACCTGCCTGCTTTTTTGCGGGAAAAGCAATTCTGCGGGCTGAACGTAACGATTCCCTATAAGCGCGACGTGGTGCCTTTCTGCGATGAGCTGTCCGATACCGCGCGCGAAACGGGCTGCGTGAACACGCTTGTCGTTCGCAAGGACGGCACGCTTTACGGCCACAACACGGACATTGGCGGCTTCATTCAAATGCTGCGTAGCGCCGAAATTGATCCTTGTGGAAAGAAAGCGGTCATTCTCGGCAGTGGCGGCACGAGTCTGACGGCTTCATCGGCGCTCAAGCGCCTGAATGCCGCGGAAATTCATGTCGTCTCGCGCAGCGGAGCGCTGAACTACGGCAAGCTTGCGGCGCTTCACGGAGATGCGCAGATCATTGTCAATGCGTCGCCGGCGGGCATGTATCCGAATAACGGCGAGTGTCTGGTGAATCTGGCTGATTTTCCGGCGCTTGAGGGCGTCGCGGATGTGGTTTACAACCCCGAAAAAACAGCGCTGATTTTGCAGGCAGAGGCGCGCGGTGTTCCGTGCGTTTCGGGGCTGGAAATGCTTGCAGCACAGGCGAGAGAGGCAGAGGAAGCCTTTATGGGGCGGGAAATCCCGCCCGAAATCGACCGTACTGTTGTTGGCGAGATCAAGTTTTCCACACTGAACCTGATCCTAGTCGGGATGCCTGGATGCGGAAAAAGCAGCCTTGGCCGGCTGACCGCGAAGCGGCTCGGCCGTCGGTTTATCGACCTTGACCAAGAAATCGCGCTGCGTGCGGGCAAATCCATCCCGGAGATTTTTCAAACCGATGGGGAAGCGCGCTTTCGCGAAATGGAGACGCAAGCAATGCAGGCGTTTGGAAAGCTCAGCGGCGCTGTCATTGCAACGGGCGGCGGCGCCATTCTGCGCGATGAGAACGTGCGGGCGATGCGGCAGAACGGGCGGGTTTGCTTCGTGCGCCGCGCGCTCGAAGCGCTGCCGCGAGACGGGAGGCCACTTTCGGCTTCGGAAAGCGCTGTGGAGCGGCTCTGGCGGGAACGCCGTGAAAAATACTTGGCGGCATCCGATTTTACAATTGAAAACAATGACGCGCTGCAAGCCGTCGCGCAGCGCATTGCGGAGGGATTCTATGAAGCTGCTCATCATTAACGGGCCGAACCTGAACATGCTCGGCATTCGCGAAAAGCACCTGTACGGCGCGCAAAGCTACGAAGCGCTGTGCGATGAACTGCACACCCATGCGCGGCGTTTGAACGTGGAGCTGGAGATTTTCCAGTCCAATCATGAGGGCGCAATTGTTGACCGGATTCAGGAGGCGTACCAGCAGGTTGATGGAATCGTGATCAATCCGGCTGCTTATACGCACACAAGCGTTGCGATTCTCGATGCGCTGAAAGCGGTCAGCATCCCTGCATGCGAGGTGCATCTCACGGATGTGAACGCGCGTGAAGAATTCCGGAAGATTTCCTATGTCCGGCTTGCGTGCGAAAAGACATTTTCCGGCTATGGCTTTGACGGCTATTGCATGGCCATGGAGTATCTCGTGAAGAAATACGGCGCTTCCGCTGTGAGGGAATGAAAACAATGTTATAAAGAAAAACCCGCCTTTTCAGGCGGGTTATCTTTATGAAACTCAGGCGTCTTTCTTCTTGCCATCCTCGCTGATGCCAAGGACGTCGCGGCCGTCATAATAACCGCAATTCTTGCAAACACGGTGGGCGAGCTTCATCTTCTGGCAGCGCGGGCACTTGACGATGCTGGGAGCGCTGATTTTCCAGTTTGCACGACGGGCATGCTTTCTCGCTTTCGAAATTTTTCCTTTCGGAAGAGCCATAGTTACACCTCGCTTTCATCCTCGGTCATCAACTGTTGCAATACCGCAAACGGGTTTTCCTTTCCGGAATCCTGGCGGCATGAACACGATGTCACATTTCGGTCCGCCCCGCAGACGGGGCAGAGGCCCTTGCAATCCGGGCGGCAACGCCACTGCATCGGCAGAGCGAGAACAGCCGCGTCGGTCGCCATGTCCGATAAATCCACCGTCTTGCCTTCGTAAAGGTAAAGGTCTGGGTTATCGGGATTTGGCGCAAGCGCGAATACCGCATCAAAAGCGGTTTTCATCGCTTTGGAGGCTTCCTTGAGACAGAACGCGCAGCGCGCGCTCGCCTGAAATTCCATCTCACCGTAGACGTGAACCGTTTCTCCAACCGCCTGAAACCGGCCTACAAGATGCGCCGGGGTGGGGAAGGCGACAGGATCGCCCAGAAGCGAAGCTTCGGGAAGCTCAACATCCGCGCTGAAGGGGAACTCCTCGCCCTCAAACATGAGAGCCTTGGAAACATCTAACATTACAATTCCTCTTATGCGAACCGCGTTATATTGTATCTCACGGACGCAACTTTGTCAAGATATATTTTACAGTGCAGAAACGATTTCCAGCGTGTCGCGGGCAATGGCGAGTTCTTCGTTGGTCGGAACGACAAGAACCTTCACCTTGCTGTCATCCGTGCTGATCACAGTCTCGTTCGCGATGTTGCGCGCGTCGTCCAGCTTGATGCCAAGCCAGTCGCAATCGGTCAGCACGTACTTTCGCGCATCCGCGCTGTTTTCGCCGATGCCGGCAGTGAAGACCACAACGTCGAGGCCGTTCATGGCGGCGGCGTATGCGCCGATGTACTTGCGGATGCGGTAGCTCCACACTTCGGCGGTGCGCAGACCGCGCTCATCGCCAGCCTTAGCGGCGTTGTTGATGTCGCGCCAGTCGTTGGACAGTCCGCCGGACAGACCGACGAAGCCGCTCTTTTTGTTGAGCGCCGTCACGACGTCGCTGGCCGACATGTTTTCACGCTCGGCGATGAAGCCGATCACGGCGGGGTCGAGATCGCCGGAACGGGTGCCCATCAGCAGACCCTCAAGAGGCGTGAGCCCCATCGACGTATCAACGCACTTGCCGTTAACCACGGCGCTCATCGAAGAACCGTTGCCCAGGTGGCAAACGACCATCTTCAGGTCGTCGCGGCCGAGCATCTTGGCCACTTCCGCCGAAACGAAACGGTGGCTCGTGCCGTGGAAGCCATAGCGGCGAACCTTCAGGTCTTCGTAGTATTTGTAGTCAACGCCGTACAGATACGCCTTGCGGGGCATCGTCTGATGGAAGGCAGTGTCAAACACGGCGACCATCGGTACGTCGGGCATGATTTCGCGGCAGGCGAGAATGCCGGTGAGGTTGGCGGGATTGTGAAGCGGGCCGAGGGGGATGTTGTCCTCGATTGCCTTGAGAACGGGCGCTTCGATCAAAACAGACTCGGTGAAATCCGCGCCGCCGTGCAGCACGCGATGGCCGACGGCTCCGATGGAGCTCATATCCGAAATCGCGCCGTGCTCGGGATCGGTCAGTTCTTTAATGACCAGCTCAAAGGCTTCTTTGTGATCCTTCAGCTCTTTGCGCAGCGTGAATTTCTTTCCGCCGACCGTCTGCGAAAAATTGTCATCCTCAAAGCCGGTAAAGCCAATGCGCTCGACAAGGCCCTTTGCCAGCAGGTTTTCGTTGTCCATGTCGATCAGCTGATATTTCAGCGACGAGCTGCCAGCGTTGATAACCAGAATATTCATGATGTTTCCTCCTTGGGGGTTGTGTATTGCGGCGCGCAGGGACGGTTTATAATCTGCCGCGCCCTGCGCGGCGAAAAGACGTTTCTCAGCCCGCGGCGTTCACTGCCACGACAGCCACGACGTCCACCACGTCCTGCACGGAGCAGCCGCGGGAGAGGTCGTTCACGGGCTTGGCAAGACCCTGAATGATCGGGCCGATCGCCGAAGCGCCGCCGAAGCGCTGCACGAGCTTATAGCCGATATTGCCGGCCTGCAGGTCGGGGAAGATGAGCACGTTGGCATGACCGGCCACTTCGCTGCCCGGCGCTTTCAGCGCGCCAACGGAGGGAACCAGCGCGGCGTCCGCCTGAAGCTCGCCGTCCACGTTCAGCTCGGGAGCCAGCTCATGAACCTTCGCAGTGGCTTCCTGCACCTTCGTCACGTTGTCATGCTTGGCGCTGCCCTTGGTGGAGAAGGAGAGCATCGCAACGCGCGGATCCATGCCGAGCAGTTTCTTCGCGGTGCCGGCGCTGGCGATTGCAATCGCAGCCAGCTCGTCCGACGTCGGGTTCGGAATCACGGCGCAGTCGCCGAAAACGAGCAGACCGTCGTCGCCATACTCGGTCTTGGGGCTTTCCATGACGAAGCAGGAGGAAACAACGGAGATGCCAGGCGCAGTCTTGATGATCTGCAGCGCCGGACGCAGGACGTTTCCGGTGGAGTTGATGGCGCCGGCAACGAGGCCGTCAGCGTCGTCCATTTTCAGCATCATCGTGCCGAAGTAGAGGGTGTTCTTGGTCACGAGATCCATGGCCTGTTCGGGCGTCATTCCCTTGGCCTTGCGCAGCTCATAGAGCTTGTCGGCGTATTTCTGGGTGCGCGCGTCGGTCGCGGGATCGGCGATTTCGATGCCTTCCAGCGAAAGACCGAATTCGGCAGCCTTGGCTTCGACTTCAGCCTTGGGGCCAACAAGAGTCAGGCGGGCGATTCCCTGATCGCGGATCATCGCGGCGGCCTGTACGGTGCGCGGCTCAGTGCCTTCAGCCAGAACGATGTGCTTATTGGCAAGCTTTGCTTTTTCACGGATTTTTTCAATGGCGCTCATTCCAAAAACCTCCCTGAAAATTGTGTTCGTATGATTTCAGCCTTTTCGTGCCATACTAATATATTATACTTGATTTTTCCAATGATTGCAATCGATACGGCGCGCTTTTCTTGAAACGGCGGAAAATTTATGATACCATGAGTGCAAACCATGACGAAAAAACAAAAACCGGAGCGTAAAATCTGATGAACAAAAAACGCCTGCTTGGCGTGATCTGCGAGTTTGATCCCTTTCACAACGGCCATGCGAGGCTTTTGCGGCTGCTTCGCGAAGCTACGGGCTGCGACGGCATCATCTGCGCGATGAGCGGTTCGTTCACACAGCGCGGAGAAGCGGCGCTCGTGTCAAAATGGGCGCGCGCGGAGATGGCGCTGCGCTGCGGCGCAGATCTGGTTTTTGAGCTGCCGGCGCTGTTTGCCGTGCGCGATGCGGCGCATTTTGCCCGCGGCGGCACAGCGCTGCTTGCAGCGCTCGGCGTTGAATGGCTTGGCTTTGGCAGCGAGACGGGGGAGCTTGAACCCTTGATTGCGGCCGCGAATGCAGAGCCGGATCTTCAGGCGCTTCGCGCCGGACTTTCCCGCGGCGAGTCGTTCGCCCGGGCGCGCGGAGCAATTCTTCCGCCGAACGACACGCTGGCAGTGGAATACTTGCGCGCGCTCAACGGCACGAACGTGCGGCCGGTCACGATTCGACGCGAAGGCGGCGGGTATCACGATTCAGGCATGGGGGCGTTGGCTTCCGCTACGGCGATTCGCGAGGCGTTTCGCGAGGGGCGCAGCGTGTCCGGAGCCATGCCGCCGGCCGCGTTCGCCGTGCTGCGCCGAGAGGCAGAGAAAGGCGCATATCAAGCGCGCGGCGCGCTGGATTCGCTGACGCTTGCACGGCTGAGACTGCTCGGCGCAGAGGGAATCGAACAGATTCCGGAGGTGAGCGAAGGGCTTGAAAACCGGCTGCTTCGCGCTGCGCGGGATTGCGGCTCGCGTCAGGCGGCGCTTGAAAACGCCAAATGCAAGCGCTATACGTGGGCGCGGCTTTCCCGCGCGATGACGCAGGGGCTGATTGGCATGGACAAATCGCTTTGCGAGCGCGTGCAGACGCCGCCGTATGGGCGATTGCTCGGCTTCCGCCGCGACGCAAAAGAGCTGCTCAACGATGTCGCACGGCGTGCCGAACTGCCGCTGGAAACGCGCGGCGCGCGGCTGCGCGAAATTGGCGGGGAGACGTTTGCGCTCGAAATGCGCGCCACCGATTTGTGGGCGCTCGGCTGTGCCGACGAGGCGCAGCGCGCCGCATGTCGCGATCTGACCGAACGAATGCTGGTCGTATAAAAACAACGCAGGACGAAGCCGTTCGTTAGCTATGTCTTGCGTTGATAGAAAGCCGTATCGAGACGAAAGTGAAACTTGGTAGGAGGAGACGTTTGCGCTCGAAATGCGCGCCACCGATTTGTGGGCGCTCGGCTGTGCC
>CAZKJW010000004.1:0-3939 GCA_964553125.1 uncultured Oscillospiraceae bacterium
TACCCCCGAGGGCGGCACCCATCTGGAGGGCTTCCGCCGCGCGCTGACCCGCGTGGTCAACGATTACGGCCGCAAGAGCGGCGCGCTTCGGGCGAACGACGCCAACCTGACCGGCGAAGACATCCGCGAGGGCATCGCGGCCATCATCTCGGTCAAGCTGCGGGAGCCGCAGTTCGAGGGACAGACCAAGTCCAAGCTGGGCAACAGCGAGGTGCGCGCCATGGTAGACCAGATGGTCAGCGACCAGCTGTCCGTGTTCTTCGAGGAGAATCCGGCGGCGGCGCGCGAGGTCATGGACAAATGCCTTCAGGCGGCTCGCGCCCGGGAGGCGGCGCGTAAGGCGCGCGACCTGACCCGCAGAAAGACGGCGCTGGAATCGGCGGCGCTGCCCGGCAAGCTGGCCGACTGCTCCGAGCGCGACCCCAGCCTGTGCGAAATCTTCCTGGTCGAGGGCGACTCGGCCGGAGGCTCGGCCAAGAGCGGACGCGACCGGCATTTTCAGGCCATTCTGCCGCTGCGCGGCAAAATCCTCAACGTCGAAAAGGCGCGGCTGGATCACGTGCTGGCCAACGATGAAATCAAGGCCATGATCACCGCCTTCGGCTGCGGCGTGGGGCAGGATTTCAATCTGGAAAAACTGCGCTATCACCGCATCGTCTGCATGACGGATGCCGACGTGGACGGCAGCCACATCCGTATTCTGCTGCTCACGTTCTTCTTCCGCTACATGCGGCCGCTCATCGAGCAGGGATATGTCTACGCGGCGCAGCCGCCGCTGTACAAAATCTCGCGCGGCAAGTTTGAAAAATACGTCTATTCCGACGAGGAGCGCGACAAGGTGCTCGCCGATCTCGGCCCCGAGCCGCGCCCCGAGGTGCAGCGATACAAAGGCCTTGGCGAAATGAGCGCCGAGCAGCTCTGGGATACGACGATGAACCCGGAAAACCGCACGATGCTGCGCGTGACCATCGCCGATGCGATTACGGCGGACGAAACGCTGTCGCTCCTGATGGGCGGCGACGTGGAGCCGCGCCGCGAGTTCATCACCGAGAACAGCAAGATGGTTGTGGATCTCGACGTCTGACGGGGAACAGCCAGTAAAGAAGGGAATTGAATTCATGGACGGAATGGAACGGCTTATCCCGATCGACATGGAACATGAAATGAAAAAGAGTTTCATTTCCTATGCCATGGCGGTAATCATCAACCGCGCGCTGCCCGACGTGCGCGACGGCCTCAAGCCTGTGCATCGCCGCATTCTCTATGCAATGAACGAACTGGGCATGACGCCCGACAAGCCCTTCCGCAAGAGCGCGCGTATCGTCGGCGAAGTGCTGGGCAAATATCACCCGCACGGCGATTCGTCGGTTTACGACGCGATGGTGCGCCTTGCGCAGGATTTCTCCATGCGCACGATGCTCGTGGACGGGCAGGGAAACTTCGGCTCCGTGGACGGCGACGGCGCCGCCGCCATGCGCTACACCGAGGCGCGCATGTCCAAGGCCGCGCTGGAAATGGTGCGCGACCTTGACAAGGAGACCGTCGATTTCTATCCGAACTTCGACAACACCCTCATGCAGCCGGCCGTGCTGCCGGCGCGTTTCCCGAACCTGCTGGTCAACGGCTCCAACGGCATCGCCGTGGGCATGGCGACCAACATCCCGCCGCACAACATGGGCGAGGTGATCGACGGCGTAATCCACCTGATCGACCACCCCGACTGCTCCGTGACCGACCTGATGCAGTTCATCAAAGGCCCGGACTTCCCCACCGGCGGCATTGTTCTGGGCAAGGGCGGCATCTACGACGCATACACCACCGGCCGCGGCCGCATCATTGTGCGCGCCAAGTCGGATATTGAGCAGATGACGGCCAACCGCAGCCGCATCGTCGTCACGGAAATTCCCTACATGGTCAATAAGGCGCGGCTCATTGAGAAAATCGCCGAGCTGGTGCGCGATAAGCGCGTGGAGGGCATTTCCGATATTCGCGACGAAAGCGACCGGCAGGGAATGCGCATCGTCATCGAGCTGAAGAAGGACGTGAACGCGGCGGTTGTGCTCAACTATCTCTACAAGCACACCCAGCTTCAGGATACCTTCGGCGCGATCATGCTCGCGCTGGTGGACGGCCAGCCGCGCACGCTCAACCTCAAGGAAATGCTCGAATGCTACGTCCGCCACCAGGAGGACGTGATCCGCAGGCGCAGCGCCTACGACCTCGAACGCGCCAAAGCGCGCGCCCATATCTTGGAAGGTCTGCTCATCGCGCAGGACAACATCGACGAAGTGGTGCGCATCATCCGCGCGAGCAAGAGCGCAAATGAAGCGCGTCCGGTTTTGATGGAGCGCTTTGCGCTCAGCGAAAAGCAGGCGCAGGCGATTCTCGATATGCGTCTTGCCCGCCTGACCGGTTTGGAACGCGAGCGGCTTGAAGAAGAACTCAGGCAGCTCCGTGCGACCATCGCCTATCTGACCGAGGTGCTGGCGAACGAGCGCATGGTGCTGGATATCATCAAAACCGAAATCTCCGAGGTGCGCGCGCGCTACGCCGACGAGCGCCGCACGGAGCTGACGGCGATGGAAGGCGAAATCGATCCGGAAGACCTGATCGAGGAAAAGGACATGGTCGTCACGCTGACGCATTTCGGCTATGTCTAGCGCTGCGACAAGAGCCTCTACCGCGCGCAGAACCGCGGCGGGCGCGGCGTAAGCGCCCACACCACGCGCGAGGAAGACTACGTTGAGCAGATGTTCGTGGTCAGCAGCCATGACGACGTCATGTTCTTCACCAGCCGCGGCCGGTGCTACATGATCAAGTGCTACGAGATTCCGGAAGCCGGGCGCGCTGCGCGCGGCACCGCGATTGTCAACCTTCTGCAGCTCGAAGGCGGCGAGAAGGTGACGGCGATGATCCCGATCCCCGACGACGAGCAGGAGCGCAGCCTTGTCATGGTGACGCGCAACGGCGTCATCAAAAAGACGGCGCTGGAGGAGTTCAAGAACCTGCGCAAGGCCGGTCTGATCGCCATCATCCTGCGCGAGGAAGATGAACTGATCGCCGTGCGCGTCACGAACGGCAACAATGAGCTGATCGTCGGCACGCGCAACGGCATGGCCATCCGCTTCCATGAAAGCGACATCCGCCAGATGGGGCGCGCGAGCATGGGCGTTAAGTGCGTTGATCTCGCCGAGGGCGATTCCGTCATTGACGCAGCCGTTCTGTGGGAGGGCGCAATGGTGCTTTCCATCACCGCGAACGGCTACGGCAAGCGCACCGACATTTCGGAGTACCGCCTGCAGAGCCGCGGCGGCAAGGGCATCATTGCCATGAAGCTGACCGAGAAAACCGGCCCGCTCGCCGCGCAGCTGCTTGCGCCGGCGGACATGGATCTGATGATCATCACCGACGACGGCACGATCATCCGTATGCCGGTGGACGATATCCGCACGGTGGGGCGCAACACGCAGGGCGTGAAGCTGATGCGCATCGCCGAGGGCGCGCAGGTCGTCAGCGTCGCGCTGGCGGAGCCGGAAGAACCGGAAACGCCCGAGGAAGAAGAAACGCCCGCAGAGCAGCCCGCTCCGGACGCGGAGGAATAAAAACAAAAGCAAAATCAAGCAGGCAGGGAAGCGATTCCCTGCCTGTTTTCGTGTTAAGCGCTGGTGAAAACTGGAAAGACGCTTGCGGGTTTTTGCTTTTCCTGAAACATGCCGATAGATGGGAGAATTCAATTTTTTGTGGGGAATGGGCTGCACCTACCTTGCTTCTTTATCTGAATGCGGCACTTTCAGTAAACTGAAAAAGCCGCCCTGCGGATTTCGATTTCTCCCGAATCATGCGCCGGACGGGGGCGATTTTTTATGTGAAACAGTTTATTGGCCGCCCCTACTCTTGCCACTTCGCCCTGATGCGACACTTTCGGTGAACAGAAAAAGC
>CAZKJW010000004.1:4039-26397 GCA_964553125.1 uncultured Oscillospiraceae bacterium
CGAGCCTCATTTCTTTTTCGCAAACCGGTTCATCGGCCGTGCAGCGCCTGCCACTTCGGCCAATATTTGCGCACGTACAGCGCGCCGCACAGCAGCATCCAGCCGACGCACAACAGCACCAGCCCGGAAACGGCGCGCTGCGGCAGGCTCGGGAAAAGCATCATCAGCGTCATGCTCGCATAGAGCAGCGCCGTGGTGACCTTGCCGTACCAGCAGGAGCTTTCCGCACGGCCGCCTCTGCGCAGAAACAGCACGCACATCAGCAGCATTGCGCCTTCCTTAAACGCCATGACGCAAAGGAGCGGCCACACGCGGCTGTTCTTCAGCGCGAGGCACAGAGCCAGCGCCAGCAGCGTCAGCTTGTCCGCAATCGGGTCGAGCACCTTTCCCAGCTGCGTGACCATGTGGAACCGGCGCGCGACCCAGCCGTCGATGACGTCGGTCGCTGCGGAAAGCGCAATCAGCGCGACGGCCGCGGACGTCCTCTCGCGCGCCAGCGCCGAGGCAAAAAGCGGAATGAGCACAATGCGGAACATGCTCATCATGTTGGGAATGCTGAAAACCCGTTCTCTCCGCTCCGCCGCCTGATCCATGCCGCGCGCCCCGCTTTCCGTCGTTTTGAAAAAGTATCGCACGGAAAGCTCAATTTCATTTCAGGGAAAGATTGCCTTTTTTATTCCGCCAGCTTGCCCAGCCAGATTTCGTCCTCGATGCCCGTTGTGTTCGCGCGGCGCGTTGCGCCCAGCAGATACGCCCCCTCGTCGCCGCGCGAAAGCTGCACCGCGTGGAATTCCTCCGCGCCGCCGAGAAGCTCCATGCGCGTGAGGTTGCCGTTCGCCGCAAGATGCGCGAGGAAGCCTGTCGTCATCGACGTGTGCCAGCCGATGTCGCCGTCCTGCGCGGCGGAGCTGCCCGCAACGAGATAGCCGCCCGCGCCGTCCTCAATCGCGCCGGCCGCGGAGGAGACGCGCCCGCCGCCGAGGGTCTGCTGCCACTCCAGCGCGCCCTGCGCGGAAACCTTCGCCACCCATACGTCCTTTGCGCCGTGGCCGCCGGAAACCTGCCCGTCGTCGGACTGCGTTTCGGCAAGATACAGGAAGCCGCCGGCCGAGACCGGCATGACGGACACGAGCGTTTCGTCCTTCGAGCCGCCATAGGTGCGCTGCCAGCCGACCGTGCCGTTCTGGCGCATCAGAAGCGCCCAGAGATCCATGCCGCCGTGCCCCTTGGGCATCAGCGCGGACGAGGCGTTCGTCTGCCCGGCAAGAAGCCAGCCGGATTCCGTTTCCAGCGCCGAAACGAGCACGCTTGTGCCGCTGCCGCCGAGCGTCTGCTCGCCGATGGCTTCGCCGCTGCTGGAAAGCGTGATCACGACGGGCTGCGATGAGGCGGCTTCTTCATCCGACGCGGGCGCGCCCAGCTCGCCTGCAAGCAGCCAGCGGTCGTATTGCGGCAGAATCAGCGAGAAGCCGTCGTCGCCGTCCTCGCCGTAGCGGTAGACCCACTGCGGCTTGCCGTCTGCTTCGGACAGAAGCATCGCCCATGCGTCCCAGCCGCCGTAGTTGGCGCCCAGATCGCCGTTGCGGCTTTTCGTGCGCCCGCAGACGAGATAGCCGCCCTCCTCCCAGAGGGAAATGGCAAGCAGCTCGTCGTCCGCGCTGCCGCCGAGGCATTTCGTCCAGAGCGTTTCGCCGTTTTCGTCGATGCGCGCAAGAAATGCATCCTGCATTCCGCGTGCGGCGCGGCAGTCGCCGTCCGAGCTTTCTGTAACGCCCAGCGCGAGACACCCGCCGCCAAGCCCCTCGATGACGTGCGTGAAGCGATCGTCCTCCGAGCCGCCGAAGCGCTTTTGCCAGAGAATTTCGCCGTCCGCGCTGACGGCGGCAACAAACGCGTCGCGTCCGCCGAGCGATTCGCCGCAATCGGCGTCCCCTTCGACGCGCCCGGCCAGATAGATGCCGCCATCCTGAAGCAGGCACATTGCGTCGGCGAACACGCTGCCCTCTGCGGCGATGCGCAGCGTCCACGCGAACGTAGAATCGTCCGCGCACGCGGCCGGAACGCAGCCCGCCGCAAGGCAGATCACGAGCAGCGAAAGCAGAAATTTGCGCATGAATTCCCTCCGTGGCGAAAAATGGTAAGAAAAAAGGGCCGCAAGCGGCCCTTGAAACCGGATTACGCTTTGCCGTTGCAGCCGAGCACGTTGACGATCTTGTGGCGAACCATCTCGCGCACGCCGCTGCGGGCGTCGGTGAGATACTGGCGGGGATCGAAGTGATCCGGATGCTCGATGAAGTGACGGCGCACTTCGCCGGTGAAGGCAAGACGAAGGTCGGAGTCGATGTTGATCTTGCAGACGGCCATGCTGGCGGCCTTGCGGAGCATATCCTCCGGAACGCCCTGCGCGCCGGGCATGCTGCCGCCGTACTGGTTGATCATTTCAACGTAGCTGGGGATGACGGAGGACGCGCCGTGCAGCACGATCGGGAAGCCGGGCAGACGCTTGCCGACTTCTTCGAGGATGTCGAAGCGCAGCTTCGGCTCGCCCTTGAACTTGAACGCGCCGTGGCTGGTGCCGATGGCAATGGCGAGGCTGTCCACGCCGGTGTTCTGCACGAACTCCTGAACCTGCGCCGGGTCGGTGTAGGAGGAATCTTCGTGGGAGACCTTCACTTCGTCTTCGACGCCGGCCAGACGGCCCAGCTCGCCTTCGACGGTGACGTTGTACTTGTGGGCGTATTCGACGACCTTGCGGGTCAGCTCCATGTTCTCCTCGAAGGAGAAGTGGGAGCCGTCGATCATGACGGAGGTGAAGCCGCCGTCGATGCAGCTCTTGCAGATGTCAAAGTCCGCGCCGTGATCGAGGTGCACGACGATGGGCAGCCCGGTGTCGGTCTCGGCGGCTTCGATGAGCTTCATGAGGTAGACGTGCTTGGCGTACTTGCGCGCGCCAGCGCTCACCTGAAGGATCAGCGGAGCGTTTTCTTCCTTGGCGGCTTCGGTGATGCCCTGGATGATTTCCATGTTATTGACGTTGAACGCGCCGACGGCATAACCGCCCTCGTACGCCTTTTTGAACATTTCGTGAGAATTGACAATCGGCATAAGATTCCCCTCCTTCAATCGTTGTGTGAATCTCCACACAGATGAAAGTATAGCAGAGTTTTGCGCGAATGTAAAGCGCGGACATTCGGAAAAAGCGCGCCCTGCCGTCGGTTGAAAGCGCAAATATAATATGATATAATCCCGCTTTCCGGAGAAGGGGGAGAGGGCAATGGAAGAACAGGCGCTTCGGGAGACGATCGCGCGGCGCATCGCGTTTTTTCGGCGGCAGGCGGGGCAGACGCAGGCCGAGCTGGCCGAGAAGCTGAACTACTCCGACAAATCCGTTTCCAAGTGGGAGCGCGCGGAGGGCGTGCCCGATATTTACGTGCTGGCGCGCATCGCCGCGCTTTACGGCGTGACGGTGAACGACCTCATCGCGCCGGAAACGCCGCAGCCCGCCCCGCGGCGCGACGCAAAAACGACGCGCGTGTTCGTCACGCTGCTTTCGCTGGGGCTGGTGTGGCTGACGGCGGCGGCCGCGTTTTTCGCCGCCGGGCTGATCTGGCCGGACGCGCCGAAGCGCTGGCTGTGCTTTGTGTGGGCGTTTCCGGCGTGCGCGGTGGTGCTGGTGGTTTTTGCCGCGCTATGGCGCGGCTGGCTTGCGCGCTGCGCCGCGGTGAGCCTGCTGACATGGACGCTCGCGGCGGGCGTTGCGGCGACGGTGCCCCTGCGCAACATCGAGACGATTTACGTTGTGGCGGGCGTGTTTGAGGCGCTGTGCGCGCTATGGACGGCGCTGCGGCTGCACAGCGCGCCCCGGCGCGAAGCCGCGAACGGAAAACGACGCGGCGCGGGCGAAAAGGCGCATTTGCAGTAGCGCGCCAAAGCGCGGCGTAAAGAACGGCAATTTGCCCCGAAAGAAAGCGCAACTGCAGAAAATACGGCTCTATTTCGACGGTTTCACGGAAAAAATGCACAAAACCGAAAAATTTTCGGCAGAACGCCTTCAAAGTGCGAAGCACAATAAAAAATTATGGGCATTTTCGCGAATTTATAGAATTCTCATCTTGCATTTTGGCGCGTCTTGTGAGACAATAAACTACGTTACGCAATACTAGCTATTGCGCAGAAATTTCTAAGGGAGGATTCTATTATGAAGAAGATCCTTGCGATCGTTCTGGCGCTGGCAATGGTGCTCTCCATGACCACTGCCATGGCTGAAAGCGAGAAGCATGAGCTGATCTACGGTTCCTCGACCGAAATCAGCGGCGACTTCGCGCCCAGCTCCTGGTGGACCAACAACGCGGCCGACAAGATGGTCCGCGACCTCGTGCACGGCTATCCGACCGTGACCACCGATCAGGGCGGCGACATCGTCATCGACGAAACCGTCACCAAGGAACTCGCGATTGAAGAGCTGGAAGACGGCTCCAAGATCTACACCATCACCCTCAACGACGGCCTCGTGTACAACAACGGCGAACCCGTGACCGCGGCCGACTACGTTGGCTACCTCGTGTTCCAGTGCAGCGGCGCTGCCATGGATCTCGGCTGCTCCTTCACCACCTACATGCAGATCGAAGGCGCCAAGGCGTACCGCGACGGCGAAGCCGACTGCATCAGCGGCGTCCGTATGCTCGACGATCATACCTTTTCCGTGCAGATCATGAAGGTTGGCACCGACGGCACCGAGCTGTTCCCCTACTTCTATGAACTGTCCTACGCTTCCTTCAGCCCCATCAACATGAACTACTGGTTCGGCGATGTGACCGTGAAGGACGACGGCAACGGCGCGTATGTCGAGGGTCTGACTGTTGAAAACATCAAGGACACCCTGAACGCTTCCCGTTATCGCAGCAACTCCGAAGTTGTTTCCTGCGGCCCGTACATGTTCTACGAGTATGACAGCAGCGCCAAGCAGTGCATCCTCGTCAAGAACCCCAACTACGCCGGCAACTTCGAAGGCCAGGTGCCTTCCATCGAAAAGATCACCATCGTCAAGGCTGAAGATGCCACCTGGTCCGATGCTCTGAAGACCGGCGCCTTCAACTTCTACGATACCATGACCGATGGTTCCCAGATCAACACCGCGCTGGACATCATGGAAGATGAAAAGATCGCGGAAGACCTGGGCTACGGCTTCGACTATGTGCAGTTTGACCGTGCCGGCTACGGCGCCGTGTTCTTCATGTGCGACTTCGGTCCCACCCAGTTCCCGGCCGTCCGCCATGCGATCGCCATGCTGCTTGACCGCAACGAATTCGCCAACACCTTCTGCCAGGGCTGGGGCGGCGTCGTCTCCGTGCCTGCCGGCCCGGGTCTGTGGCAGTATCAGGATTGCGAAGAATGGCTGAACGAAAACCTCAACACCTACCCCTACGACTACGAAGGCGCTGTGGCCGAACTGGTCGCTGACGGCTGGATCTACAACGAAGACGGTTCCGACTGGACCGAGGGCAACATCCGCTACAAGAAGGTCACCGAAGAAGAAGCCGGCACCTACGCGGGCAACGTGACCCTCGCCGACGGCACCATCCTGATGCCGCTGAGCATGGAATGGTCCTCCTCCGAGAACAACAGCGTTTCCGAACTTCTGAAGGTCATGCTCGCCGAGAATCCCGACGTTGCTGCCGCCGGTATGAAGATCAACCAGAACGTCATGACGTTCACCGAGCTGCTCAACTACTACTATCGCGACGAGACCGCCGGCGATAAGTACGCTGTGCCGACCTACACCATCTTCAACCTCGCCAACAACTTCAACGCCCCCTACTCTCAGGCGTATGAATACACCCTCGACCTCTCGCTGGTTGACGGTGGCTGGAACAGCAGCCGCATCTACGACGAGGAACTCGACAAGCTGTCCATGAACATGACCTATGGTCTGTCCTCCGACCAGATTGAAGAACACCTCGATTACTTCCAGCAGTTCATGAAGCTGTGGAACGACCTTCTGCCGTCCCTGCCGCTGTACTGCAACATCTACATCACCGTCTATCCGGATTGGCTGGAGAACTACTCTCAGGATTCCTTCTGGGATTTCCAGCAGGCGATCCTCTACGCCAACATTGCTGAATAAGCACCGGATCTGAATTGCAGGGCGGGCGGTTCATTCGCCCGCCCTTCATTCGCACGTCCGGCATGCGCGCAGCAGGGGCGTTTCAAAAGGGATGGTTTGTAGAACAAAGGCCTTGACGGGCTTGCGTCGTCGAGGGTTTTGTTCTGCAAGAGCGCGGTAATTCTGGCGCTTTGCGCCGAATTGACTTGCCATCATCCGGCACGGTCTTGCAGTGCGCATCAGTACACAGAGAGGATGATTCGATGAGAAAATACGTTCTCAAACGCCTTGGATACATGGTGCTGGTCTTTTTGATCGTATCCTTGCTCATGTATCTGCTTTACAACCTGATCCCTTCGGATCCGGCGCGCACGCAGCTGGAACCGATTCGCAAGAGCTTCAAATCCCCTGCGGAATACGAAGAACGCTATCAGCAGCTTCGCGCGGAGCTGGGTCTGGACGATCATATCCTCATCCGCTACCTGCGATGGGTGGGGCTATGGCCAAACGTTGACGGCGAATTCAACGGCCTGCTCGAGGGCAACTTCGGCGAAAGCTCTTACTATAAAAAGCCTGTCATCGAGGTCATTCCCGACCCGATGGGCAACACAATCTTCATCAACATATTCTCCACCATCCTGGCGCTGGCAATTACGATCCCGCTGGGCATTTTCTGCGCCGTTCGCAAGGGCGGAAAGTTCGACAACGGCGTGCAGGTGGTGACGATGCTGGGCTACAGCATCCCCGTGTATATCATCGCGCTCATCTTCATGTTCTTCTTCTGTGTCGTATGGCGCATTTTCCCGATTCAGGGAACAAAGACCGCCGGTATGATTTATGAAAGCAACTGGCAGGCGTTCACCGATAAGCTGTATCACATCTCCCTGCCGGTCATCGTTATGACGTTTGGCTCGCTCGGCGGCATGACGCGCTATGTGCGCTCCTCCATGATCGACGCGCTGAGCATGGACTATATCCGCACCGCGCGCGCGAAGGGCCTGAAGGAAAAGGTTGTCATCTATTCCCATGCGTGGCGCAACGCGCTGCTGCCGATCATCACGTCGATCATCGGCTGGTTCATCAGCATTTTCTCCGGCTCCGTTATCATTGAGAATACCTTCTCGCTCAACGGCATGGGCCGCCTCTACTGGATCGGACTGAACAACCTGGACTACGAGCTGGTGCTCGCCATTCAGATGTTCTACACCGTCGTTGCGCTGGTGGGCTCGCTCGTCATCGACATCAGCTACGGCCTCGTTGACCCGCGCGTGCGCGTGGATAAGTAAGGAGGAAGAGAAGATGCAGAAAAAGAAAAAAGAATGCTTCCTCACGCGCTGGTTCAAGCGCTGCTTTTTGGGCAAGCGCGAGGAGCTGTCTCTGGAGCAGGAAGAGCAGATTCAGACGCCGGTAAAGCAGATGATCCATAACTTCCTGCACAAGAGGCTGGCCATGGCCGGTCTGATCGTGTTCCTCGCCATCTTTGTGTTCGTGCTGGTCGGGCCGCACATCTGGGTGCTTGACCTGTCCGATCAGGACTCCACGCTGGTCAATCTGCCGCCGTCGAGCAACATGCTGTCCATCCCGGATCAGATGATCAAAGAGGGCGTTGTGGACGTTTCCGCCGGCAACACCTACGGCGTGGGCGTGAGCGAGGAAGGCAAGATTTACACCTGGGGCATCACCCGCATCACTGATAAAATCGACATCGCCAACGTGCCCGACGAAGTGCAGGAAGCGGACATCGTGCAGATTGCCGCCGGCACTGACCACGTTGTCGCGCTTGCAAGCGACGGCGAGGTTTTCGTGTGGGGCAACACGCGCCTTCAGCAGGGCAACTTCAGCAGCGACATGAAGAAGGCCATGAAGGCGGGCGGCGACGAATGGAAGGTTAAGCAGCTGGAAGCCAGCAACCAGTTTTCTGCCATCGTCACCGAGGAGGGCAAGCTGTACCTCTGGGGCAACACCAACATGGCTGACATCAAGATCAGCTCCAAATACAAGAAGGCCGACAACATCGCCAAGGTTGCGCTGACCGACAACGAATACATCGTTCTGCTCGAAGACGGCACCGTGGCGTACATCGGCACCAAGAGCAAGGACTCGCCTTTTGCCAAGATCCCAGAAGGGCTTGCGGGCAAGAAGGTGATCGACATCGCGTCCACGCGCAAAACCGTGCTCGCCGTCACCGAAGAAGGCGAAATCTTCGTCTGGGGCAACGCGCTCAAGGGCGAAGCCAACGTTCCCGAGCTAAGCGCGAAGCCCGTCAAGGTCTACGGCGGCGGCTACCACTACACCGCGCAGCTGGAAGACGGAACGATCATCTCCTGGGGCAACAACAAGTATCATCAGGCATCCGTGCCGGCCTCCGTGCAGGGCAAGGATATCGATCACCTGTTCGTTGCGAACTATCAGAACTACGCCATCGGTTCCGATAGCAAGGTATACAGCTGGGGTCTGAAGGGCTTCGTGCTGGGCACGGACAGCCTTGGCCGCGATATGCTGACGCGTATCGTCAACGGCGGTAAGGTCACCATGACCGTCGGCGCGATTTCCGTTGTCATCGCGACGCTGCTGGGCGTTATCTTCGGCGGTATCGCCGGATATTTCGGCGGCAAGACCGATATCCTCATCATGCGCATTGCCGAAATCGTGGGCGGCCTGCCGTTCATCCCGTTCGCAATGATTCTTTCGGCGATCATCGGTTCTCAGATGGAGCCGACGTATCGAATGTACCTGATCATGGTGGTGCTCGGCGTTTTGAGCTGGGTTCCGACGTGCCGCCTTGTGCGCGCGCAGATCCTCGCGCAGCGCGAGATGGAATACGTCACCGCCGCAAAGGCGATGGGCATCAAGGAAGGCACGATTGTTTTCCGCCACATTCTGCCCAACGTCATTTCCCTTCTGATCGTTTCCATGACGCTGGATTTCGCGACCTGTATGCTCACTGAGTCCACGCTGAGCTATCTGGGCTTCGGCATTCCGCTGCCCACGCCCACGTGGGGCAATCTGCTCAACGGCGCGAACAACTCCATCGTCATTCAGCAGTATTGGTGGCAGTGGGTGTTCCCGGCGCTGATCTTCGGCATCTGCACCATCTGCATCAACCTCATTGGCGACGGTCTGCGCGACGCGCTCGACCCCAAGGCGCTTGAAAGGTAAGGAGGGAAAGAAATGGCGCTTCTTGAAATGAAAGACCTCAAGACCTTCTTCACCACCAAGCGCGGCATCGTGAAGGCGGTCAACGGCGTTTCTTACAGCGTAGAGGCCGGAAGAACGCTGGGCGTTGTAGGCGAGAGCGGCTCGGGCAAGAGCGTCTCCGCCATGAGCATCCTGCAGCTTCTCGATGGCAACGGCTACATCGACTCCGGCAGCATCGTCTTTGACGGCAAAGAGCTGACGAAGCTGAGCAAGGCCGAAATGCAGAAGATTCGCGGAAACGACATTTCCGTCATCTTCCAGGAACCCATGACCAGCCTCAACCCGGTGTTCACCGTGGAGCGGCAGGTCAGCGAACCGTTCATGATTCACCAGGGCATGAGCAAAGCCGAAGCGGCCGCGAAGGTTGTGGAGATGCTCAAGGATGTAAAAATCCCGAACCCTGAAACCGTGGCCAAGCAGTATCCGCATCAGCTTTCCGGCGGCATGCGCCAGCGCGTCATGATCGCCATGGCGCTTGCGTGCCAGCCGAAGCTGCTCATTGCCGACGAGCCGACGACGGCGCTGGACGTGACCATTCAGGCGCAGATTCTCAAGCTCATGAACGAGCTCAAGCGCGAGCATGGCACGTCGATCCTCTTCATCACGCACGACCTCGGCGTTATCTGCCAGATGGCGGACGACGTAGCCGTCATGTATTGCGGTCAGGTGGTTGAATTAGCGCCTGCGCGCACGATCTTCACCGAATCCGAATTCTCTCACCCCTACACCGAGGGCCTGATGGTTTCCATTCCGCGGCTCGACACGCCGGCCAACGAACGGCTGGACGCCATTCCCGGCGCGGTGCCGCATCCGCTCGATCTTCCCAAGGGCTGCAAGTTCGCGCCGCGCTGCAAATACTGCACGCAGCGCTGCAAGGAAGAAGAACCGGAGATGACGGAAGTAGCGCCCGGACAGTTCGTCCGCTGCTTCCACGCGCGGAAGGAGGAGCGTCATGCAAAAATCGGCAAGTGAGCGGAAGCCCCTGCTTCGCATCAGCAACCTGAAGCAGTATTTCCCGCTGAAGAAAAAGGGTCTGTATGTAAAGGCGAACGACGGCATCACGCTGGATATCTATAAGGGCGAAACGCTCGGCCTCGTCGGCGAGTCCGGCTGCGGCAAGAGCACGCTGGGTCGCACGCTTTTGCAGCTCTACAAGCAGACTGACGGCCGCACCATGTATTACGGCCGCACGCTGGACGATATGGCGCCCAAATACATGGGCAAGACCATCAGCTCGCTTGCAAAGCGCCGCGAAAAGCTCCAACAGCTGGAATCCAAGCGCGATGCGCTTGAAAAAGAATACGACGCTATGCCCGACGGCAAGGCGAAATACGCCAAGTTCAACGAAGTTGAACATGCGCGCAAGGAAGCCAACGACGCGTTCCTCGATATGGCGAACCTTGTGGGCGGCTTCATGAAGGTCAGCGATCTCGCGCCCGTCACCGAAGCGTTCATGCAGCTTTATAACCTCTCGCGCAAGCGCGTCGCCGCCGAAGAACATCAGGCGGATACGAAGCTCAACTATGAGGACGCGCGCTTCGCGCTGGAAAAGGCGCGCAAGGACGGCAAGCAGACGGCTTCCCTCGAAAAGAAGATGGAGCACTGCAAGGCTGAGGACGACAAGGCAAAGACCGAAATCGCCGCGATTGTGGAAGAAGTCAAGAAGGCTGAAGCGCACATCGAAGAAATGCGCAAGCCCTACGCCGACGACGCCGAGTTCCAGCGTCTGGAAGCGTACCGCGACGACGGCATCGACCTCGCCCGCCTCGAATACAATGAGATTCGCCGCCTGCGCAGCGATTTGCAGATGATCTTCCAGGATCCGTATTCCTCGCTCAACCCGCGCATGACCGTCGGTCAGATCATCTCCGAAGGTATGCTCGCGCATAAACAGTTCAAAAAGAACGACGAGCGGATGCAGGAAGCGGTTCTGAAGGTGATGGACGATGCAGGTCTGGCGGCCTACTTCGTGCACCGCTATCCGCACCAGTTCTCCGGCGGCCAGCGCCAGCGCATCGGCATTGCCCGCTCGCTCGCGGTCAATCCCAAGTTCGTCGTGTGCGACGAAGCCGTTTCCGCGCTGGACGTGTCGATTCAGTCGCAGATCATCAACCTGCTCAAGGACCTCAAGGAGAAGCAGGATCTGACGTACCTGTTCATCACGCACGATCTGTCCGTTGTCAAGTACATCTCCGACCGCATTGGCGTCATGTATCTGGGCAACATCGTCGAGCTCGCCGACGCGCAGGAAGTCTTCGACAACCCGAAGCACCCCTACACCGAGGCGCTGATGAACGCCATCCCGACGACTGACTTCGGAACGGAGCGCGAAATCCAGATTCTCGAAGGCGATATCCCCAGCCCGGTCAACCCGCCGGCCGGCTGCAAGTTCCATACGCGCTGCAAATACTGCACGGAAATCTGCCAGCATCAGATTCCGCAGTGGCGCGAGGTTGCACCGAACCACTTCGTCGCCTGCCACCACATTCTCGGCGGCGAGGAGGAGAACCAGTGATCTTTCGCGGGCGGTATGACCGCGCGAGAAAGCTCCAGCAGGAGCAGCAGGAAGGCAGGCAGCGCGCCGTTGACGACGATCAGCTTGCTTCCAAGCTTGAAAAGGGCGACACCGCGGCGCTGATTATCTCCGCGCTGATCACCATTCTGCCCGTGGCGCTGGTCATTCTCGGCCTGCTGGCGCTGGCGGGGTACTTCTTCGTGGTTCGCTAAAAACAGCAAAAATACAGCGCGGCATCTCGCAAGAGCTGCCGCGCTGCTTTATCAGCGGTTTACCAAAAGGAGAGAAGGATGAAAGAAATGCAATCCGCCGCGCCGGCCGCCATTCGCGTGCGCGGCGCGCGCGTTCATAACCTCAAGAACGTGGATGTAGACGTGCCGCTCAACCGCATTGTCGGCGTGGCGGGCGTTTCCGGCTCGGGCAAGTCGTCGCTGGCGCTGGGCGTGTTGTATGCGGAGGGTTCGCGGCGCTATTTGGAGGCGCTTTCCGCCTATACGCGCCGGAGAATGACGCAGGCAGAGAAGGCGCAGGTCGACGACATCCGCTACGTTCCGGCGGCGCTGGCGCTGCACCAGCGGCCGGGCGTGCCGGGAATGCGCAGCACGTTCGGCACGTCCACGGAGCTTTTGAACAGCCTGCGGCTGATGTTCTCGCGGCTGGCGAGCCATCGCTGCCCGAACGGGCCTTACGTCGCGCCGTCGATGAACGTGGCGGCGGGGCGGCCGCTCGTGTGTCCGGAGTGCGGCGTGTCGTTCTCTGCGCCGTCGGCGGAATCGCTGTCGTTCAACAGCACGGGCGCGTGCCCGCACTGCGAAGGAACGGGCATTGTGCGCGTGGTAGACGAGGCGACGCTCGTGCCGGATGACTCGCTCACGATTGAGGAGGGCGCGGTGCGCCCATGGCAGACGCTGATGTGGTCGCTGATGAAGGACATCGCCGCGCGCATGGGCGTTCGCACAAACGTGCCCTTCCGCGAGCTGATGGAGAAAGAAAAGGACATTGTGTTCCACGGCCCGGCCGAGAAGGTGCATCTGATTTACCAGAACCAGAAAACCGGCGCGGCGGGCGAGATGGATTTCACCTACTTCAACGCCGTCTACACCGTGGAAAACGCGCTGGCAAAGGTGACGGACGAAAAGGGCATGAAGCGCGTGGAGAAATTTCTGCGGCAGGGTGCATGCCCGGAGTGCGGCGGCTCGCGGCTGTCGGTGGAGGCGCGCGCGCCGCGCCTTTGCGGCATTGGGCTGGATGAAGCGTGCCGGATGACGCTGGACGCGCTGTGCGCGTGGGTGGCAGACGTGCCCAAGGCGATGCCGCCGGAGATGCAGCCGCTGGCGGAAAGCATCTGCGAGTCGTTCCTGAGCACAGCGGCGCGGCTGATGGACCTCGGGCTGGGCTATCTCTCGCTCGACCGGGAGGCCGCGACGCTCTCCACGGGCGAGCGGCAGCGCGTGCAGCTGGCGCGCTCGGTGCGCAACCGCACAACGGGCGTGCTGTACGTGCTCGACGAGCCGTCCATCGGGCTGCACCCGTCCAACATCGAGGGGCTGCGCGGCGTGATGCGCGACCTCATCGCCGACGGCAACTCCATCGTGCTCGTCGATCACGACACGCAGATTCTCCGGGATTCCGACTGGCTCATTGAAATGGGGCCGGGCGCGGGCGAGAATGGCGGGCAGATAATCGCGCAGGGCGCGATTGAACAGATCGTCGCCAACCCCGCTTCAAAAATCGGCCCGTTCCTTTCGCAGCTTCACCAGATGCGCCTTCGCAGCCGCACGGACGCGGCGCATATGTTTGAACTGGGCCGCCTGACGCTGGAAACCCGCGCCATTCACACCGTGCAGCCGCTGCGTGTCGAGCTGCCGAAGGGGCGGCTGATCGCCGTGACGGGCGTTTCCGGCTCAGGCAAGACGACGCTTGTGCTGGAAAGTCTCGTGCCCGCGCTGGAAAGCGTCATGCGCGGCGAAGCGCTGCCGGAGCATGTCGCAGCGCTGAAAGCAGACGGCATCCGGCAGGTGAAGCTGATCGACGCAACGCCCATTGGCGTGAACGTGCGCTCCACCGTGGCGACGTATGCCGACGTCCACGACGAGCTTCGCAAGGCGTATGCGCGCGCGGAGGACGCAAAAAAACGCGGCCTGAAGGCGGGCGATTTCTCCTACAACACGGGCAAGCTGCGCTGCCCCGTCTGCGACGGCACCGGCTCTATCAGCTTGGACATACAGTTTCTGCCCGATGTGGAAATCACCTGCCCGGAATGCGGCGGCTCCCGCTATGGCAGGGAAGCGGCGGAGATTCTCCGCACACGCAGGGACGGCCAACCGGGCTGCTCGCTGCCGCGCCTGATGGAAATGAGCGTGGAGGAAGCGAAGGACGCGTGCGCCGACCTGCGGCTGGCGGCGGAAAGGCTGCAAACGCTGTGTGAACTGGGACTGGGCTACCTCACGCTTGGCGAGGCGACACCCAGCCTGTCGGGCGGCGAGGCGCAGCGGCTCAAGCTGGCCGGCGAAATGGGGCGTGGGCAGGAGGACACGGTGTTCGTGTTCGACGAGCCGACGATCGGCCTACATCCGCTGGATGTGCAGACGCTGCTGAGCGTGTTTGAACGGCTGATCGGCAGCGGCGCAACCGTCATCGTGATTGAGCATGATCTGGACGTCATCCGCAACGCCGATTATGTCGTCGATATGGGGCCGGGCGGCGGAACAGCCGGCGGCCGCATCGTCGCCTGCGGAACGCCGGAGGAAATCGCGGCGAATCCGCAGAGCGTGACGGGGCGGTACATCGGGCGATAAGCCCGCAAAAAACTTACACGGCTTCCCGGTTGAGCTGGCGATACGTCGAGAAAATGACGGCGAGGGAGGCGAGCATCGTCAGAATGTCCGAGACGGGCATGGAATACAGCACGCCGTCCAGCCCGAAGCGAAGCGGCAGAAGCAGCGCAAAGCCCACGCCGAACAGAATTTCGCGAATCATTGAAAGCGCGGTGGAAGCGACGGCCTTTCCCATGGCCTGAAGGAAAATAAACGCCGCCTTGTTCACGCACGCAAACACGACCATGCACAGATACACGCGGAACGCGCGGACGGCGAACTCGGTGTAGTACGCGCTTTCATTCGCCGAGCCGAAGACGGCAATGAGCTGCCGCGGGAAGCATTCCACCACAAAAAGCGCAACAAGCCCCACGGCTGTCTCGGCAAGCAGAAGGCGGGTAAAGAGCTTCTTCACGCGGTCGCGGCGCTGCGCGCCCATGTTGAAGCCGACGATGGGGATGCAGCCCGCAGCCATGCCGACGACGATGGAGATCACAATCTGGAACACCTTCATCACGATGCCCACGACGGCCATGGGGATTTGCGCATATTGCGCCTGCCCGAAGACGGGGTCGAGCGCGCCGTAGCGGCGAATCATGTTGTTAATGGCGGCCATGGACGCGACGAGCGAAATCTGCGAGAGGAAGCTGCACGCGCCCAGCGCGAGCATCCGGCGCGCAACGCGGCCGTTCGGACGGAAGTCGCCGCGCGCGGGACGAACCGTTTTCATGTGGAAAAGATACCAGACCGCGAGGGCGGCCGTGAGCGCCTGCCCGATGACCGTCGCGACAGCCGCGCCCATCATGCCCCAGCCGAAGCCGAAGATCATCACCGGGTCAAGAATGATATTCGCCACAGCGCCCGCCAGCGTGGAAACCATGGCGAAGCGCGGGCTGCCGTCCGCACGGATGACGGGGTTCATCGCCTGCCCGAACATATAGACCGGGATGCCCAGCGAGATATAGAAGAAGTATTCCTTCGACAGGCGGAAGGTTTCTTCGTTCACCGTGCCGCCGAACATGGCGATGATGGGATCGGCAAAGAGGAGATACACCGCGCCCAGCGCGACGCCCGACACGACTGAAAGCGTGACCGCGCTGCCGACGCCGCTGCGCGCATCCTCGGGGCAGCCCTCGCCCATGCGCAGCGAGAAGAACGCGCAGCAGCCGTCGCCGATCATGACAGCAATGGCCAGCGCAATCACCGTCAGCGGGAAAACGACCGTGTTGGCGGCGTTGCCGTAGGAGCCGAGATAGCTTGCATTGGCAATAAAAATCTGATCGACGATGTTATACAGCGCGCCCACCAGCAGCGAGATGATGCAGGGCACGGAGTATTTGCGCATCAGCCGGCTGATTTTTTCCTGAGCGAGAAAGCTCTGTCCTGATTGTTCCATAACAAAAATTTCCTCCTGTTCTCAAGCGCGGGCAAATAAAAAATGCGTAAATCCAGTGCAATCTGGATTTACGCATTCTGTTTATGCCACACGATAGTTTGTTTTTTACACCAAATCCGCGAAAAAGTCAAGCGGAATTTTTTCTGCGTCAGAAGGATTCCAGCGCCCTTTGCACCGCGACCTGCGGCAACGCGCCGATGGGAACGACGGGCGCGGGGTCGGCTTCATACGGCACAAGCGCCTTTTCAAAATACGCCACGTCGTGCCACGCGCCGTTTTTGTAGCCGGTGCTGCGAAGGAGCGCGGCGCGCGAGAAGCCCATTGCCTCGTGCAGCCGTTCGCTCGGCATGTTCGGGCAGGTCACGATGCCGTAAGCCGTTTTCACGCCCTGCATCCGCAGAAGCTCAAGCAGCACGGCATAGAGCCGCCGGCCCAGACCGCGCGCGCACGCACCGCGATCGAGATAGACGGAAAGCTCAGCGTTCCACTGATATGCTGCGCGCTCCTGAAGCCGGTGCGCATACGCATAGCCCACGGCGCGTCCCGCGTCCTCGCAGACGAGATACGGATACACGCGCGAGAACGCGCGGATGCGTTCGGCAAACTCCTCCACGGAGGGCAGCTCGTATTCAAAGGTGATATCGGTGTCGATATACTGCGCATAAATGCGCACAAGCGCGGCCGCGTCTTGCGGCACGGCGAAACGCAGCGTCATAACAGCCCCCCGATCCAGTTGGCGAGGGGGAAATAGAGAATCGGAACGAAAATGGCGGGCAGCAGGTTGCCGACGCGAATCTTCGTGATGCCCAGCATGTTGATGCCGAGACCGACGATCAGCAGGCCGCCCACGGCGCTCATTTCGGTGATGATCGCGTCCGTCAGCACGGGCGCGAGAAGTCCGGCAAGCAGGGCGATTGCGCCCTGATAGACCAGCACCACCGAGGCACTCAGCAGCACGCCGGGGCCGAGCGCGGCGGCAAAGAACAGCGAGCTGACAAAGTCGAGCGCAGCCTTGGCGATCAGGGTCGAGTTATCGCCGGTCAGGCCGGCCGTCAGCGGGCCGACGACGGCCATTGCGCCCACGCAGAAAAGCAGGCTGGCCGTGATGAACGCCTGCGCGAAGCTGCCGCTGCGCCCGCCGTGCGAGAATTTCTTTTCGGCGGCGTCGCCGAGCGACTCCAGCCCTTTTTCGATGTTGAGAAGCTCGCCGAGCAGGCCGCCCGCGACGATGCAGACGATGACCACGAGCACGTCTGCCGTGCCGAGCGCGCCCTGAGCGCCGATGAGCATGACGCAAAGCGCCAGCCCCTGCATAACCGTGTCACGCAGACGCTGCGGCACGCGGCCGCCCAGCAGAAGGCCGAGCGTCCCGCCCACGAGAACGGCTGCCACATTGATGAGTACGCCGAGCATAGCTGTTTCCTCCGGCTTCGCAAATAAAACAACGCCCTCTCCCGCGGACGGGAGAAGGCGGTTTTTCACAACGCGGGCGTTATTCCGCGGCTTCCGCCACAGGATACACGCAGCACTGTTTCTTATCCTTGCCCAGGCGCTCGAAACGGCAAATGCCGGAGGCCTTTGCATAGAGGGTATCGTCTCCACCGAGGCCAACGTTCAGGCCGGGATGGATGTGGGTGCCGCGCTGACGGTACAGGATGTTACCGGCCAGAACGAACTGCCCATCGGCGCGCTTCGGGCCAAGACGCTTGGAATTGCTGTCGCGGCCGTTACGGGTGCTGCCGACACCTTTCTTGTGGGCAAAGAGCTGCAAGTTCATCTGAAGCATGTTTGCACCTCCCATTGTCAACTAACCTTCACCAGGCCGGGATACGCATTTGCAATATCCTCAAGCCCTTGCCGTACGCTGCGCAGGATAATCTGCGCCTCATACTGCTGCTTCACGCGCAGCCCCTTGGGGAGCCTTGCGCTAAGAAAACCGCTCCGGATAATCACCTTCGCCTCGATGCCTGCGACGGACTCGAGCGCGTTCACCGCCGTCTGAGTCAGAGCCGAAACTCCTGCGCAGACGATGTCTTCCCCTGCGGGCGCATAGCCCGTATGGCCGACGACCGTGAAGCCCGAAAGCCTGCCGCGCTGATCGCGGCTGAAGCGGATGCTTGTCATCAGGCGTTGATGCCGGTGATTTCAAGCTTCGTGTAGGGCTGACGATGGCCCTGCTTGCGGCGATAGTTCTTCTTGCTCTTGTACTTGAAGACGATGATCTTTTCACCCTTCACCTGGCCGGCGACCTTGGCGAGAACCTTGGCGCCTTCGACGGTGGGCGTGCCGATTTTCACGGAACCTTCGTCTCCGATCAGGAGCGCATCGAACTCAACAGCGGCGTCCGCTTCCAGATCGAGCTTTTCGACGTAAACGACGTCGCCCTGCTGGACACGGTACTGCTTTCCGCCCGTTTCGAAAATGGCGTACACGCGATTTTCCTCCCTCTTGAATACTCGCCGGCTCCAAGGCAGCCCCGAAGGGCATTTGAACAGCCCGCGCCGAGCGGCTTGCCGTAGTATGATACCAAATCGGGGGCGGACTGTCAACAGAAAAATGCGGGAAAAGCCTGATTTTGCAAGATTTTTTTGCCGCAGGGCGGCAGGCTCCGGGGCGCGCGCGATTTCCAGCGGGGCGCGTCCGAAAGGAATTGACAACCCGCGCGCTTCATGCTAAAATTCCCTTTGAATTGAATAGAAAAGGCCATGACGGAGAGAGCCTTGCGCGGCGTTTCAGAGAAGCGGCGGTCGGTGCGAGCCGCAAACCCATGCGCAGAAGGCCGGTCGCTCCTGAGCCGGATGGAAGAAAGCCGCTTTGCGGCCGTAGAACCTCCCGTGACGCTGCGTGAATGCGATTGAGCGGCGCGAAAGCGCAAATTGAGTGGTACCGCGGAGTTTTTCGTCTCAAGTTTTCTTGGGGCGTTTTCTTTTTACGCGGGGAATCAGACAGGGGGAAATCAGATGAAACAGGAAATGTCCAAGCAGTATCAGCCGCAGCAGTTTGAGAGCGAGATGTACCGCGAGTGGGAAGAGAAGGGATACTTCAAGGCGCATCGCGACGCGTCGAAGAAGCCCTTCACGATCGTCATGCCGCCGCCGAACATCACCGGCCAGCTGCACATGGGTCACGCGATGGACGGCACCATGCAGGATGTGCTCACGCGCTATCACCGCATGAAGGGTGAAGCTGCGCTGTGGCTGCCCGGCACCGATCACGCGTCCATCGCCACCGAGGTGAAGATCATCGACGCAATGGCCAAAGAGGGCCTCACGAAGGACATGATCGGCCGCGAGAAGTTCCTTGAGCGCGCGTGGGCGTGGAAGGAAGAATACGGCGGACGCATCGTGCGCCAGTTCCGCCGTCTGGGCGCGAGCTGCGATTGGAGCCGCGAGCGCTTCACCATGGACGAGGGCTGCTCCCGCGCGGTGAAGGAAGTGTTTGTGCGCCTGTACGAAAAGGGTCTGATCTACCGTGGCAACCGGCTGGTGAACTGGTGCCCCTGCTGCGACACGCCCATTTCCGACGCGGAAGTGGAATACGCCGAGAAGGACGGCAACTTCTGGCATCTGCTGTATCCCGTGAAGGAGACGGGCGAGATGCTCGAGCTTGCGACGACGCGCCCCGAGACCATGCTCGGCGATACCGCCGTCGCCATCAACCCGAACGACCCGCGCTACGCGCATCTGCACGGCTGCCATGTGATGCTGCCGCTGGTCAACCGCGAGATCCCGATCGTGTGCGACGAGCACGCCGACATGGAAAAGGGCACCGGCGTGGTGAAGATCACGCCCGCGCATGACCCGAACGACTACGAAGTCGGCCAGCGCCACAGCCTGCCCATCGTGCGCGTGTTCACCTATGACGGCCACATGACCGGCGCCGCCGACAAAGCTGCCGCGGACGAGCTGTTCGCATCCGGCCGCGCGACCGTGAACGAGCCGGAGGTGCTCGACTGCGGCAAATACGCCGGCATGACCACCGCCGAGGCGCGCAAGGCGATTGTGGCGGATCTCAAGGAGCTGGGGCTCCTCAAGGCCGTTGAGCCGCTCAAGCATGAGGTCGGCACGTGCTATCGCTGCCACACGACCGTTGAGCCGATGGTCTCCAAGCAGTGGTTTGTGAAGATGCAGCCGCTGGCCGAGCCGGCTGTTCAGGCCGTGAAGAACGGCGAAACGCAGTTCGTCCCCGAGCGCTTCACCAAGAACTACATGAACTGGATGGAAAACATCCGCGATTGGTGCATCAGCCGCCAGCTGTGGTGGGGTCACCGCATCCCGGCGTATTACTGCGACGAGTGCGGCGAGATGGTCGTTGCGCGCGAAGCGCCCGAAAAATGCCCCAAGTGCGGCGCGCCCATGCGGCAGGAAGAGGACGTGCTTGACACATGGTTCTCCTCCGCGCTGTGGCCGTTCTCGACGCTCGGCTGGCCGGACGAAACCGAGGACCTTCAGTATTTCTACCCCACCGACGTGCTTGTGACCGGCTGGGACATCATCTTCTTCTGGGTGGCGCGCATGATCTTCTCCGGCATCGAGCAGATGGGCAAGCCGCCGTTCCACACGGTGCTCATTCACGGCCTTGTGCGCGATGCGCAGGGGCGCAAAATGTCCAAGTCGCTCGGCAACGGCATCGACCCGCAGGAGGTCATCGACAAATACGGCGCGGACGCGCTGCGCTTCGCGCTGATGTTCGGCGTGGCGCCCGGCAACGACATGAACTTCTCCGACGAGAAGGTGGAATCCGCGCGCAACTTTGCCAACAAGGTCTACAACGCCAGCCGCTTCGTGCTGATGAACATGGACGAGGCCGTGCCGCTGGAAGGCCGCGCGCTGGAGCTGAGCGACAAGTGGATTCTCACGCGCCTGAACGCGTGCATCCGCGACATGACGCAGAACCTCGACTCCTACGACCTTGGCCTTGCGGCGCAGCGCATTTACGATTTCGCGTGGAGCGAGTTCTGCGACTGGTACATCGAGTGGGCGAAGCCGCGCCTGACCGGCGAAGAGCCGGAAGCGAAAAAGACGGCGCAGGCCGTTCTGCTTCACACGCTCAAGGGGCTTCTGCGGCTGCTGCATCCGTATATGCCCTTCCTCACCGAAAGCATCTGGCAGCAGCTGCCCGGCGTGGAGGGAACCATCATGCTGGCCGACTGGCCCACGGCGGAGGAAGCCTGCGAGTTCCCGCGCGAAGCCGCGGCCTGCGGCGGCGTGATCGACGCAATCCGCGCCGTGCGCGCGCTGCGCAGCGAGATGAAGGTGGACATCGGCCGCAAGCTGCACCTGCTGATGATCCCGAGCGACGAGAGCTGGAAAGCGCCGCTGCTCGACAACGAGGGCGCGTTCAAACGGCTTTGCGGCGCAAGCGCCGTCAGCCTGTTCGCCGATGCGGAGAACCCGGGAAAGACCGTCTCGGCGGTGTGCGCGGCGGCGGAAATCCGCATTCCGCTGGGCGATCTGGTGGACATGGAAAAAGAAATCGCCCGCCTGAACAAGGAAAAGGCGAACGTAGAAAACGAAATCCGCCGTGCAGAGGGAATGCTGAACAACCCCGGCTATCTCGCCAAGGCGCCTGCGGCGCTCATTGAGAGCACGCGCGAGAAGCTCGAAAATGCGAAGGGGATGCTTCGCAAGATCGAGGAGCGTATCCGCGAAATGGCGTAACCGCCGCCGGGATGCCGCCAGACCGACGAAAGCTGGCAGTATGTCGGCTGAACGTAGCCACTGGATGTGGGGCTGACACATGAATGCGCGCCGTCTGCCGGAGCCTTTGCAAGCAATGCGGGACTGTCCGGCGCATGGCGCGGAAAAAGTTCATACACGCAAAAAATCCCGACCGTCGTGTTTTCGGCGGCCGGGATTTTTTTGCAGAACGGAATCCCGCTTCAGGCGGGGCAGGGGGGTATGGCATGGAAACGATTTGCCAGCCGGACACAATGGGCATGGGAGAACGAGCGGACAAGCACACGCGGGCACATACAAGGCGGAATTGCAAGTATTCTATTGGCTGGCGAGCGCGCCGCCGAAGTGTGACGTTGGAATTGATGTGGGAAGCGAAGCGCGGGCAGCTGGCGACGAAGGAAAGGCTGGAACCGTTTATGGGTGAGCCGGTAGAAAAGGGCAAAGAGTAAGCCCTGCCGGTGGGAATAGGCGCTTTCGCTTCGAGCTGTTCTCAAAGCAAGAAAATGATACACATGGGCAAATGAACGGCAGAGGGGCAACCGCCATTCCAACGGTTGCCGGACACGGACGCAAGACGCCCTTTTCAGCGCGCGAGGGTGTTGCCATAAGGCTCAGGCGAGCTGCCAGCCCGCCGGTGAGAACAGGAGCTTTC
>CAZKJW010000004.1:26497-46723 GCA_964553125.1 uncultured Oscillospiraceae bacterium
GGCGCGTGCGCTGCCAAGGTCGGATTTTTTGCTGTGGTTACGCTTCTTCGTCCTCGCCCGCGTCCTCAAAGTCGGCTTCTGTTGCCGGAGGGATGGGCGCTTTGTCGGTGAAATAGATGCCGCGCAGCTGGCGGTCAATTTCCTGATAGAACGCGGGGTTGTCGCGGATGTATTTGCGCGCGGCCTCGTGGCCCTGACCGATGCGCTGATCGCCGTAGCTGAACCACGAACCGCTCTTATGGATGATATCCTGCTCCACGGCCATGTCCAGCAGGCAGCTTTCGCGCGAGATGCCCTCGCCGTAAAGGATGTCGCACTCCGCCGTGCGGAAGGGCGGCGCCACCTTGTTTTTGACGACCTTGATCTTCGTGTGGTTGCCGAGAATCTGCCCGCCGTCCTTGATCTGCTCGCCGCGGCGAACGTCCAGACGCACCGACGCGTAGAATTTCAGCGCGCGGCCGCCGGTGGTGGTTTCGGGGTTGCCATACATGACGCCGATCTTCTCGCGCAGCTGGTTGATGAAGATGACCATGCAGTTGGTTTTGTGTACCACGCCGGCCAGCTTGCGCAGCGCCTGGCTCATCAGGCGTGCCTGCACGCCCACGAAGCTCTCGCCCATCTCGCCGTCGATTTCGTTCTTGGGCACCAGCGCGGCGACAGAGTCCACGACGATGATGTCGATTGCGCCCGAGCGCACCAGCGCTTCGCAGATTTCCAGCGCCTGCTCGCCGTTGTCCGGCTGAGAGACGTACAGGTTGTCGATGTCCACGCCGAGGTTGCGCGCGTAGACGGGATCGAGCGCGTGTTCCGCGTCGATGAACGCGGCCATGCCGTCCAGCTTCTGCGCTTCGGCGACGGCGTGCAGCGCGAGCGTCGTTTTGCCCGAGGATTCAGGCCCGTAAATTTCAATGATGCGGCCGCGCGGCAGACCGCCCACGCCCAAAGCCACGTCGAGGTTCAGGCAGCCGGTGGAGATAACGTCCACCTGCACGTTCGGCTTTTCGCCGAGCTTCATGATCGTGCCCTTGCCGTATGCCTTTTCGATTCCGGAAAGGGCGATGTCCAGCGCTTTCTGGCGCTCGTCCCTGTCCATCCCGAGGTTGACCGTCTTGGAGTTCTTGTCGCTCTTTGCCATGTGACGAATTCCCCTTCCGAATTTATCTTGCGTCGTGTTCGACTGTTTCAAGCACCCAGTGCATTGCGTTGAGCGCGGCCAGCGTGCGGATGCGCTCGCGGTTGCCCGTCAGCTGCAAAAGCCGCGCGTCCGTGCCTGCGCGCGTGGCAAGCCCGAGCCACACGGTGCCGACGGGCTTTTCCGGCGTTCCGCCGCCGGGGCCGGCCAGCCCTGTCACGGAGACGGCGTAGTCCGCGTCGGCGCGGCGGCGCGCGCCCTCGGCCATTTCCAGCGCCGTTTCGCGGCTGACGGCGTCGTATGTTTCAAGCGTTTCGGCCTTGACGCCGAGCGTGCGCATTTTCGCCGCGTTGGAGTAGGTGACGCAGCCTTCGAGCAGCACGTCCGACGCGCCCGACACGTTGACAATCTTGGAAGCGATCATGCCGCCGGTGCAGCTTTCGGCGGTGACGAGTGTTTTCTTTGCGGCGCACAGCGCCTTGACGAGCGCCTGCTCCATGGAGTATTCCGGGTCGTCCGTGACGGCATAAACCACGCCGCCCAGCCTCCGGCGGATTTCTTTCTCAAGCGGGTCGAGCAGCGGCGTGGCTTCTTCGCGATGCGCGCAGCGCACCGTCAGGCGAAGCTGCACCTCGCCCGTGGAGCAATACGGCGCGACGGTCGGGTTCTGGCAGGATTCCATCAGGTCGTGCAGCTTGCTTTCCACCGTGGACTCGCCCATACCGAACACGCGCAGATAGCGCGAGACGATAACCGCGCCGCTGCGCTTTTCGAGGTAGGGCGCGACGAACTCCGTGAACAGCGGAATCAGCTCGCGCGGCGGCCCCGGCAGGTTGACGACGGCTTTGCCATCCTTTTCCACGATGCACGCCGGCGCGGTGCCGTTGTGGTTTTCAAGGATGATCGCGCCCTTGGCGAAATCCGCCTGGCGCAGGTTGTTTTCCGTCATGACGCGGTTGTTGCGCGCGAACCATGCGCGCACCTGCGCCTCCGCCTCCTGGCGGCGTTCCATGGGAAGCCCGAGCGCCTCGGCGCAGGTTTCCTTGGTGATGTCGTCCGCGGTCGGGCCGAGGCCGCCGGTGGTGATGACCACGTCGGCGCGCTCAATCGCGTTGTGAATGGCTTCGCGGATGCGCGCGGGATTGTCGCCCACGACGATCTGCCGATGCAGCGTCACGCCCAGCTCGGACAGCCTGCGCGCGATGTACTGCGCGTCGGTGTTGAGCACCTGCCCCATGAGGAGCTCCGTGCCGACTGCGACGATTTCCGCAATCATTCCTCTACCTCCAGGATGCTCCGATTTTTGATGACCATTTCAGCCGCCGAATAGGCCGAAAGCGCGCCGCACACCCACAGAAGCGCAAAGCATACCGTGCCGAACCACGGGAGAACGAGCTCGATGATGGGGTGCAGCGTCATTGCGATGACCGTGACCATCTGCGTCGCCGTCTTGACCTTGCCGAATTTATCGGCGGCAATGACGCGACCCTGCGTGCAGGCGACCAGCCGGAAGCCGGAAACCACGATTTCGCGTGCGACCATGATGATCACGGGCCATACGTCGGCGACGCCGAACGGCTCAATCGCGCAGAAATACACGAACGGGAGCAGCACCAGCAGCTTGTCGGCAATCGGATCCATGAACTTGCCGAAGTCGGTGATGAGGTTGTGCTTGCGGGCGATTTTTCCGTCGAAGTAATCGGTGATGCTGGCGGCCGCGAACACCAGCGCCGCCGCGAAGCGGCACCAGAGCCCGCCGGTGAGCAGAACCAGATACAGCGGAATCATTACGATTCGCAGGAGAGTCAGCCGGTTGGGCAGATTCATGGGCAGTTTGCTTTTTTTCATAAGATTTCCCCCGTCAGGTCGTAGGCGTCCGCGCCGGTGATGCGCGCGCGCACAAACTCGCCCGCCTCGTGCGGCTGCTCGGTGAAAAGCGTGATGCAGCCGTCGCCTTCGGGGGCTTCTTCTTTGGAGCGGCCGATCCACAGGCCGGTCTCTTCCTGCTTTTCAAGCAGCACTTCGCAGGTCTGCCCGATGCGCTTGCGGTTGAGCTCCAGCGAGATGCGCTGCTGAAGGCACATCAGCCGGTCGAGCCGCTCCTGCGCCACATCCTCCGGCACCTGATCCGGCATGGTTGCGGCGGGCGTGCCTTCCTCGGCGGAATAGGTGAACGCGCCGAGCCGGTCGAAGCGGGTCTCCTCCACAAAATCGAGCAGCCGCTGGAAATCGTCCTCCGTTTCGCCGGGGAAGCCGACGATCATTGTCGTGCGCAGGATGATTCCGCGCTCGCGCGCGCGGCGGATGACCGAACGGATATCGTCCGGCGTGCCGAAGCGGTGCATGATTTTCAGCAGCCGCGCGTCGATGTGCTGAAGCGGCAGATCAAGATACGCGCAGATTTTTTCATTGCCGCAAAGCGTGTCGAGGAGTTCTTCCGTGACGCGGCTGGGGTAGCAGTACAGCGTGCGCACCCAGTGAACGTCCTCAAACGCGGCGGTGTCGCGCAGAAGGGTGGCGAGGTTCCCGGCGGGAAGATCGTCGCCAAAGCGCGTGGTGTCCTGCGCGATGTAGGTGATTTCCTTCACGCCGGCGTTCACCAGCCCGCGCGCTTCGCCCAGCACGTTTTCGTAGGGGCGGGAGCGATAGCCGCCGCGGATGAGCGGAATGGCGCAATAGGCGCAGCGATTGTCGCAGCCGTCGCCCGTGCGCACAAACGCCGAGAAGGGCGCGGTGGTCAGAACGCGCGGCGCTTCAAATACGTCGCGGCTGACGGAGCAGGCAACGGGGCGCGCGCCGTTGAGCGCGCGGTCGATCAATTCGCAGATGCGCGGATAGTCCGACACGCCCATCAGCAGATCAACCTCGGGCATCTGCTCTTGAAGCGCCTCGCTGTAGCGCTGCACAAGGCAGCCCGTCGCCACGAGCAGCCGGCACGCGCCGGTGGATTTGTACTGCGCCATTTCCAGAATGGCGTCGATGCTCTCCTGCTTTGCGGGGTCGATGAACCCGCACGTATTGACGATGATGACCGACGCATCCGCCGGATCCGGCGTGATTTCCCAGCCGCCCTCGCGCAGAAGCCCCAGCATCTGTTCGGTGTCGATTCGGTTTTTTGCGCAGCCCAGCGAGACCACGCCTACTGTCTTTCGCACGGCAAACCCTCCGTAAATGCGAATTGGTGTTCTCATTTCTCGTTCATTATAGCATAGATGTGCCGGTTTTTCAATCGCATTCCATGCGCAAAATATCGGCGAACATGGGATACGGCTCGTAGCCGCTCGCCGCGTCCGGGTCGATGCGCATGGCGGCGTCCATCGCCGCGCCGTAGGATGCAAACAGCGCGTCCGACGCTATGTCGCTCTCCAGCGGCAGCCACGCGGCCTTGAAGAAAGCGGCGCATTCCGCGCGCGCGGCCTGCATGGCTTCCGGGCCGTTTAGCCCGGCGCGCACATACGCCAGATACAGCGCGGCCAGCTGCTTCTCCGCCCATTCCGCGGCGCGCGCCCCCGCAAGCCCGCGCGGCGCGGCGCACAGCGCGTCGAACCAGCCTTCCGCAAGGCGGCACTCGCAAACGAAATCCGCGATTTCGAACGATTGCTCCGCCGCGGCGAAAAGCTGCGCCGCAAGCGAGGCTTCGTCTTCTGCCCGCGCAAGCGCGGTCATGAGCACGTCACGCCGCGCAAGCGTTCCCTGCGGGAGCGCCCATGCGCCGACGCACGTCTGCTCCGCACCCGAGGCGTCGAAGCAGCGCACAGCCCCGGCGGCCAGCGCGGCCTGCGGGCTTGCGTTGAGCGCGTTTTCCAACCGCCAGAGCGAGTACGCGTCAAAGAGCGCGTCGCCCTCGCAAAGAAGGCTCAGCCGCTCCGCGTCGGATGCTTCCGCGCCGGCGCGCCACGCGTCCACGATGCTGCCGCTGCGGCGAAGCACCTTCACGCCGGGGAACGCGGCGAACACGCTCTCGGGCGCGTCGCCCGTCAGAACGACCGTCACTTCCGCGTGCGTTCCGGCCTGCATTCCTGCGCTGGCAAGCGTCCGCAGCAGCGCGCGCCCGCCGTCCGCGCCCTGCGCGGCGAGAATCAAAGCCGTTTTCATGCGCGCACCTCCCCGGATAGGCCGTCGAGATATGCCTCAAAGTCCTGCTTCAGACGCGGCAGGCTTTCGACCGGCGCGGTTTTCGCCATCCGCTCGGCGAGCAGAGCCAGCTGCGCGTCATAGGTTTTCTGCGGGATTTCCGGCGCGATTTCGCGATAGATTTCGCGATAGAACCTGCGCCCCTGCGCGCGGTTTTTCTCCGCCGCGCTGGGATAGAGCCGCTCCGACTCGACGACGCGCCGGTAATAGTCCATCATGCCATAGACGGCGGAGGTGACGATTTCCTTCTCCGGCGCGCCGCGCTTGCGCGCCAGAAACAGCGCGTCCAGCAGCGTCTCGCAGAAATCTTCCGCGTTGCGGTCGTAGGCGAAATGGAGCGGGTCGGCGTGCGTCGCGCTTTCGGGCAGCTGAAACCAGCAATACGCCGGCTGCTTATACAAGAGCACGCGCTCCATGCCGGCGATGAGCCGCACTTTGGTGTTGAAGCCAAAATCTTCGCTGGTGCGCGGGGCGATGAAGCGGATATCGTTCTCCTCCAGAAAGCTGCGGCGATACATATTGCCCAGCAGCCACGTCATATCGCCGCGGAACGTCGCAAAGGCGACGGAGCCGCCGTTTTCCTCGGCGGAAAAGAAATCGCCGGAGACCATGACGAGCTGCGCGTCCGCTTCCAGCGCTTCGCGCATATCCTGCAGCGAATGCGGGTTGGCGAGCGTATCGTCGCTGTCGAGAAAGACGACGTAGGGGTTGTGCGTCGCGTCCAGCGCGCGCTGGCGCGCAAGGCTCGGCCCCACGTCCTCCTCAAGCGTCAGCTCGCGCACCGACAGCCACGGCCGCAGCGGCGCGAGGATTGCTTCGTAGCCGCCGTTGGGCGAGCAGTCGTCCGCCACGAGAACGTCGATTTCGTCCGCAATCGACTGCGCCGCAACGCTCAGAAGCGTCTGCCGCAGCGTCGCGTGCGCGTTGTAGCTGGGCACAATGACATCAATGCGATGATTCGTTTTCATTCCTTGCATACGTCCACCCATTTTTCCGCGCGAGAGGCGCGGAAAAGCTCGTCGCACGTCATTTCAGCGGCGCTGCTGGAGCTGCCCGCCGCCGGAAAGACCGTTTCAAACCGCTGGAGCGACACGTCCAGACAGACCGTCGCGCCGTCGGGAAGCGCAAAGGGGCACACGCCGCCCACGGCGTGCCCGGTCAGGCGCAGCGCGTCCTCGTGCGAGAGCATTGCTGCCTTCATACCGAATTCGTCCTTGAACTTGCGGTTGTCCACGCGCCTGTCGCCCGCGGTGACGAGCAGAAGGCAGCCGTCGCCCTTGCGGAAGGACAGCGTTTTTGCAATGCGCGCCGCTTCCACGCCGACGGCCTGCGCCGCAAGCTCGACCGTTGCGCTGGAGGCGGAAAACTCCCGCACGCGCCCGGCAAGGCCGTAACCGGCCAGATAATCCCTCACCTTTTCAACAGACATCTATCGTTTCCTTCCCGGAGAAAAATCCTTTTCACCATCTGTAATGGTATTGCAAAAGCCGGGGCGTGTCAAGACGAAATCACGCCGTGCGGCCGGCTGCAAGCCCTGTGCGGCACGAAAAAAGGCCGTCCATCGGGACGACCTTTGATCGCTTTATGAAGCGCTTCGCGCTCAGAACGATTCGCCGCTGCCGAACTGATCCATCAGCAGGCCGGTTTCGCCGCTGCGCAGCGTGCAGCGCGCAACGTCGCCCTCGCCGGTGAAGGTGACGCTCAGGGGCTTTGTTTCGTCGCTCGTATCGGCGGGCATGATGAACAGCAGCAAGCCGTCCACCGACGAGCGCGAGCCAAGCTGCAGGGACGTATCGCCGGCAATGTAGCCGTCATAGTTGCGCGTGTAGTAGAGGAAGCTCTGCTCCGGCTCAACCGGGTCGCCGTCGCAGCGCGCCAGCGCATTCATTGCGACGCTGACGGAGATATCCTTCTGCGTGGCGTTTTCAAGGCGAACCTTCACGGCCAGATAGATTTTGTCCGAGCCGGAACGGATCGTCCGCTGCCCGTAGGTGCTGCTGGAACGGCCGAAGAACGGCGAGAAGCCGAAATCGCTGTAGCCGCTCTGACGCGCATAGTAGCTGAAATAGCTCATCAGCTCATAGTCGGTGACGGTCAGCGTCACGCCGTCGGAAAGCGTGAACGCGTCGCCCACGCTGATTTCGCTTGCGCTCGGACGGGGCGATTCCTGCGGGGCGACCTCCTCCTGCGCTTCCAGCGATTTGCCGGTCAGCGATTCAACGAGCGCCTCCAGCTTTTCCACGCGCGCTTCCAGCGCGGCGATCCTTTCTTCATCCGTTTCGGCAAAGGCGAACGCCGGAACCATTAACGCTGCGGCAAGCAGCAGACACATGAACTTTTTCATGATGATTCACTCCTTTTTCAGTTTGTGAACGTATCGTAAACCAAAACGGGAAGAAAATCAATCCGTATCCGGTGAACGGTTTGTGAACAAATTCCATGGAAAATCGTCCGGCGGCGGGCAGGAAAAATGCAGCCGCTCCTTTGTGGTGGGGTGCGTCAGTTCCAGCGATGCGCCCCAGAGCGCGATCTGCTGCCCCGGCTTTCCGCCGCCGTAGCGCGCGTCGCCCCAGAGCGGCAGCCCCGCCTGTTGAAGCTGGCGGCGGATCTGATGCTTTCTTCCTGTTTCGAGCGTCACGCGCAAAAACGAAAGCCCCTGCGCGAAGCCGAGCCGCTCGTAGGAAAGTGCGGCCGCCTTGCGGCTGCCGTCGTCGTATTCCAGAATGGTTTCAAGGCGCGCCTGCGCGCGGCTTTCCCCTTGCGCGACGCACAGATAGCCCCGCCGCATGTCGTGCGTGCGGAGCTGCTCCGAAAGCCGCGCCGCGGCCTTTGACGTGCGCGCGAAAGCCATCAGCCCGCCGACGGGCCGGTCGAGCCGGTGCAGCAGACCGAGATAGACCTCGCCTGGCTTGCCGTACTTGTGCTTGATGTACGCCTTCATTTCCGTGAACATGTCCATGTCGCCGGAAGCGTCGGCCTGCGAGGGCAGGTTGGGCGGCTTGACGGCGACGAGCACATGGTTGTCGCAATAGACGACGGAAACGCCGTGCCAGACGTCGAGGACATTCACGGCGTCCACCGGCCGCTCGCGCCGCAGGGCAGCACGCCGCCCGCCTGCGACGGCAGACAGACCTCCTCCGCCTCGGCATGGCCGCCGAAGCGGCTGCAAACGGCATAGTCGAGCAGGTTCTTGAGCACCGCGGGCTGCAGGCCGGTCGTGTAGCCATTGAAAAGGAAAAACGCGGGGTGGTCGCTCAGCAGCTGCGCTGCCTCGTTGACCAGATCAAACGCGCAGTCCTCCAGCTTCCAGACCTCGCCGCCCGGGCCGCGCCCGTAGCTGGGCGGGTCCATGACGATGCCGTCATAGCGGTTGCCGCGCTTGATTTCGCGGCGCACGAATTTGAGGCAGTCGTCCACAATCCAGCGGACGCTCGTTTCGGGCAGGCTGCACAGCGCGGCGTTTTCGCGCGCCCACTGCGTCATGCCCTTTGCCGCGTCCACGTGGCACACGGAAGCGCCGGCCTTGGCGCAGGCCATTGTCGCGCCGCCAGTATAGGCGAACAGGTTGAGCACGGCGGTGGATTCATGGCGCGCCGTGCGCGCCGAAACGATGCCGCTCATCCAGTCCCAGTTGATCGCCTGCTCGGGGAACAAGCCGGTGTGTTTGAAGCCGGTCGGATGCACCTTGAAGCGCAGATCGCGATAGCTCAGCGTCCACTGCTCGGGGAGCTTGCGCCGGAATTTCCACTCGCCGCCGCCGCGCTCGCTGCGGAAATAGCGCGCGTCGGCGCGTTCCCACAGCGCGGGATTGCGCTTGGGCCAGATGGTCTGCGGGTCGGGACGGCGCAGAATGACGTCGCCCCAGCGTTCGAGCTTCTCGCCGTCGCCGGTGTCGAGAACGGCAAAGTCTTTCCAAGAGTCGGCTGAATACATGTACGAACCTCCTAAAGCGGGAAGGTGTGGCATAAGCCCGTTTCTGCCGTGCGGGCAGAGGGGCGCGGGAAGCGTCTTGCTAAACCGAACGGGCTGCCATCAGAACAGCCCGTTCGCAGTGTGATTCCGTTCGGAGCGGGAAAGCCCTTCTCAGGCCTTCCACACGGCGATTTTCGCTTCCTCGCCGTTGATGTTCCATTCCTTCCACTCGGCGCCCTCGGCGGCGGTGTCGGAAAGATCGACGGCCAGCGTCGCGCGGAGGATATCCTCGCGGCCCGCGGCGACGGCGTTTTTCAGCGTTTCGCCGCATTCGACTGCAAGGTGGATGCGGTCGGTCACGTCGAAGCCGCTGTCCTTGCGCATCGTCTGCACCTTGCTGACGACTTCGCGCACATAGCCCTCGCAGATCAGCTCGGGCGTGAGGTTCGTGTCGAGCACGACGGTCACGCCGCCGTCGGTCTGCGCGACGAAGCCGGGCTTTTGCGCCGGGCTGGTCAGCACGTCGGCTTCTTCCAGCACAACCTCGCTGCCGTTCACGTCGAACTTCACCAGCTCGCCGCGCGCGAACGCATCGACGACCTCGTTGCCGTCCATCGCGGCCAGCGCTTCGCGAATGCCGTTGAGCAGCTTGCCGTATTTCTTGCCCAGCGTGCGCAGCTGCGGCTTGAGGGAATAGGTGGTGAACGCGCGCGCATCCTCGACGAACGCGACGTTCTTGACGTTCAGCTCATCGCGCGCAAGCGCGGCGAAATCCTCAGGGAAGGACACGCCCTTGACGTAGAGCGCCGCGGCGGGCTGACGGATCTTCATATTCGCAACGCTGCGGCAGGCGCGACCGGCCTGAATGACCTCGAGCAGCGCGTCCATGTTCTTTTCAAGCTCCGCGTCCACGAATTTTTCTTCGTAGGCGGGGAAGTCGCAGAAGTGGACGCTCTCGGGCGCGTCCTCATACGCGGTGCGCACGAGGTTCTGATACATATTCTCGGCCATGAAAGGCGTGTACGGCGCGAGCAGCTTGGTCAGCGTCACCAGCACGTGATAGAGCGTGGCGAACGCAGCTTCCTTGCTGCCTTCCATGCCCTTGCCCCAGAAGCGCTCGCGGCCGCGGCGGACGTACCAGTTGGAAAGCTCGTCCACAAAGGCGGCGATGGCGCGGCTCGATTCGGTGACCTTGTAGGTTTCCAGCCCTTCGTCCACGAACTTGACGAGCGTGTTCAGCTTCGAGAGCAGCCACTTGTCCATCAGCGTCAATTCGACGGAGTCGAGCGGATGCGCCTTCGGGTCGAAGTTGTCGATGTTGGCGTACATGATGAAGAACGCATAGGTGTTCCACAGCGTGCCCATGAACTTGCGCTGCATCTCGCCCACGGCGTCGGCGCTGAAACGGCTGGGCAGCCACGGCGCGCCGATGGTGTAGAAATACCAGCGGACGGCGTCCGCGCCCTGCTTGTTGAGCACTTCGCCGGGAGAGACCACGTTGCCCAGATGCTTGGACATCTTGCGGCCTTCCATGTCCTGCACGTGACCGAGCACGAGGCAGTTTTCAAAGGGCGCGCGCCCGAAGAGCAGCGTCGAAATGGCGAGCAGCGTGTAGAACCAGCCGCGGGTCTGATCGACGGCTTCGGAGATGAACTGCGACGGGAACAGCTCCTCAAAGCGTTCTTTGTTTTCAAAGGGATAGTGCCACTGCGCAAACGGCATGGAGCCGGAGTCGAACCAGCAGTCGCACACTTCCTTGACGCGGTGCATTTCCTTGCCGCAGTGCGGGCAGGTGAGCGTGACCGCGTCGATGTAGGGACGATGCAGCTCGATATCGTCGGGGACGTTGTGGCCCATTTCCTTCAGCTCGGCGATGGAGCCGACGACGTGCATGTGGCCTTCCGGGCAGATCCAGATGGGCAGCGGGGTGCCCCAATAGCGCTCGCGCGAAATGCCCCAGTCGATGACGTTTTCGAGGAAGTTGCCCATGCGGCCTTCCTTGATGTTGTCGGGCATCCAGTTGACGGAGCGGTTGTTGGCGATGAGCTGATCGCGCACGGCGGTCATTTTGACAAACCACGTTTCGCGCGCGTAGTACAGCAGCGGCGTGTCGCAGCGCCAGCAGAAGGGATAATCGTGCGCGAACTCCATGGCCTTGATGAGGTTTCCGCGCTCCTTGAGCTCGGCGAGAATGTCCGGATCGCAGTCCTTGACGAAGCGGCCTTCCCACTTGGTGCCCTTGGTGAAGCAGCCCTTCGCATCGACCAGCTGCACGAACGGGAGATCGTTGTCGTGTCCGACGCGGCTGTCGTCTTCGCCGAATGCGGGCGCGATGTGAACGATGCCCACGCCGTCGGTCAGCGTGACGTAGCCGTCGGCGACGACGTAATACGCCTTCTTGGCGGGATGCGCGTCCCACAGGGGCTCGTATTCCATGCCGACAAGCGCCGCGCCCTTGACGGTTTCGATTTTTTCGGCCTTGGCGAAATCGTCGCCGAGCACGGTCTGCATCAGCGCGTCGGCCATGATGGCGATTTCATCGCCGAGGCGGAACTTGGTGTAGTCCTCGTCCGCGTTGACGCACAGCGCCACGTTGGAGGGCAGCGTCCACGGCGTGGTCGTCCAAGCCCAGAGGTATTCGTTTTCGGTTCCCTTCACGCGGAAACGCACGAAGGCCGATTTTTCTTTGACGTTTTTGTAGCCCTGCGCCACTTCGTGGCTGGAGAGGGCGGTGCCGCAGCGCGGGCAGTAGGGGACGACCTTGTGGCCCTTGTAGAGCAGACCCTTGTTGTAGATCTGCTTCATCGCCCACCATTCGCTCTCGATGTAGTCGTTGTGGTAGGTGACGTAGGGGTGCTCCATGTCGCACCAGTAGCCGACGGAGTCGCTCATTTCTTCCCATTCGTGCAGGTATTTCCACACGGATTCCTTGCACGCCTTGATGAACGGCTCAATGCCATACTGCTCGATCTGCTCCTTGCCGTCGAGGCCGAGCTGCTTTTCCACTTCCAGCTCGACGGGCAGGCCGTGCGTATCCCAGCCGGCCTTGCGCAGCACGGAATAGCCCTTCATCGTGCGATAGCGCGGAATGAGATCCTTCATGGCGCGGGTGAGCACGTGGCCGATGTGCGGCTTGCCGTTGGCGGTGGGCGGGCCGTCGTAGAAGGTGTAATCCGGGCAGCCGTCGCGCAGCGTCAGGGATTTTTTGAAAATATCGTTTTCCTTCCAGAACGCGAGCACTTCCTTCTCGCGGCCGAGAAAGTCCAGATTGGCTTCGACCTTGTTGAACATGAAATCACCTTATCCTCTCGTAATATGGATAACGCTACTATTATACGAAAAAAACGCAGAAAGTAAAGTGGACAAACCGCGGCGGCGGCATTTTTGTTCGCGCGCGCACGAAAAAACGCCCGCGGAGGCGGATTTTCGCTTCGCGGGCGCTTTGCGCCGGATCAGCCGTCAGGAGACGATGTTGTGAATCCACACGCCCTTGCGGATGAGGATATAGCCGAGAACGCACTTGATGAGGCTTGTGGCCATGACCGTGGCGTAAATGAGCGTGATGGAAGCGCCCGTCCAGTAGATCATTGCGGCCGCGACCGGCACGCAGACGACCCAGCTGAACACGCTGTCGAACAGGAAGGTGATGAACGTCTTGCCGCCGGAGCGCAGCGTGAAATACGACGCGTGCGCGAACGCGTTCACCGCCATGAACGCCGCCGTGATGAGCAGGAACTCAGTGGCAAGGCTGCGCACGGCGTCCGTCGTGTTGTACAGCCGCGGAATGAACGGCGAGAACAGCGCAAGCAGCGAGCCCATCACGAAGCAGCAGGCGATGCTCAACGCCATCAGCTGCCAAACCTCGCGCTTGGCGCGCTCGTTTTCGTTGGCGCCCAGCGCCTGACCGATCATGATCGCCACGGCGTTGCCCATCGAGAGGAAAACGGTGTTGAACAGATCGGCGACGGTGTTGGAAATGTTGAACGCGGCAATGACCGAAAGCCCGCGGATGGAATACAGCTGCGACAGCTTCGCCTGTCCCATCGCCCAGAGGCATTCGTTGACGAGCAGCGGCATCCCGCGCACGATGATCGCCTTTGCCAGCGGGCCGGGCACGGCGAGCGTGCGCCACGCGCCCTCGATGAAGCGGAAGCGCAGCTTGCTGCGATGCGTGGCGAAAACGAGGATGAACAGCTCGACGAAGCGGGAGATCACCGTGGCAATGGCCGCGCCGCGCACGCCCATCGCTTCAAAGCCGAGATGACCGTAGATGAGGATGTAGTTGCCCGCGAGGTTCGTCAGCACGGCGGCGAGGCTGGCCACCATGGGCAGCACGGTTTCGCCGGTTTCGCGCATGGTGCCGGAGTAGCAGCAGGAGATGGCGTAGGGCAGCAGACCCCAGAGAATCACCTGAATGTAATCAAGCGCATAGCCGAGCGTTTCGGCGGAAGCGGCGGGGTCGGAGGTGTCGGTGAGGTACATCGAGACAAGCTCCTCGCCCCAGCCGAGGAACACGACCAGCGCCACGGCCAGCAGTGCAAGGACGGTGACGATTTTGAAGCGGAACGTGTTGCGCACGCCGTCGTTGTCGCCCGCGCCGTAGAACTGCGCCGTGAAAATGCCCGCGCCGGAAATGCCGCCGAACACGCACAGATAGAACACGAAGAACAGCTGGTTGGCAATGGCGACGCCGCTCATCTGTAGCGTGCCGACCTGCCCGACCATGATGTTGTCCAGCAGGCTTACGAAGTTGGTGATTGCATTCTGGATGATGACGGGAACAACGAGCGCGGCGACGGTCTTGTAGAACGCGCGGTCGCCGATGAGCGTTTTGCGGATTTTTTCCATGAGCGTACTCCTTTGGTTGGGTCGAGGGGGATATATTCAGCGGCGCAGGGCGCCGCATGGACGGCGGAGCGGCGTTACACCACCAGTGCTGCCAGATAGGCGGCGGCGCACGCGGCGGCCGCGACAATCAGCAGCGACTGCTTTTTCAGCGCAAGCACGACGGCGACGGCGACGCCCGCAATCGCGGAGCCGAGGCTGGCAGTGGACGAAAACACCGACGGAATCGTCATTGCGGAAAGCACGGCGTAGGGCGCATAGGACAGGAAGCTGCGCGCAAAGCGCGAGGTGATTTTTTTGCGGCAGATCACAAACGGCAGCATCCGGATCAGATAGGTCGTCAGCGCCATGACGGCCATCAGCAGTAGCGTGTGCTTCATGGGCGGGTTCCTCCTTCCGGCACGTCCTCAGCGATGGGGTGAATCCATGCGGCCAGCGCCGCCGCGGCGCACGCGCAGATGACCACCGCAAAGCCCTGCGACACGCCCGAAAACGCCGGGATATACGTCAGGCAGCAGCTTAGCACAGCCGCGCACAGCGCGGCAAGAAACGCGCCTCTATCGGCGGTCGCGGCGGGAACGATGATCGCGATGAACATGCCGTAGACGGCGAGTCCCAGCGCGGCCTTGACGGCTTCCGGCAGGATGTTGCCCGCCGCCGCGCCAAGGAAGGTGCCGCCCGTCCAGCCGAGGAAGGGCATGACGATCAGCCCGTAGAGGTATTTCGCGCCGAACGTGCCGTCCTGAGATGCGGCGACGGCGAAGATTTCGTCGGTGATGCCGAAGGCAGTCGTCATGCGGCGCAGCGTGGTGAAGCTGGCGTCGGCCTTCTGCGAGAGCGATATGGCCATGAGCGCATAGCGCATGTTGATGACGAACTGGGTGACGATCATTTCCACCACAGCGCCGCCTGCAGCGATGATGGACAGCCCTGCGACCTGCCCCGCGCTGGTGAGGTTCGAGGCGGAGACGAGCACGGCCGCCCATACGGGAAGCCCCGCGCGCACGGCCATGAGCCCGAAGCCGAAGGAGACGGACAGATACCCCAGGCCGATCGGCACGCCGTCGCGCACCCCCTGGGAAAAGCTGAGTTCTTTCTTCATATGCACGCCTTACCTTTTTTCGCGAATTTACATATCATACAGGAAAGCGGAATAATCGTCAAGCAATATTGATTTTCGCGGGTTAGATATGCTATACTGCCCTTGCGCCGGGCTTTCCGGCGCGAAAGAAAAGCAAGGAGGACGGATCGATGAGCAAGACCGTTACTTTGAAAATTGAGGGCATGCGCTGCAAGGGCTGCGCGCTGGGCACGCAGGGCGCGCTGGAAAAGGTCGCGGGCGTGGAAAGCGCCAAGGCGAGCTTCCCGGACAAGCAGGCTGTCGTCGTCTGCGCGGAGACGGTGGAGGAGAGCGCGCTGCGCGCGGCCGTCGAGGGCGCGGGCTTCCGGGTTGTGGAAGTGAAATGAGCATCAAAACAGAGAGTTTTCCCATTGGCGGGATGCACTGCGCCGCGTGCGCGGCGGGCGTGGAGTACGCGCTTTCGCACACGGACGGCGTTGTCAGCGCGCAGGTAAACTTCGCGGCCGAGAAGGCGAACGTCACATATGACGAAGCCGTCGTTACGCGCGAAGGGCTGGCCGCCGCCGTGGAGGACGCGGGCTTTTACATCGACAGCGAGGCCGAGCGCCGCGAAACCCGCGAGCGCGAGGCGCGGCAGGAGAAGCGGAAACTGATCGCGTGCGCGTCGCTGGCGATTCCGCTGTTCATTCTCGCCATGGCGCCGATGATGTTCGGCTTCACATGGCCGATCCCGCACAAAATCGAAGCGCTGATGGAGTTCGCGCTGGCGACGGCCGTTATGGCGGTCTGCCATGACTTCTACACCGACGGCGCGAAATCGCTCCTGCGCCGCCGGCCCAACATGAACGCGCTCGTCGCGATGGGCACGCTGGCAAGCTGGGCGTATTCCGTCGGCAGCATGGTCGCCATGTTCGCCGCCGCGGACGGCGCGCATTCGCACATGCAGTATCCGTTGTATTTCGATTCCTGCGCCATGATTCCCACGCTTGTGCTGCTCGGGCGCACAATGGAAGGCCGCGCGCGCAGGCGCAGCGGCGGCGCGATTGAGCGGCTCATGGGGCTCAAGCCGAAAACCGGCTTCGTTCTCCGGGACGGCGTTGAGGAAGAAGTCCCGCTCGGCGACGTCGCCGTGGGCGATATCGTCTGCGTCCGCCCAGGCGCGCGCATCCCCGTGGACGGCGTGGTGACCGAGGGCGAGTCGGCTGTGGACGAGAGTATGCTCACGGGCGAAAGTATGCCGGTGGACAAAGCGCCGGGCGCGAGCGTCTCCGGCGGCACGATCAACGGCCACGGATATTTCCGCTTCCGCGCCGAGCGCGTGGGGCGCGACACCGCGCTTTCGCAGATCATCAAGCTGGTAGAAGATGCGCAGGGCAGCAAGGCGCCTATCGCCAAGCTCGCCGACAGAATCGCCGCCGTGTTTGTGCCGACGGTGTTCTCCATTGCGGCGGTGACGCTGATTGCGTGGCTGCTGGCGGGCGAAACCTTCGCCGGGGCGCTCAAGAGCGCCGTGGCCGTGCTGGTGATTGCGTGCCCCTGCTCGCTGGGGCTTGCCACGCCCACGGCGATTATGGTCGGAACCGGGCGCGCGGCCGAGCTGGGCGTGCTGTTCAAGGACGCAGAGGCGCTGGAGATGACCGGCAAAATCGACACGGTCATTCTGGACAAGACCGGAACGCTGACGGAAGGCCGTCCGGCGGTTTCGGATATAATTTCCGCGCAGGGCGCGGATGAAAAAACGCTCCTTCGCTGCGCCGCGTGCGTCGAGCAAGGCAGCGAGCATCCGCTGGCAAAGGCCGTGCTGGCCGCCGCCGCGCATAAGGGCGTGGAGGTTCCTGCGGCGGAGGGCTTCCGGGCCGTCGCGGGGCGCGGCGTGTACGCCGTGTGTGAAGGCGAGGAAATCCGTCTGGGTAACGCCGCCATGATGACGGAGGCCGGCGTGGAAACCGCCGCGCTGCGTGAAGCCGCCGACGCGCTTTCGCGCGAGGGCAAAACGGTGTCGTATGTGTCGCGCGGGGCGCAGGCAGTCGGGCTGATCGCTATGGCCGATACGCTGCGCGCAACGAGCCGCGCCGCCGTCTCTGAAATGAAGGAACTGGGGATGCACGTGGAAATGCTCACCGGCGATAACGCGCTGGCGGCCGAAGCCGTTGCGCGCGCGGCGGGCATGGACGGCTTCACCGCCAACGTGCTGCCCGGCGATAAGGCCGACGCGGTGAAAAAGCACATGGCTGGCGGAAAGCGCGTCGCCATGGTGGGCGACGGAATCAACGACGCGCCCGCGCTGGAAACCGCGGATGTGGGCGTGGCCATCGGCAGCGGCACGGACGTCGCCATGGAAAGCGCGGACGTGGTGCTCATGCGCTCCGACGTGGCGGATGTGGCGCTGGCCGTGAAGGTCAGCCGCGCGACGATGCGAATCATCCGGCAGAACCTGTTCTGGGCGTTTGGCTATAACGTCATTGGCATTCCGATTGCGGCGGGCGTGCTGAAAATTTTCGGCGGCCCCGCGCTTTCGCCGATGATCGCGGCGGCGGCGATGAGCCTGAGCTCCGTGACCGTCGTGTCCAACGCGCTGCGCCTGAAATTCTTCAAGCGCAAATAACAAAACAACTTCCCGGCCGGGGCGGCGCGTTCGTCCCGGCTGGATTTTTTTTGCCGCAGATGCTATAATGTTGCATCATTCGCGCAAGACAGGAGGCTGATCCCATGCCGACCGATCTGGAAATTGCATCCGCGGCAGAAATGCTGCCCATTGCGGAAATCGCGCAGAAGCTGCGCCTCAGGGAAGAAAGCTGGTCGCCCTATGGGCGCTATAAGGCAAAGGTGGACGCGGCGGCTTACGCCGACATGCCGATGAAGGCGAAGCTCGTTCTCGTTACGGCCATCAACCCCACGCCCGCGGGCGAGGGAAAAACGACCGTCAGCGTCGGGCTGGCCGACGCGCTGCGCAATCTGGGGCAGGACGCCATGCTTGCGCTGCGCGAGCCGAGCCTTGGCCCAGTGTTCGGCGTGAAGGGCGGCGCGGCCGGTGGCGGCTGGGCGCAGGTGGTGCCGATGGAGGATATCAACCTGCACTTCACTGGCGACCTGCACGCCATCACCACGGCGAACAACCTGCTCGCCGCCATGGTGGATAACCACATCCAGCAGGGCAACGCGCTGGGCATCGATCCGCGGCAGGTCTGCTGGCGGCGCTGCATGGACATGAACGACAGGCAGCTGCGCACGATTCTGTCCGGGCTGGGCGGCAAGGCAAACGGAATGCCGCGCGAGGACGGCTTCGACATCACCGCCGCGAGCGAGGTCATGGCGATTTTCTGTCTGGCGGCCGATCTGGCCGATTTGCAGAAACGGCTGGGCCGCATTCTGGTTGCGCGCCGCTATGACGGCTCGCCCGTCTATGCGTCCGACCTGCACGCTGAGGGCGCGATGACCGCGCTTTTGCGCGAGGCGATTCAGCCCAATCTCGTGCAGACGCTGGCGCACACGCCCGCGCTCATTCACGGCGGGCCGTTTGCCAATATCGCGCACGGCTGCAATAGCGTCATTGCCACAAAGCTGGCGATGCGCCTGAGCGATATCGTGGTGACGGAGGCCGGCTTCGGCGCCGATCTGGGTGCGGAAAAGTTTCTGGATATCAAGTGCCGCATGAACGGCATTCAGCCGGACGCGGTGGTGCTGGTGGCGACGGTACGCGCGCTCAAATCGCACGGTGGCGCGCCGAAGGAGTCGCTTGCGCAGGAGGATCTGACCGCGCTGCGCGCGGGAATTCCCAACCTCCTCCGCCATCTGCGGAACCTGCGCGAGGTGTGGAATCTGCCGGTCGTCGTGGCGGTGAACCGCTTTGAAACGGACACCGATGCGGAAATCGCGCTCGTGCGCGAGGCGGTCTGCGCTGAGGGTGCGCGCGCGGAATGCTGCGACGTGTGGGCGCGCGGCGGCGCGGGCGGCGAGGCGCTGGCGAGCGCCGTGCTGGAGGCGCTGCAAAAGCCGCAGAAGCTGACGCTCCCTTATGAGGACGACGCGCCGCTGAAGGCGAAAATCGAAGCCGTGTGCAAGCGCGTGTACGGCGCTAAGGGCGTGACGTTCGCGCCGGGCGTTGCGACGGCGCTGAAAAAGCTCGAAGCGGAGGGCTGCCGCAAGATGCCTGTGTGCATTGCCAAAACGCAGTATTCCTTCTCTGATAACCCCAAGCTGATCGGCGCGCCGGAGGGCTTCACCGTCGCCGTGCGCGACGTGCGGCTTTCGCGCGGCGCAGGGTTCGTGGTGGCGTTTGCAGGAAGCATCATCGCCATGCCGGGGCTGCCGAAGCATCCCGCGGCGGAGAATATCGGCGTGGACGCGGACGGAAAAATCTACGGGCTGTTCTGAAAAAACGGGGCGCAGGGCTCCCTGCGCAAAAAAATATTACACGCAAAGCGCTTTCCTTTTTGCAGGAGGAAGGCGCTTTTTTGTGTTGACAGATTGCAAGACAAGATGTATTATAAACGCAAGACATGTTGTCTCCTGAAAAAAGAACGAAGCGGAGGGGTTCATATGAAAAGCCAGCGGCTTCCCGAGACGGAATTTGCCATCATGGAGATTATCTGGGATACGCCCGACCCGGTGACGATCGGGCAGGTGCGCGAAAAGCTGATTGCCCAGACGCGCAAGGATTACAAAACACAGTCGCTCGTGACGCTTTTCGGGCGGCTGGCGGAGCGCGGCTTCCTGCGCGCGGACGGAGAAAAGCGCGGCCGCGAGCATCTCTTCCGCGCGATGATTACGCGCGAGGCGTATCTGCAAATGGAAACGGAGTCGTTCTTTGAGCGCTATCACAAGCGCAGCGTGCCTTCGCTCATTGCCGCGCTGGCGGGCGAAAAGCTGTCCGCGTCCGATCTGGACGAGTTGTCCGATTTTGTCCGCAAGGCGCGCGAGGAGGCGGAGCGGGAAGGAGGCGCGCTATGAGTGCGTTTCTGCATACGCTTGCGCAGGCGACGCTGGCCATGTCGGTGGTGATCGCGCTGCTGCTGCTCGCGCTCCCAGCGCTTTCGAGGCGGTGCAGCGCGCGCAGTGTGTCACTCGTGTTCCTGATTGTGTTTGTAGGGCTGCTGGTTCCGTGGCGGCTGTGGCCGGCGCG
>CAZKJW010000004.1:46823-58264 GCA_964553125.1 uncultured Oscillospiraceae bacterium
CTGTGAGCGCGGACGAATATCCGGCGGTGCAGCCCACGGCGCGCCGCACGCTGGAAAACGCCGCATGGCGCACGGAAGAAGCGCCGGATGCTTCAGCCGCGCAGGGCGCGGCAAAAAAAGCGCGGCCCTCCGCTGCAACGCTTGTGTTCCTTGTGTGGGCGGCAGGGGCGGCGGGCGTGCTCCTGTGGAACCTGTGCGGCTACGCGCGGTTCCGCCGCACGGCGGGACGCTGGGCGCGGCCGATTGCGGATGAACGCTGCCGCGAGGCGCTCCGGCAGGCGCGGCGCTCGCTCGGCGTGAAGAAAACGGTGCGGCTGCGCTATTGTCCCGCCGTGGGAAGCCCCATGCTGGTGGGCACGCGCCGCCCGATGATTCTGCTGCCGGACACAAAGCTCACGGAGCGCGAACTGGCGCTGGTGCTGCGCCACGAGCTGACGCATCTGAAGCGGCGGGACATTCCGCGCAGAGCGCTTGCGCTGACGGCGTGCGCGCTGCACTGGTTTAACCCGCTGGTGTGGATGGCCGCGCGGATGCAGGTGTTTTACTGCGAGGCGGCGTGCGACGAGCGCGTGCTGCGCGGCGCGGATCTGGACGAGCGGCAGTATTACTCCGAAACGATCATCGCCGTCATCCGGCGGCGCACCGGGCCGCGCACGGCGCTGTCCACGAGCTTTTACGGAGGCAAAAAGAGCATGAAGAAACGCATTGCGGCGATTATGTCGCTGGGAAGAAAGCGGCTGGGCGTGCTGCTGGTGGCGGTCGCGCTGACGCTGACGCTCGGCGCGGGGCTGTGCTTCGCGCTTACGACGGACGAAACGCCGACCGCGGGCGCGACGCCTGCGCCGGTTGCGGTGGAGCCGAGCGCGGCGCTGCCGATCGTGTACCCTGCGGGGCTGGACGAGGCGAGCGCCGTCGCGCTGGCCGAGGACGAGTGCCTTGCGCGCATCGGCTGGGATTTCGGCGTGAAGGGCTTTGCGCGCAGCGGGGAAATCCGCTATGGGACGATTGACTGGCACGGCGAAACGGTTTCCGTGCTGGAGGTGCCGCTGACGGCCACGCTGGGCGACGGCAGCGAGTATCTGCACAATGTGAAGATTTCCATGGACACCGCGGAGGTGATCCGCATCGACGTTTCGGGCCAGTATGCCGATGGCACGGCCTACGAAAACAGCGGCTACCGCCCCGCGAAAACGCAGAGCCTCGGCCTGACGATGTGGGTCGCCAGCCCCATTTCCGGCGCGGCGAACCTGTGCCTGAGCGCCGACGACTACGAGTGGCCCGCCGAGCTGCTCTTTAACGGCGTGCAGGTGACGGTGCATGAAACGCTGCCGACCCTCGGCGGCTATCCGCATGAGCTGCTCGCCGACCCGGACGAAATGTGGGCGCGCGTGACCGTCGGCGCGACGGGCAGCTATGCGGGCGCGGAAGGCTATGTGCCGCTCGTGTGCCTCACGGACGCGCAGCCGGACGCCGCACTGCCCGTGGGGACGATCGTGACCGATCAGGCGACGGGCTACGTCGGCGTGCTGGCAAACAACGGGCTTTCCCGCGAGACGACGGGCACGCTTTCCGCAGGCACGCAGGCGGAGCTGCTCGGGCGCACGAACACCTACTGGCACATCCGCGCGGGCAAGGCGCAGGGGTTTGTGCCGCTGGAAAACGTGGAGCTGGGCGCGGAGGCGCTCGCCGCGCTGGAGAGCGCGCAGGTGCGCGGCTATGACGAAGTGCAGCCGGGCTGGCAGACGCGCTATGAGGAATATCAGGCGCAGCTGACGACGCTTTACAACCGCTACGGCGATCCGGGCGAATGGCCGCTCGAGGCGCGCGCGCAGGCCAGCCAGCTGGCGCTGGACAACGGATTCATGTGGCTTTCGGATAGGGTGTGCATTCTGCCGGGCGAAGGCGACATGACGGAAGCGGAGGCCGTGCGCAGGGCGACGGACGCTGCGATGGAAGCGTTTGCGTTTTCGGAGGAGGACGTCGAGTACGCCGGCGTGTCGTTCTACTATATGGTGAACGCGCCGCAGGAGCGGCTGTGGAAGATCAGTTTCCAGATGCGCGACGGATTTGCAAACTGCAGCGTGACGCTGAATGCCGCAGGCGAGGTGCGGGAGACGTGGCAGAGCGGTTATGTGAACCGCAGCGCTTCCGCCGACGCAGAGGAAACGCCGGCGCGCGGGACGATCGACTATTACATCGCATCCGGCGGGAGCGCCGAGCGCGCCGAGGGCGACATGACGCGCGAGGAAGCCTTGGAAAAGGCGCGCGCGCTGCTGATCGCCGCATGGCCGGACGGCGCGAACGAGACCTTCGCCGAAACGGCCGTGCTGCGCGAGGACGGGAGCGAGCGCTGGTGGCTGGTGACGCTTGCGCCGGAGACGGTCAGCGCATACGGCGAGCCGGATTTCTGCGCGGCGCTCATCTGCCCGGACGGCGCGCAGGTTTACACCGTGGACGCGCAGGCCTACGCCAAAGCGCGCGCCATGACGCGGGAGTGGGAGGCGTTTGACGCAAAGCGCGAAGCGCTGGAAGAACAGCGCGGCCCCTACGCGGCATGGACGCTGGAGCAGAAGGCGGAAATGAAGCCGGATATCTTCGGCCTGCCGGGCGAAAAGGACATGACGCAGGAAAAAGCCGTGCAGACGGCGCGCGGCGCGCTGACGGAGAAATTCGGTCTGACCGACGCGGAGCTGGACGCGCTGATCGTCTGCCCGTACTTCTATCGGGACGGCCGCTGGCGCATCGATTTCCACACGGAGGAGACGCTCGCCGCCGGCGAGGACGGCTACGAGGTCTGGATGGATTCGCAGACGGGCGCGTTTTCGGACTGGGCGGACGTTGTAGCGCCCGGCATGGGCAACGGCTGAAAAAAGCATAGGGGTTTCTTGCAGTTTTTGCTTGATTTTTCACCGCTGCGACATTATAATAAATCCCGGTTTTGTGATCGGGTCTGTGGTTGCAAGTCGATGCCAGCCGCGGGCAAAGCGATCCACGTAAGCGGAACAAAAGTTCCGTGAGCACGGCGCGGTCTAGAAGTAAGTCCGTCCGGTTTCAGACCGAGAAAGGCGGCGTGAGGGGAATGCACCCCAGGCAATGCCTTCAGACGGCGAGTGTGGGGGCGAAAACCAGGTCAGCCGGTTTGCAAAGCCAAAAAAAATCTATTTTATTTTTCTCGGGAGGATTTTCCATGTACGAGGACAAGACGTTGGTCTGCCGTGACTGCGGCGCTGAGTTCGTGTTCACCGCTGGTGAGCAGGAGTTCTATGCGGAAAAGGGCTTCCAGAATGAACCCACCCGCTGCAAGGCGTGCCGCCAGGCCCGCAAAGCCCGGACGGCCAATGGCGAGCCGCGCGAAATGTTTGAGACGACCTGTGCCGCTTGCGGCAAGCCGACTCGCGTTCCCTTTATCCCCAAGTCCGACCGCCCCATCTACTGCAGCGAATGCTTCGCAGCGCGCCGCAATCAGGGCTGATTCCGGCCGCTTTCAATGGATAAAGAAAAGTCCTGAGAAGGCTCAGATGGAAAATCGCCTGCCGCAAGCAGGCGGTTTTTTCTTTTTGCGCCAAGCTGCGGCGCCGCGAAGCGGCAAAAGAAGAATATCCCTTGCGGCACGTCCGTTTCCGTGATATCATGCGCACAGAGTGAATTCTTTTCCGGAGGCCGAACTGCGAATGAAAAAAGTGCTGGGGTGCATCCGCCGCGCGGATACCGATTTTGACATGATTCAGCCGGGCGACCGCGTGGCCGTCGGCGTGTCCGGCGGCAAGGACAGCATGCTGCTGCTCAAGGCGCTGGCGCTGTACCGGCGTTTTTCCGGGAAGGATTTCGCGCTGGAGGCGCTCATGCTTACCATGGGCTTCGAGCCGTTCGACGTTTCGCCGGTGCAGGCGCTGTGCGACGAAATCGACGTGCCGCTGACGGTGCGGCGGACGGAGATCGGGCAGATCGTCTTTTATGAGCGCAAGGAGAAAAATCCATGCGCGCTCTGCGCGAAGATGCGGCGCGGCGCGCTCAACAACCTTGCGCGCGAGCGCGGCTGCGGCAAGCTGGCGCTCGGCCATCACCGCGACGACGTGATTGAGACGTTCCTGATGAGCCTGTTTTTTGAGGGCAGGCTGCACACGTTTCACCCGGTGACATGCCTGTCCAAAAGCGGTATCACGATCATCCGGCCCATGGTTTATCTGCCGGAGAAGGATATCATTCACGAGGCGCGCGTGCAGCGCCTGCCCATTGTGAAAAACCCCTGCCCCGCGGACGGGCAGACGGCGCGGCAGGATATGAAAGACCTGCTGACCGAACTGACGAAGCGCTATCCGTTCGTGCGCGAGCGGCTGCTTTCGGCGCTGAGAAACAAAGAGCAATACGGCCTGTGGGACAAAAAAATGTCCGGCGGGCCGGACGAGACCACGGAGAAAGAGGCGTAAAATTCATGCGGTATGACGCGATTCTTTTTGACTTTGACGGAACGATTGCCGACACGCTGCCGGGCATCGGCGACGCGCTGAAGGCCGCCGCGGAAACGCTCGGGCTTGCGCCTTTCCCCGACGAATTGACGAGCAAGTTCATCGGGCCGCCGATTCTCGTGTGCGCGCAGCGCTATCTGGGCATGACGCCGGAGGAGGCCGAACGCTACTACATGGCCTTCCGCGCCGCCTATGACGGCACGGTGGTTTCCGGTTCGCGCATCTACACGGGCATTCCGCAGCTTCTGCGGCAGCTGCGCGCGGAGGGCGCGTACGTCGCCGTGGCCAGCGCCAAGCCGCAGGCGCTGGTGCAGCGGCTGCTGGATCACTTCGGCCTGATGCGCTTTTTCGACCGCGTGGTAGGCAAGCGGACGATCGACGCCGAGGTGAGCAAGGAAGCGATTCTCCGTAGCGCCCTTCCGGCGCGCTATTCGCGCGCGGCGATGGTGGGCGACCGGATGTTCGACATGGACGCGGCAAAGGTCGTCGGGCTGGACGCGGTGGGCGTTTCGTGGGGCTTTGGCACGGAGGAGGAGCTGACCGCGCATGGCGCGGATGCAGTGGCGCATACCACGCAGGAGGCGGCGGAGATTCTCATCGGCGCGCAGGCGCCCGTGCAGAAGGGCTTCTTCATCTCCATCGAAGGGCTGGACGGCTGCGGAAAAACCACGCAGATCAACGCCATCACCGAGCATATCCGCCGGCGCGGCTATGAAGTGGTACACACGCGCGAGCCGGGCGGCACGCCGATTGCCGAGGATATCCGCGCGCTGATTCTCGATCCGGAAAAGACGATGTGCCCCGAGACCGAGGCGCTGCTTTACGCCGCCTCGCGCTGCGAGCATGTGAGAAAGGTGATTCGTCCCGCGCTGGAGAGCGGCCGCGTCGTGCTGTGCGACCGGTTCGTCGATTCATCCATCGCCTATCAGGGCGCTGGGCGCGAGCTGGGCATGGAGACCGTCGCGCAGATCAACGCGCCCGCCGTGGACGGCACGATGCCCGACCTGACGCTGCTCTTTGCGCTTGACCCGGAGACGGCGTTCCTGCGCCGCAGCTCCGCCACCAAGCTCGACCGGCTCGAACGCTCCGGCGAGGCGTTCTTCAAGCGCACGCGCGACGGATACGACCTGCTGGCGGATATGTATCCGCAGCGCATCAGGCGCATCGACGCGAGCCACGATGTGGAAACCATTGCGCGCGAGGCGTGCGCGTATATTGACAAGCTGCTCTCCGGGAGGTAACAGATGCGCATCGTTGTAGGGATGTCCGGCGGCGTGGATTCGGCGGTCAGCGCGCTGCTGCTCAAGCGCGCGGGTCACGACGTGATCGGCGTGTTCATGAAAAACTGGGAGGAAAAGGACGACGAGGGCGTCTGCACCGCCACGGCCGACTGGCAGGACGTGCAGGAGTGCTGCGAGAAAATCGACGTGCCGTACTACTCCGTCAACTTTGCCAAGGAATACCGCGAGCGCGTGTTTTCGCTTTTCCTCGATGAATACCGCAAGGGGCGCACGCCGAACCCGGACGTGCTGTGCAACCGCGAAATCAAGTTCAAGGCGTTTCTCGATTTCGCCATGAAGCTGGGCGCGGAGCGCCTTGCGACGGGGCACTTCTGCCGCTTGCGCGAGGATGCGGACAGCGTGAAGTTGCTGCGCGGCGTGGACGCGAATAAGGATCAGAGCTATTTCCTCTATATGCTTTCGCAGCCGCCGCTGCGCAGGGCCGTGTTTCCCGTCGGCGGGCTGACAAAGGCCGATGTGCGCGCGCTGGCCGCGGAGGCGGGGCTGCCCGTTGCAAAAAAGCGCGACTCCACCGGCGTGTGTTTCATCGGCGAACGCGACTTCAAGCCCTTCCTGCAGAGCTTCCTGCCCGCGCAGCCGGGGCAGATCGTTACGGAGTCGGGCGAGACGCTCGGCCGTCACGACGGGCTGATGTACTACACGCTCGGCCAGCGCCGCGGGCTGGGCATCGGCGGACAGAAGGGCGGCGACGGCGGCCGCTGGTTCGTCATTGAAAAGGATCTGGAGCGCAACCGGCTCGTCGTGGCGCAGGGTGAGGATTCGCCGAAGCTGTACACGACGCATTGCCGCGCATCGCAGGTGACGTGGATTGCGGGAGATGCGCCGGCGAAGTCGTTCGACTGCACGGCGAAATACCGCTACCGCCAGCCCGACCAGCGCGTACACGTCGAAACGGGCGCAAACGGGGAGCTGCTCGTGACGGCTTGCGAGCCGCAGCGCGCCGTGACGCCCGGGCAGAGCGTGGTGCTCTACGACGGCGAGGTTTGCCTTGGCGGCGCGATTGCGGACGAGGCATGGAACGGATAAGAATTTTCCGGCGCAGCGCGCCGAAAAAATCAGCAAAACCAACGCTTTTCCCCTTGACAGGAATTGCCGTGCGTGGTATGATACGTCTGCTGTAAGTGGAAGCCGCCCGCTTCTCACCCGCCGATGCATCAATCTGGCGCGGTCGTGGCAATCTTTTTGCTATGCTCTGAGAGCGGGTGTTTACCCGCTCTTTTGTATTTCTAAGGAGGTGCGTCGATATCAGCGACTTGATGATCAATGACGAGATTCGCGACCGTGAGGTGCGCGTCATCAGCGACACCGGCGAGCAGCTGGGCATCATGCCCACCAAGCGCGCGCTGGAAATCGCCGAGGAACGCCAGCTCGATCTGGTGCGCATTCAGGGCAACGCGGTGCCTGCCGTGTGCAAGCTTATGAACTACGATAAGTTCCGCTACGAGCAGTCTAAGCGTCAGCGCGAAAACCGTAAGAATCAGAGGGTCATCACGCTCAAGGAAGTGCAGCTTTCCGCCACCATCGAGGAGAACGACGTTCAGGTCAAAATGAAGAACGCGATTCGCTTCCTGGCGGACGGCAACAAGGTCAAGGTGTCGATCCGCTTCCGCGGCCGTCAGATCACGCACACCGAAATCGGCGCGCAGGTCATGAACGACTTCTATGAGCGCATGAAGGACAAGTGCGTTGTGGAGCGCAAGCCCCTCGTGGAAGGCCGCCACATGATTATGATTCTGGCTCCGAAGGAAAACAAAGAAGTAAAATAACCGCAAGGAGGAAGACCATGCCTAAACTGAAAACTCACCGCGGCGCGGCCAAGCGTCTTTCGCTGACCAAGACCGGCAAGATCAAGCGTTCCAAGGCGTTCCGTAACCACATCATGGCCAGCAAGTCCCCGAAGCAGAAGAGGAATCTGCGCCACGCCGGCTTCGTCGATTCCACCGAAGTCAAGAAGATGAAGAAGCTGATCCCCTACAAATAAGGGATCGCGTTCCAAGGCGAAATAACGACGCATTCTGCGAAAGGAAGGTTCTATAAATGGCAAGAATTAAGAGGGCTGTGAATGCCCATAAGAAGCGCAGGAAGATTTTTAAGCTTGCGAAGGGTTACTGGGGTGCGAAATCCAAGCAGTACCGCGCGGCTTCCGAACAGGTGCGGCGCTCTCTGCGTTACGCCTACACTGGCCGTAAGCTCCGCAAGCGCGATTTCCGCCGCCTGTGGATCGTCCGTATCAACGCGGCTGCCCGCGTCAACGGCATGAGCTACTCCACGTTCATCAACGGTCTCAAGAAGGCCAACGTGAACGTCAACCGCAAGATGCTGGCCGATATGGCCGTCAACGACGCCGCCGGCTTTGCCGCGCTGGTTGAGGTTGCCAAGAACGCGTAACAAGCGCAAACAACAAAGGAACGGTTTCGGCCGTTCCTTTTTTCTGCCGGAGGGTCGCTATGCTTGAAATCACCAGCGCGCAGAACCCGCGTATCGCCGCGCTGCGCGCGCTCAGACAGACAAAGGCGCGCGCTGAAACGGGGCTGTTTCTCGCCGAGGGTCGCAAGCTCTGCCGGGAGGCGTTCGAGTGGGCGCAGGTGGAGACGCTGCTCGTGGAGAAGGAGCGGCTGGATGAATTTTCCGCGCTGACCGCGCGGGCTGGGGATGTGCTCGTCGTGCCCGCGCGCATCATGGAAGCCGTGTGCGAAACGAAAACGCCGCAGGGCATCGCCGCGTCCGTGCGCATTCCCGCGCCTTTGGAGCTGCCGCGGGCGGACGGGCTGCTGCTCGCGCTGGACGGCGTGCAGGATCCGGGCAACGTTGGCACGATGCTGCGCACGGCGGAGGCCGCCGGGTTTTCCGGCGCGCTGCTTTCCCCTGCCTGCGCCGACGTTTACGCGCCGAAAACCGTCCGCGCGACGATGGGCAGCGTCTACCGGATGCCAGTGTGGCGCGGCGCGCTCGGCGAGGCGCTGGGCACGCTGAAGGAGCGCGGCTTTGCCGTCGTTTCCACGGAGCTGGGCGGCGAGGATTTCTTTGCCGCGCTGCCGCGGCTGAAAGCGCCGCTCGTGCTGGTGATCGGCAGCGAGGGGAACGGCGTGACGCGTGAGATCAGCGCGCTGTCGTCCCACAGGCTTGCGCTGCCGATGGCGGGGCATGTCGAATCGATGAACGCCGCCGTCGCGGCGGGCATTCTGATGTATTCCATCGGGCACCGGTGAATTTTAACGGAAAATTGACGAATTGGCAGGCTCTGCGGCCGAGCGGCGCAGGGCCTGTTGTGCTATAATTATCATGGTGATTTTTGATGAAGGACAGACATGAGGCGAGCGGCACAGGCGTGCTGCATGATATACTGGTTTCCATTGCCATTATGGCGCTGGCGATTCTGCTGGGGTTCCTGCTGCAAAAGGTGGAGCCGACGGACGCATATGTCTCGATGATTTTCGTGCTGGCGGTGTTTCTGATTTCGCGCCTGACAAGCCAGTACGTTTATGGAATCGCCGCCTCGTTCCTGAGCGTGATCTGCGTGAACTACGTGTTCACGTATCCCTATTTTGAGCTGAATTTCACCATCTCGGGGTATCCGCTCACGTTCCTTGTCATGCTGGCCGTGTCCGTCGCCACCAGCGCGATGATGACGCAGATCAAGCAGCAGGAGAGCGTGCGGACGGAGGCGGAAAAAGAAAAAATGCGCGGCAACCTGCTACGTGCCATCTCGCATGATCTGCGCACGCCGCTGACCGGCATCAGCGGAGCGGCGACGGCGATTCTTGAGCAGGACGGCGCCATGCCGTGGCCGCAGGAAAAAGAAATGCTGAACGATATCAGCGAGGATTCGCAGTGGCTGATCCGCATGGTGGAGAATCTTCTTTCCGTGACGCGCATCAGCAGCGGCGAAACGAAAATCGCCAAGCGTGAGGAACCCGCCGAAGAAGTGGTTGCGGCGGCGATGATGGCTTTCCGCAAGCGCTATCCCAAAACGAAAATCCGCGTGTGCGTTCCGGACGAGCTGCTGATGGTGCCCATGGACGCGATTCTCATTCGGCAGGTGATTCTGAACCTGCTGGAGAATGCGGCGCAGCACGGCGGCGCGGGCACGGAGATTGATCTGAGCGTGCAGCGGGAGAACGGCAACGCGCTGTTCGTTGTGCGCGATAACGGCCGCGGCATTGCCGCCGCCGATCTGCCGCATCTGTTCGACGGCTCGCTCAAGACCGCGCACAGCGCGGATGCAAGCCGCGGGATGGGCATCGGCCTTTCCGTGTGCGTCACGATCGTCAAGGCGCACGGCGGCGCCGTGTGGGCGGAAAACAACAAAACCGGCGGCGCGATGTTCTCATTCACGCTGCCGCTGACGGAGGAATAAACCATGCCGATCAAAAACGTGATTCTTGTGGTAGAGGACGAGCACAGCATTCGCAGCTTCATCACCGCCGTGCTGACGGCGAACGGCTACGAGGTGCTGGAGGCGACGCGCGGCGCGGACGCATATATGATGATCACATCGCATTGCCCCGACCTGGTGCTGCTCGATCTGGGGCTTCCGGACATGGATGGAATGAGGATCATCCGCTCGGTGCGCGAATGGTCGCAGGTGCCGATCATCGTGGTTTCGGCGCGCACGCATGAGCGCGACAAGGTCGAAGCGCTTGACGCGGGCGCGGACGATTATTTGTCCAAGCCGTTCGGCACGAGTGAGCTGCTCGCGCGCATTCGCACGGCCATCCGCCATGCGCACGTCAACGGCGTGAACGAGGCGGTTGTGCAGACGGGCCGCTACGAGTGCGGCGATCTGGTCATCGATTACGACAAGCGGCGCGTGTATGTCGAGGGGCGCGACGTGGGGCTGACGCAGAACGAATACAAGATGGTCGCCCTGCTGGGGCGCTATGCGGGCAAGGTGCTGACGTATGAGTTTATCACCAAGGAAATCTGGGGGCCGCGCATCACGGGGGATAATCAGATTCTGCGCGTGAACATGGCGAACATCCGCCGCAAGATGGAAAAGAACCCGGCCGAGCCGGTCTATATTTTCACCGAAATCGGCGTGGGCTACCGCATGGCCGACAGCACCGATCTGGAAAAGCTCTCCGCGCAGGAGTAACGCCCGCGCAATGCGGCGTTCATGAGACCGTTAATCCGACCTGCGGCAAACGCCGGAGGCCGGATTTTTTTGCGTCTGTATGCGGATGCCCGACGCCGCAGCCGCACGGAGAATGGGCGGCGCGCTTTTTCTCTGCGCGCAGGGCGCGCATAAAATCCGACGCGAAACCGTGCGCGGCAGATGAACGTTTGCGCCTGCGGTGGAAATCGTCGGGGGATTGTGCTATACTTTGCAAGGATAAGAATTAAGCGAAGATGCGAGTGGATGGAGGCGGAAAAATGCAGAACGAAGAAATTGAGAAAGCAATCGCGTGGAATCCATGGCACGGGTGCAAACGAGTAAGCCCCGGCTGCAAGAATTGCTTTGTGTATAAAATGGACCGGCGCTATGGCCGGGATACGACCGTCATCACAAAGGGCAAGACGACCTACGAACTCAAGGATAAGGATTGCCCGCCCAACTCGCTGGTCAAGCTGTGCTTCTCCTCAGATTTTTTCATTGAAGAAGCGGACGCATGGCGGGACGGCTGCTGGGATTTTATCCGGCGGAGAAAGGACTGCGTTTTTGTCACCACCACCA
>CAZKJW010000005.1:0-15461 GCA_964553125.1 uncultured Oscillospiraceae bacterium
CGCCGCTGCACCGCCGCATTCCACATCCCCACTCTCCAACATCTCACATCAAAGTCACGCACCAAAATCCCAAAGCCGCCTTTCTTTTCTCACACCCCTCGCAACCATCACTTCCTCACCTACCCAATCCCCGCTCCCCACCTCGCCCCTTCCCCGCACGTCAAAGGCGGCCGCCGATCCCTTCCGATCGTCGCCCGCCTTTTTGCCGCTGCGTTCTTTACTTTTTCGCCTTTGCAATCATCCGCAGCAGACCGCGCAGGCCGCGCGGCGCGCGCACGCAGATCATCCGCACCTTCACCGGCTCACCTCCCCGCGCGGGTTTTCCGTTCAGGCCGCCCGGCAGATCAGATATCCCAGCACAATCAGCGCCGCGCCCAGCACGGCGAAAACAAAGCCGCACACGAAGCTCAGAAACGCAAGCGCCACGCCCGCGACGATCAGCGCAATCCCCAGCCTGCTGGCCGGATACAGCTTCTCCTCCACCGGGCCGCCCTGACAGCTGCCGCAGCCACGCCTTCTTCCGTCCACTCGGACCACCTCGCAAAAGCCTATGCGCTTTCGCGCGCAAAAAGAACGCGGCGCGCCTCCGGCTCCATGGCGCGCAGCCTGCGCGCATAAAAAAACACGGAACGGGCTGCTTACCCGTTCCGCAAAAGGCTGTTGTTTGCTTTGCAGCGTCAGAATTTCCGGCCGCCGCCACCGCCGCGCGTCGAACCGCCGCCGAAGCCGCGTCCGCCGCCACGCGAGGAACCACCGCCAAAGCTGCGTCCGCCGCCAAAGGACGATCCGCCACCGCCAAAGCCGCCGGGACGGCTGCTCGGTCTACCGCCCATCGGACGCGACGAGCTTGGCGCGCGCGGGGGGCGCGGGCTTCCGCCCATCGGCGGGCGGGGACTGCGGGGACCATGCGGCGCGCCGCCCATGGGAGCGCGCGGGCGCGGAGGCCGCGGGGGACGCGGCGCACGGCGCGGGCGCGTGCCAAAGATCCACCACCAGCGCGGAACGCCGCGGGAGAGGTTGCGCACGATCTTTATGACAATCAGCAGCAGAATGATCCCGATAATGATTCCCATAAAACCGCCTCCCTCATCTTCTTCATGGTGCGCCGCCATGGGAACGCGCTGCGGCTCGCTCACGGTCGAAATGGTTTCCGGCTGAACGCTCTGCGTCTGGGACTGCGCGTCGAGCGAAACGTCGTAAAGCTCCGCCACGCTCTCGCAAAGCGCCGTATAGGCGGCGCGCATCCCGGCGGAATAGTCGCCCTCGGCAAAATCGTCCAGCGCGTTGTCGTCCACAATCTGCGTCGCGCGGGAAACCGTCAGCCGCTTTTCAATGCCCGTGCCGAGCGTAACCCAATACTCCCGGTCGCCCACCGACAGAAGCAGCAGCACGCCGTTGTTTTCTTCCGCGTCGCCGATGCCCCAGCTGTTAAACAGCTCATAGGCGTATTCCTCGGCCTCCATGCCGTCCAGAAATTCCACCGTAACGGCTGCAACCTGCGCGGTGGACGCATCGTCCAGCATTGCGCCAAGCGCGAGCATTTCGGCTTCATCCGCGCCGTCGATCACGTTCGCCGTATCGACGACGTAAACCTTCTCCGTCGGCGCATCCGGAATTGCCGCAAGCGACTGCAAGGGCAGCGCGATGCAGCACAGCACGGCCAGCGTCAGAATCAGTTTTTTCATTTTTCATCCCTTTCCTGCGTGTAACGCTCACTCAAACCCCTTCGGCTCCTCGTGCAGGAACCGCGTGGGCAGTTTCCGATAGACGTCCAGAACGTCGTCCATCTCCTCGTTGTAGCTGCGCGCCTGGCGCTCAAGCTGAAGCTGCGAGCTGCGCAGCTCATCCATTGCGCCCGTGAGCAGCCGGCGATCGGTCTCGCTGATGTCCGACTGATCCAGCGCGATATACGCCGCCTCAGCCGTTCCGGACAGATGCAGGTTCGCGTCGTACATTTCTTCCGCGCTCTGCGCGGCAGAAACCGCATCCCGGGCGGCCCTGAGCTGCGCGGTGGCATCGCTGTCCGGCAGATAGCGCTCGCACAGCGTGATCAGGTTGCTCGCCTTGCCGCCGCGTTCGGACAGAATCTCCTGCACGGCGGGAAGGCTCCTGTTCGCCTCGCGCTCAGCGTCGCGCAGCGCGTTGCCGTTGCCCAGCGTAACCCCCGAAAGGATGCAGACGACAAGAATCGCAATGCCGGCCGCCTTGGGCAGCCTGTTCAGCTTTTCTTTCATGCTCTCTCCCTTCTCTGGCGGTGATCAGGCGTTGGGCGCGTCGGGCGTTTTTTTGATTGCGCTCTCGCGCACGGAAAGCAGCTTCTGCTTGAGCTGATCTTCCATCTCCTGCAGCTTCGTCTCCGCCTCGGCGCGCTTGGCGCGGCCTTCCATCTGAATATTCTCCACCTCGGTCAGCGTCTCGATGAGCGACTGGTTCGTCGCCACGAGCGTCTCGATATCGACGATGCTGCGCTCCGCCTCGCGCGCGGTGTTAATGGTGCCCTGCTTGAGCTGCTCGGCGTTCTGGCGAAGCATACGGTTCGTTGCATCGCTGACGGCCTGCGAGGCTCTCAGCGCGCTCGCGCTGTTTTCCAGACCCAGCGCCAGCACCATCTGGCTCTTCCACAGCGGCAGCGTGTTGACGAGCGCAGAGTGGATTTTGTCGGCCAGAAGCGAGTCGTTGTTTTGCAGCAGGCGAATCTGCGGCGCCATCTGGATGCTGATCTGGCGGGTCAGTTCCAGATCGTATACTTTCTTTTCAAAGCGGTCGATCGCGGCGGCGAGGTCGTTGGCGGCCTGCGCGTCGGCGGGATCGCCGGTTTCAGCGGCCTTGGCGCGCGCGGCTTCAAGCTCGTTGGCGCGGAGGCTTTCGATTTTCTCCTTGCCCGCGATGATGTAGAAGCACAGCTGGCGATAATACTCGGCGTTCTCCTCGTAGAGACGGTCGAACATCGCGATATCCTTCAGCAGGCTGATGCGATGATCCTCCAGCGTGTTGGCCACTTCGTCCACGGAGACGCTCACTTTGTCGTAGCGCGCCTTCATCGTTGCAAGCTGGTTGCCCGCCTTCTTGAACAGGCCGAGGAAGCCCTTCTTTTCTTCCACGGCGCTGAAGCCCTGAAGCTGCGCGACCAGACCGGCGAGCGTTTCGCCCACCGCGCCGGTATCCTTCGTGCGCGCGTTGGCAAGCGCCGTATCGGCGAACACCGTCAGCTTCTGCTGCGCGGCGGAGCCGTACTGCAGCACTTCGGAGGCGTTGGAAACATCGATCTGGCCCGCGTAGTCGCGCACGGCCTGCTGGTCTTTTTCGGAAAGCTGTCCCAGCGTGATATCCTCGGGCATTTTCACCGCGGCGGCTGCGGCCGTCTGCGTGTCGAGCGTTTCAACCGCTTTGTTCATTTCATCCATGGATCGTTTCCTCCTTATTTTGTCTGCGTTGCTGTGGCGCCGCCCGACAGGCCGTCGCCCTTCATCATGCCTTCCAGCACGTCCATTTCAATTTCCACGTCGAGATAGCTATGCTCGTTCAGCGCGTCAAGCTGCTTCTGGAACGCGCGGCGGATTTCCGGCAGAAGCCGGTCGGTGCGTTCGCAGACGGTTCGCGCGTTTTCCTCGTCCATGGTGCCGCGCTGTTCGATCAGCGCGCGGTTGTTGAGAATCTTGCGCGTCGTGGGCAGGTAGTAGCGCAGGAACGTCCGCAGCTGGCTGTACAGCTCCGGCTGCTCCTCGAGCTTTGCAAGAATCTGCCGGCAGATCTGATCGATCTCGCGGATGCACTGCGAGACTTCTTCGTCGGCAATGCCTTCGTCCGTCTTGCGGATATCCGCCAGCGCTTCGCGCGCTTCTTTCAGCAGCGCGTCGCACTGCGCGTCGCCCGTATCCGGCTCCAGCTCCCGCACGGTCTTCGTGCCCTTCCAGATGCCCTTGCCGATGCGGAAGGCGATCACCGCCGCAACCGTCGGCCAGATATAGCTGCCGAGCGAACAGACGGAGTTCGTTCCCGCAATCAGGAAAAACACCGCGCCCGCCAGAGCGTAGGGCATTCCCGAAGCGCGGATTGTAACTTCCTCCTTCACGCCCTGCTCGTTGACTTCGATTTTTTTCAACGCGTGGCCCCCTCTCACGACTTTCATTATACACCAGCTGTTTTCAATTAACAAGGCGCTCGCCGCGGTTTTTAGCGCGTTTTACAGGGTTTATAGCCGCCGGAATGTATGAATGCGGCGCCAAAACGCGGCGTTGCAGCAGAAAAAGCGGCTCCGCCTGCTGTGTTTCTGCAGGGCGGAGCCGCCTGATTTTTGTTATACCAGCGTTCCCTTTTTGATGATGATGCAGGCATAATACGCCTGCTCGGACGTTGCGACGGTGGCATACGCCTTGCGCGCGCGCTCGTAGAAGTCGAAGCGTTCAATCTGCTGGAACTTCTTGTCCTCGCCCTCGTATTTGTCCACGATTTCGCGGAACTCCTTCCAGATGGGCGGATCGCCGTCGAGCACGCCGGGCTGCGTCGCCATCAGCGTCACGGGCGCGTCCACGAACGTATCCAGCGGGAACAGCTGCAGAATGGCCTCGAGCACCTGCGTGGCGCGCAGTCCGTCGCAGCGGATGCAGCGCTGATTCATCGAGTCGGCCGGAAAGTTGCAGTCGCCGATCACAAGCTCGTCGCCGTGACCCATGGCCGCGATGGTTTTGAGCAGTTCCGGGGAAAGCAGCGGGGAAATACCTTTGAGCATTGTGGAATCCTCCTCTATCAATGCGCCTTGCGCGCAAAAACTTCGGCAATGGATTGCGCATAGTCCGGCCGCAGAACGCCGCATTCGGTGATGATGCCGGTAATCAGCTCCGCGTCCGTCACATCGAACGCAGGGTTGTAGGTCTTGATGTTTTGCGGCGCCATGCGCCGCTGATACCACATCTCCGTCACTTCCTCGCCCGGCCGCTGCTCGATGGGAATCCCTGCGCCGTTTGGCAGCGTGGTGTCGATGGTGGAAAGCGGCGCGCAGACATAGAACGGAATGCCGTAGTGCTTCGCCAGAATCGCCACGCCGCTCGTGCCGATTTTGTTGCACGTATCGCCGTTTGCAGCGATTCTGTCCGCGCCCACGAGCACCGCGTCGATCCAGCCGTTTTTCATCACCTGCGAAGCCATGTTGTCGCAGATCACGGTCGTGTCCACGCCGTCGGCCGCAAGCTCGTACGCGCTCAGGCGCGCGCCTTGCAAAAGCGGACGCGTCTCATCGCAGAAGACGCGGAAACTCCAGCCGCGCTCCCTGCCCAGATGAATCGGCGCAAGCGCCGTGCCGTAGCGCGTGGTGGCAAGCTGCCCGGCGTTGCAGTGCGTGAGAATGCCGCAGCCGCTGCGCAGAAGCGTCAGGCCGTTCTCGCCGATGCGGCGGCAGACGTCGATGTCCTCCTCGCGGATTTTCACCGCTTCGTCGTGCAGCAGCCGCTTGATTTCGTCCACGGTTTTTCCGCGATTGGCGAGCACGACATGCTCCATCCTGTCCAGCGCCCAGAACAGATTCACCGCCGTCGGGCGCGCCGAAGCGAGATACGCTTTTGCGGGCATGAACTGCGCGTAGAATTCGTCGTAGGTCTGCGCTTCGATTTTCAGCGCCGCCAGATAGATGCCGATCGCCGCCGCCACGCCGATGGCCGGCGCGCCGCGCACGCGCAGCATGTAAATCGCCTCGCGGATATCCTCCTGCCTTGTCAGCGAGAGCATCCGCACCTCGCCCGGCAGCAGCGTCTGATCGATAATGACCAGCGCGTTTTTCTCATCGTCCAGGGCTACGGTGTCAACCTGCATGATATCTTCGTGCATCGCAAACCCTCCGCTGATCGGTTTTTACAGGATCGTCTCCAGCTCCACGTTCTGGCTGCCCATGCCGAGAGATTCCATTTCGTCCAGCAGCACGTAGGGGTTCTTGCCGTGCAGCCGCTGGAACAGATGACCCTCCGTGCCCAGCTCCATGCCCTGCGGCACGCCCACGGGAATGAGATTCTCCACCTTGACGGAATCGAGGCACGCGCGCTCAATGGCGACGATGTCGTCGCTTGCAAACATGCCCACGTCCGGCACGAGCGAGGGCGTGGTCAGTCCCCAGCAGTCGCACAGCGCCGTCACATTCGCGACGAGGCTGATGAAATACGTGTTGCCCGGCGCAAAGGTATCCAGCACCGTCTTCGTGCAGAGCGCCAGCCCGTGCTGGAACGCCTGATTGTTGCGTCCCACCAGCGTCAGCGCGCCGGTCGGGCAGACCTTGACGCAGTGCGTGCAGGACGTGCAGTGATGGACGAACACGCTGTATTTGCCGTCCTTGTCGAAGCTGTTGGCTTCATGGTTGCAGGAGTCGATGCAGGCGTTGCAGTGTACGCATTTGCTCTCGTCCCACTCGATGCCGCCTTCCAGCGCGTGAATTTCGTTGCGGGTGCGGTCTGTCACCGCGCCCATCGCTAAGTTCTTGCACGCGCCGCCGAAGCCGCACGCGCCATGCCCCTTGAAGTGCGAGAAATCAATCAGGAAGTCGGCGTCGTGAATCAGTCCCGCAACGTCCACGTGGCGGAACGTCTTGTAGTCCACTTCCTTGGTGTAGTAATACTTGCCAAAATATCCGCAGTCGTCCAGCACGGGGCAGCCCAGCGCCGAAGCGGTATAGCCGCGCATTTCCGGGTTGCGCTTATAAACATAGTGGTCGGTGCAGAAGCACTCCGCGCCGTTTTTCTTGAGGAACGCAACAAGCTTGCTGATGAACACCGGCGGAATGGTGGAATATCCCGTGCCGTCTCCAACGTGCATCTTGATGGCGACGGTTTTTCCCTTCACCCGTTCTGCAAGGCCGCTCGCCTCGAGCATCCGGCCGAATTTCGCCGGCAGCGTCTGGTCTTCGTCATAGCGCGCATAGGCAACGGAAGAAAACAATACCTTCGACATACGGAAAACTCCTCTCTGTTGGTCTCGCCCGCGTTATTCGGGCTGCTTCGGCGGCTGTTCGCCCTGCGGCTTCTCCTTACGCGGGCCATTATTGGGACGGCGGCGGCGCGGCGGCCGGCTGTTCGGCTTGCGCTCGGATTCTGCGCCGTTCGGGTTCGGGGTTTGGTTCGGCGTTTTTTTCGCAGCTTCCTGCTGCGGCTTCTTGGGGCGGTCTCCGCGGCGCGCGCCCTCGCCGCGCGGCGGACGGCGCTTCTCGCCCTCCTGCTGCTGCGGCTTTTCGCCCTGCGGCCTGCGCTGCTGCGTGCGGCGGCCGGTCACCGGCGGCTTCTGCGGCTTCTTTGCAGGCGGCTGCGGCTTTTCTTCCGGCGCTTCGTTTGCATCGGCGGATTCCAGCGCGCGCAGCGCTTCGTCAATCGTCTCCGCTTCGGCGTCGAAGGTCTCGGCGTCGGCCGCGAGCGTTTCGTCTTCGGCGGCTTCCGCGCCCTGCGCGGGCTTTTTATCCTGCTCCGCCGCGCCAAGGCGCTGCACGTCGGCGGCGTTATATTCCTTCACTTCAACCGTGTCGCCGTTCTGGAAGCGGACGCGCACGGTCTCCCGCAGGACGTTGATGTCGATCACATGGCCGCGTCCGTCGGGCGTAATGACGTCCTTGCCCACGCGCGGCATCCGCTTGCGCGCGGCCTCATAGTTGTCCTGCTCGTATTTCAGGCAGCACATCAGGCGGCCGCACAGGCCGGAAATTTTCGTCGGGTTGAGCGAAAGGTTCTGCTCCTTTGCCATCTTGATGGACACCGGCTGGAAATCGCCCAGGAACGTGCCGCAGCAGATCGGTCTGCCGCACGGCCCCAGCCCGCCGAGCATTTTCGCTTCGTCGCGCACGCCAATCTGGCGCAGCTCGATGCGCGTCTTGAACACCGCCGCCAGATCCTTCACCAGCGCACGGAAATCGACGCGGCCGTTCGCAGTGAAATAGAAGATGATCTTGCTGCAATCAAACGCGTATTCCACATCGACCAGCTTCATCTCCAGCTTGTGATGCGCAATCTTCTCCTGGCAGATGTCGTATGCCTTCCGTTCGTTTTCGCGGTTCTGCTCCACCTGCGTGATATCCTCGTCCGTCGCAATGCGAACCACCTTGCGCAGCGGCGGCACGATTTCCTCGTCCGGCACTTCATAGGGCGCGCGGGCGCATTCGCCCATCTCCACGCCGCGAACGGTTTCAACCACAACCGGATCGTCCATCTTCACGTCCAGCCCACAGGGGTCGAAATAATATACCTTGCCCGGCTTTTTGAACCGGACGCCGATTACGATTGCCATTTTTTCTGTTCCTCCGAATATCTGAAAAGAAACCGTTCCAGCGCCGCCTGCCAGGAAACGTTTCCGGCAAGCATCCTGCGCAAATTGGTCACGTCCGTTAAAAGCCGCGCCAGCGAAGCCGCGTTTGCACGCGAAAGCGCGGCCGCCCAGCCGGAACCATCCCGGCTGCCGACGCCCGCTTCATTCCGAAGCGCTTCGGAAAGCGTCGCCTCCAGCATGTCGCACACTGCGGCGGCGTTCGGCTTATCGTCCTTGAGCGCGTTGATGGCGGAAAGCACCGTCTCCGCGCCGCGCACGCCGCAAAGCGCCGCGTCCACGCGGGCGCGCAGCGCCCAGAAAGACTCGTCGTTCATCATGGCCAGCGCTCTGCCGACGCTGCCGCCCGAAAGCGCCGCAAGCTGCGCCGCGCGCTCCTCAGGGGCGCCCTGCGCCCGCAGAATCTCGCAGACCTTCTCCTCTGAAAAGGGCGAAAGGCGCACGACCATACAGCGCGAGAGGATCGTCGTCAGCAGCTTCGCCTCGGACGAAGCCGCCAGCAGAAACACCGTCTTTTCCGGCGGCTCCTCCAGCGTTTTCAAAATGCAGTTCTGCGCCTGCGCCGTCATTGCGCCCGCATCTTCGATTATGGCGATTTTATAGCCGCCTTCAAAGGCGGCGACCTGAAGCGCCGCCGTCATTTCGCGCGCTTCATCCACGCCCACGCTTTTTTTCCGCGCAATGCGATGCACGTCCGGATGGCTGCCCGCCGCAAAACGCCTGCACGGCGCGCACACGCCGCAGGGTTTCTCTCCGTCCGCCTCGCAGAAAAGACTCTGCGCGCACGCGTCGATGAGCGTGCGCTTGCCCGTGCCTTCCTCGCCGAGAATCAGCGCGGCATGGGGAGGCGCGCCGGTCGCAAAAGCCTGACACAGGCATCTGGCCGCCGCGCCCCGCCGCATTCCTTCCGATAGCTGCATCGCCTCAGAACTTCACGAACTGCTCCACGTCGAGCACAAATACCGTCGCGCCGCCGACCACGACTTCGATGGGATAGGGCGCATAAACGCCGCTGGTGCCGGCAACGGGCGAGGGAGACGTAGCGATCTGCTTGCGGCTCTTGCAGACTTTTTCAATCACATCAAGCGCGCCTTTGACACGGTCATCCTCACCGCCGAGCAGCAGCGTGGTGTTACCGGCCCGCAGAAAACCGCCCGTAGTGGCCAGTTTGGTAACGCTGTACCCTTCGTTCATCAGCGTGCTGATAAGCCGGGAAGCGTCCTCATCCTGTACGATCGCGATAATCAGTTTCATAAAGCGAGCCTCCTTTCGATCATTCGTTTTTTATTATACAGGAAAATCCGCATAAAATCAATCAGCTTCGCCAAGAGAAAGCATCTGCGCGGCGATTTCCGTCGCCTGCCGCACAATCTCGTTGCAGTCCTTCCCCGCCGCTTTCAGTTCGGGGCAACGCACCGCGCCGCAGCGCGCTTCAAACTGCTTCATAGCCTCCCGCACGCGCGCGTTGTGCGCCTGCTTCACCGCCGGATCCGCCTTGGAAAACCCTTCGGCCAGCCCCAGCACCATGAGCATCCCAAGCGCCGCACCGCAGCATTCGCCGCTTCCGGCGAGCCCGCCGCCCAGCGACGCGCCGATCTTCAGCGCCTGCTCCTCGCTCATGCCCAAGCGCTCCGCAAACGCCGCGAAAGTCGCCTGCGCGCAGTTGAAGCCCTGCGCGCGGAATTCCATTGCCCTGTCGATATACTCCATGCTTCTCTCCTCCTGTGTTGGTTCACGGCGGCATTATCCCAGCATCCGCCGGATTTCATTTTCCAGCCTTGCGGCAAGGCGCGCATGTCCCTGCGCGTCCAGATGCAGGTGATCCGTTTCGCTCGGCTCCGCGACGGTCTTTCCGTCAAGAAACTCCACCGGCAGCGCGGCCACCGCCGCGCGAATTTCATCCGCCAGCGTTTCCGAGCGCCGCACGGACTCCGGCGGAAAGCTCGCATGGCGAACGCCCACGCCCTCGCCGATGCGGATGGGCGAGACGACGAGCACCTTCGGCGGCTTTTCCGCCGCCGCACCCAGCGTCAGGATGCGGCTTACGATCATCTGCACGCCGCCCGCAATCGCGTGGTTCGTGGTGTGCAGATGCTCCTTCATGTCGTTCGTGCCGAGCATGACAATCGCCATGTCCGGCGCGTGCGTGTACATCAGCATGTCGATTGCGCGGATACCGCAGCGCTCCGGCGCGATGGGGTCGTCAAAAACCGTCGTGCGGCCGTTCAGCCCCTCCTCGACGATGTGGTATTCCTCTCCCAGCGCTTTCTGCACAAGCGCCGTCCAGCGCGTGTCCCTGTCAAAGCGCGCGGGCGCGCCGCCGCAGTTTTCCGGCCGCCAGCCCCACGTGTTGGAATCGCCAAAGCAGAGGATTTCTTTTGCCATAACGAACTTCCTTTCCGCCTGAAATGAACGGCTTCAGTATACGCGCTTTTTCGCCGCAGGAAAAGAAGGAAAACGTATTTTTTGCGCGAAAAATATCAGCCATACTTTGTGAAAGGCGTAAAAATCCGATGACTGATTCCGTCCTTGTGCTCATCCCGGCGTATAAGCCGGATGCAAAAATGCTTTCTCTCTGCCGCGCCCTGCGCGGCGAAGGGCTGGACGTGCTGCTTGTGGACGACGGCGGCGGCGCGCAGTACCGTCCGCTTTTCGATGAAGCGGAAGCGCTCGGCTGCACGGTCGCGCGCCACGCGGTCAATCTCGGCAAAGGGCGCGCGCTCAAGACCGGCCTGAACGAAGCGCTGAACCGCTTCGGCGCCATGGCCGGGGTGATCACCGCCGACGCGGACGGTCAGCACACGCCGGAGGACATTCTGCGCGTGCGCGACGCGCTGCTTGCGCACCCCGACAGCCTGATTCTCGGCGCGCGCGCGTTTCAGGGCGAAGTGCCCTTCCGCTCCCGCGCGGGCAACAGCATCACGCGCGCGGTGTATCATTTCGTTTCGGGCTGCAAATGCTCCGACACGCAGACGGGGCTTCGCGGCATTCCCACCGCCGCCATTCCGGCCATTCTGCGGCTGCCGGGCGAGCGCTACGAGTTTGAAATGGAAATGCTTCTGCGCCTGAAGGAGATGCAGCTCGGCCTGTTTGAAGTGCCCATCGCCACCATTTACGAAAACAACAACGAGGGCTCGCACTTCAACACGCTGCGCGACTCGGCGCGCATCTACGGCGTGATTGCAAAGTTCATGCTTTCCTCGCTCCTTTCCTTTGTCATTGACTATGGGCTGTATCTGGTTCTGCTCAAGGGCATGGGTGTCGCCGCCGCGGTTTCCTACGCGTTCGCGCGCGTGGTTTCAAGCCTGTTCAACTATGCGGTCAACCGCAGCGCGGTGTTTCACGGGCGCGGCGGGCGCGGCTCGATCATCCGCTATTACCTGCTGGCCGTCTGCCAGCTGTGCGCGGGCGTGGGGCTTGTGTATCTCTTGGGGCTGGCAGGGCTTCCGGAAAGCGTGATGAAAATTCCCGTGGACATCGCGCTGTTTTTCATCAGCTTCCTCATCCAGCGGGATTTCGTTTTCCTTGACAGTTCAGACAAAAAAAGCGACAACTGACCGGAATCCGATTGCGAATCGCCGCAAAGCGGGTATGATAAAATCATCTTGGCGCTGAAAACGGAGGCTTGCAATGTATTACGGCTACTACGACCCCACCACGCTGCTGATTCTCCCCGCGCTGCTTCTGGCGCTGTGGGCGCAGTTTCGCGTGCAGTCCACCTTTCGCAAATATTCGTCCGTTCCCTCCCGGCAGGGCTGGACGGCGGCGGAAATGGCCGCCGATCTTCTGGAGCGCAACGGGCTTTCCGGCGTGCGCATCGAGCGCGTGCGCGGCAGCCTGACCGACCACTACGACCCGCGCGACAACACGCTGCGCCTGAGCGAAACGGTTTTTGATTCCACCTCGCTCGCGGCGCTCGGCGTGGCGGCGCACGAATGCGGCCACGCGCTTCAGGCGGCAGAGGGCTATGGCCCGCTCCGCATCCGCGAGAAGATCGTCCCCGCCGCGCAGCTGGGCAGCTGGGCGGCCGTGCCGCTCTTTATGCTGGGGCTTGTCATGAGCTGGCAGCCGCTTGTGACGGCGGGCATCATCGTCTTTTCGCTGGTGGTCGCGTTTTATCTGGTTACGCTGCCGGTCGAGCTGGATGCGTCCGGCCGGGCGCTTGAGCAGCTTGAGGGCGGCGGATATCTCTCCTCCGCCGAAACAGACGACGCGGGCAGAGTGCTGCGCGCTGCGGCGCTGACCTATATCGCCGCGGCGCTTCAGGCCATTTTGCAGCTGGCGCGGCTGCTGCTTCTCGCCTCGGGAAACCGCCGCCGCAGAGACTGAGCACCAAAAAAAGAAAGGACATACGCTATGCTGGATCAACTCATCGCCGCCGAGGTGCTTGAAAAAGCGCTCTCCTCCGGCGGAACCTTTGCGGAAATCTTCTTTGAAGACACGCTTGTCAACTCCCTCGTCATGCGCAACGACACAGTGGAAACCGTTTCCACCGGGCGTAAGCACGGCGCGGGCGTGCGGCTTTTCTGCGGCCTGCGCAGCCTGTACGCCTACACCAACGACACCAGCCGCGCGGGGCTTCTCGACTGCGCGGCCAAGGTTGCCGCTGCCGCGCAGTGCGCGGAAAAAGTCCCCGTCGCCGCGCTCAGCCGCCGCCGCTTCTCCGACCTGCACCCCGCCGAAAAGCTGCCCGCGGACGTCGAGCATCAGAAGCGGCTTGCCATCATGCGCGACTGCAACCGCGTGATGCGCGAGGTCAGCCCGGAAATCGTGCAGGCGCAGTCCGCATGGAACGACTCCGATCAGCGCGTCTGGATTGCCAACAGCGAAGGGTTGTTCGTTCACGACCGGCGCACGCGCACGCGGCTCGGTATGATGGCCGTCGCCTCCGACGGCAAAGAGAACCAGACCGGCTTTGAAGGCCCCGGCGCATTGCGGGGCATCGAGCTGTTTGAGCGCAAGATCGATCCGCGCGAACGCGCGAAGATCGCCGCAAACACGGCGCTGACGATGCTGCACGCGCCGGTGTGCCCCGCGGGCGTGATGCCCGTCGTGATGGCGGGCGGCTTCGGCGGCGTGGTGTTCCATGAGGCGTGCGGCCATTCGCTGGAAGCCACGAGCGTTTCGCGCGGCCAGAGCGAGTTCTGCGGCAAGCTCGGCCAGCAGATCGCCTCGCCCATCGTCACCGCAATCGACGACGGCACCATTCCCTTCTCGTGGGGTTCGTCCAACATCGACGACGAAGGCACGCCCACAACGAAGCTGGTGCTGATTGAAAACGGCGTGCTGAAAAACTACATGATCGACAAGCTCGGCGGCCTGCGCATGGGAATGACTCCCACCGGCTCCGGCCGCAGGCAGGATTACACCTTCGCGCCCACCAGCCGTATGCGCAATACGTACATCGCCGCAGGCAGCGACGACGAGGCCGAAATGATCGCCACGATGGGCGACGGCCTGTACGCCGCGAAAATGGGCGGCGGCTCGGTCAACCCGGCGACGGGCGAGTTCAACTTCGCCGTGAGCGAGGGCTATCTTGTCCGGGACGGCAAAATTGCGCATCCCGTGCGCGGCGCGTCGCTGATCGGCCGCGGCGGCGAAGTGCTGATGAAGATCGACCGCGTGGGCAAGGAATGCACACGCGCGCAGGGCGTGTGCGGCTCGCTCAGCGGCAGCGTTCCCACAGACGTGGGACAGCCGACCATCCGCATTTCCAGCATGACCGTCGGAGGGAGGGACGCATGATGACCAGAGACGAATTCTTCCGCGCGCTGCTTTGCGCCGCCAAAGAGGCGGGCGCAGACGAAGCCGAGGCGTATTACGCCGGAGACGAATCCTTCCGCGCGCTGGCAAGCAAGGGCGAAATCGAGGATTATTCCGTGAACGCGGCGGGCGGGCTGTCGCTTCGCGTGCTGAAAAACGGCAGGATGGGCTCGGCGTTCACCGAAGCGCTCGACGAAGAAGCCATTCCGATGCTGGTCAAGAACGCACTCGCTTCCGCCGCGCTCATCGACGACGCGGACGAGCAGTTCATCTTCGCCGGCAGCCCGGAATATCAGCAGATTGACTGCACCGGCAATCCCGGCACGCCAGAGGAGCGCATCGCCATGGCGCTGAAAATCGAACGCGCTGCGCGCGAAATGGATCCGCGCGTCCGGGAAACCTCTCTCGGCACGGGCGTGGAAACCGAGCGCAGCGTCGTCCGCCTGATGAACACGCGCGGGCTTGACCTCTCGCACACGAGCGACATGAGCGTCTGCATGGTCGGCGTCATCGCGCGTGAGGGCGAGCGCGCCACAACGGGCGATTCGTTCGCCTTTGCAAACAGCCTCTCCGCGCTCGACGCGGACAAGGTCTGCCGCGAAGCGGTTGAAGAAGCCGTTTTCATGCTGCCGGCCGCGCCGTGCGCAAGCGGCGCGCGGCCCGCGATTTTCCGCAATACGTGCATGGTGTCGCTGCTGGCGACGTTCTCAAGCGTGTTCAGCGCGGAGGCTGCGCAGAAGGGGCTGTCGCTGCTCAAGGGACGCGAGGGTGAAAAGATCGCCGCCGACTGCGTGACGCTCGTGGACGATCCGCTGATGCAGGGCGGCGTCGGCAGCCGTCCGTTCGACGGCGAAGGCGTGGCGACCTACCGCAAGGAAGTCATTTCCGGCGGCGTGCTCACAACCCTTCTGCACAACCTCAAAACCGCGAAGAAGGCCGGTTACGTCTCGACCGGCAACGCCGCGCGCGGCGGCTATGCTTCCCCCACGATGGGCATCGCGCCGATGAACTTCCATTTCCTGCCCGGCGAGGATGATTTGGACGCGCTCTGCGCGAAGATGGGCGACGGCATCGTCATCACCGACGTAAGCGGTCTGCACGCGGGCGCAAACGCCGTCAGCGGAGATTTCTCGCTGCTCGCGCAGGGCTATCTTGTGGAAAACGGCAAGAAAGCGCAGCCGGTGGAGCAGGTCACGGTCGCGGGCAATTTCTTCGACGTGCTGAAAAACATCGTCGCCGTCGGAAGCGACCTGAAATTCCCCGGCGGCGTCGGCAGCCCGAGCGTATGGGTGAAGGAAATTTCCGTGGCGGGCAAATAATCAAGCGGCGTGCAGCCGCAATCTTGATTGATAAAACGCGGAGCGGTGTTACCGTTCCGCGTTTTGCATGCCGTGAGGGATTTTGTTGCGCTT
>CAZKJW010000005.1:15561-24750 GCA_964553125.1 uncultured Oscillospiraceae bacterium
TTTTATATGATCTGTTTTCGCACAAAACGCTCCCAGCCATCTCCTTGCTTGTTCGCGGGCATTTCGCCCCGTTTTTTGTTCGCATTCCAGACAAGCCGCGCATAACGGGCGCAAAAAAAGGGACGCTCCTGCGCCCCTAAAAACAGAATTCCCTTTCTTGCTGCGTCTCAGCTCAGCTCGAACGCGCCCGTATACAGCTGGTAATACCGGCCCTTCTGGGCGATCAGATCGTCGTGCGTGCCGCGCTCAATGATGCGGCCGTTTTCCAGCACCATGATGGCCTGCGAGTTGCGCACGGTGGAAAGCCTGTGCGCGATGACAAACACGGTGCGGCCCTCCATCAGTTTATCCATGCCCTTCTCGATGAGCGCTTCGGTGCGCGTATCGATGGAACTGGTGGCTTCGTCGAGGATGAGCACGGGCGGATCGGCCACGGCCGCGCGCGCAATGGCGAGCAGCTGGCGCTGTCCCTGCGAGAGGTTCGCGCCGTCGGCGGTCAGCACGGTGTCGTAGCCCTGCGGCAGATGCTCAATGAAGAAGTGCGCGTTCGCCAGCTTCGCGGCTTCCACGATTTCCTCGTCCGTCGCGTCCAGCCGGCCGTAGCGGATGTTCTCGCGGACGGTGCCGGTGAACAGATGCGTATCCTGCAGCACCATGGCGAGCGAACGGCGCAGGTCGGGCTTTTTGATTTTCTCGATGTTGATGCCGTCGTAGCGGATTTTGCCGTCGGTCAGGTCGTAGAAGCGGTTGATGAGGTTGGTGATGGTCGTCTTGCCCGCGCCGGTGGAGCCGACAAACGCGATTTTCTCGCCCGGCCGCGCATAGAGCGACACGTCGTGCAGGACGGTTTTTTCCGGCACATAGCCGAAGGTAACGTTTTCAAAAACGACGTCGCCCTTAAGCTCGGTGTACGTCACGCTACCGTCGGCGGCGTGCGGATGCCGCCACGCCCACAGGTGCGTGTGCTCCTTCGTCTCCGTCAGGCTGCCGTCGGGCAGGCGCTTTGCGTTGACCAGCTCGACGTATCCGTCGTCCTGCTCCGCAGGCTCGTCGATCACTTCAAAAATGCGCTCCGCGCCGGCCAGCGCCATGAGGATGTTGTTGAACTGCTGCGACAGCTGCGAGATGGGGTTGAAGAACGAACGCGTGTATTGCAGGAAGCTCGTGAGCGAGCCGATATCCAGATAGCCCGCAAGAATCAGCGCCGCGCCGGCCGCCGCCGTGACGGCGTAATGGATGTGCGAGAGGTTGTTCATGATCGGGCCGAGGATGCTCGCAAACGTGTTCGCGCCCGTGACCTGCTTGCAGAGCTGCTCGTTCAGCTCGTCGAAGCGCGCCTTCGCTTCTTCCTCGTGGTTGAACACCTTCACGACCTTCTGGCCTTCGATCATTTCCTCGATGTAGCCGTTCACCGCGCCGACGCTCTTTTGCTGCCCGGCGAAGAACTTCTTGCTCTTTCCGCCGATCACCTTGATCAGGAACATAATCAGGCACAGCGACGCGAGCACGATCAGCATCAGCACAGGGCTGATGACGATCATCATGACCGTTGTGGAGATGACGGTAATCATGGAGGAGAACGTCTGCGGCAGGCTCTGGCTGAGCAGCTCGCGCAGGGTGTCCGTGTCGCTGGTGTAGCGGCTCATCAGTTCGCCGTGGGTGTGCGTGTCAAAATAGCGGATCGGCAGATCTTCCATGTGGTCAAACAGATCCTCGCGGATGCGGCAGAGCATTCCCGTGGAGATGCTCAGCATCAGCCGGCTGTACATATAGCTCGACAGCGCGCCGATCAGGTAAATGCACAGCAGCAGCACGATCATCCGCAGGAAGCCGTCCAGCTCGGCGCTGCCCGTCGCCGCGAAGGGAACGATATATTCGTTCAGAATCGGCTTGAGCATGTAGGTACCCGCCACGCCCGCAAGGGCGCTGAAAAGGATGCCGATCATGACCAGCACGAGCCGCGCCTTATAGGGGCTGAGATACTCCAGAATGCGCGAAATCGTCTTCTTGGTGTTCTTGGGTTTTCCCATCGCCATTCTTCTCGGTCCCGGCATCAGGCTTCAGCTCCTTTCATCTGAGAGGTGTAAACCTCGCGGTAGATTTCGCTGCGCTGCATCAGCTCGTCGTGCGTGCCCATATCCGCCACACGGCCGTCGTGCAGGACGATGATGCGGTCGGCTTCCATGACGGAGGCGATGCGCTGGGCGATAATCAGCGTGGTGATCTGGCTGAATTCCTCGCGCAGGGCGCGGCGGATGCTCGCGTCCGTCGCGGTGTCGACGGCGCTTGTGCTGTCGTCCAGAATGACGACCTTCGGGTGCTTGAGCAGCGCGCGGGCAATGCACAGGCGCTGCTTCTGGCCGCCGGAGACGTTCACGCCGCCCTGACCGAGATCGGTGTCGTAGCCGTCGGGGAAGCTCGTGATGAACTCATGCGCCTGCGCCGCGCGGCACGCCGCCTCGATTTCCTCCTGCGTGGCGTTCTTGTCGCCCCAGCGGAGGTTGTCGCGGATGCTTCCGGAGAAAAGGACGTTCTTTTGCAGCACCATCGCCACCGCGTCGCGCAGGGCTTCGATGTCGTATTCGCGCACGTCGTGTCCGCCGACGCGAATGCGTCCTTCGGAAACGTCGTACAGGCGCGGAATCAGTTGCACCAGCGTCGATTTTGCGGAGCCGGTGCCGCCGATGATGCCGATCATCTCGCCGGAACGGATGTGCAGGTTCACGTCGGAAAGAATATAGTTCTTGGAATCCTTCTTGTAGCTGAAGCAGACGTTGTCAAAATCGATGGAGCCGTCCGGAATTTCCATCACGGGGTTTTCTCCGTTGCGGATATCGGGCGTTTCATCAAGCACTTCGACAATGCGGCCGAGCGACGCGCGGGAGAGTACGAGGTTGAGGAAAAGCATCGACATCATCATCAGCGAGGAGAGAATCTGCGTGACATAGCTGATGAAGCTGATCAGTTCGCCCGTGAGCATCGTGCCCGCCACAATCTTGTTGCCGCCGAACCACAGCACCGCGCAGATGCACACATAGACGATCATCTGCATGATGGGCATCATGAAGATAATCAGCTTCTCGGCTTTCATCTGCATCTGACGCACATCGTCGGCGCTCTTGTTGAACTTCTCTTTTTCATGGTCCGAGCGCACGAACGCTTTCACCACGCGGATGGCAATCAGGTTCTCCTGCACGGAAGCGTTGAGCGCGTCGTACTTTTTGAGCATCGCGGCAAAGCGCGGATGCGCTTTTGTCATCACCAGCAGAATGGCAACGGCAAGGATCGGCACGGCGACGAAGAAAATCATCACCAGCTCGCCGTTGATGCGCGCGGCGAGAATGGTCGCGATCACCAGCATGAACGGCGCGCGGAAGAGCATACGCGTACACATCATCACCATGCTCTGCGCGTTGTTCACGTCGGTCGTCATGCGCGTGACGAGCGAGGCCGTGCTGAAGCGGTCGATGTTAAAGAAAGAGAAGGTCTGCACCTTGTCGAACATCGCCTTGCGCAGCTGCTTTGCAAAGCCCGCGCCGCCAACCGACGAAAACCTTGCCGCGCCCGCGCCGAAGCAGAGCGAGAGAATGCTCATCAGCGCCATCAGCCCGCCGATTTTGAGCACGTAGCCAAGGTTTCCGTTGGCAATGCCGACGTCAACGATTTTGCCCATCAGAAGCGGAATCAGCGTTTCCATCAGCACTTCGCCGACCATCAAAAGCGGCGTAGCGAGAAGGAACTTGCGATAGTTCCTTGTAAACGGCAGAAGTTTTTTAAGCATCCGTTTCCTCCATTGTTTTCTTGTTTTGCTGCTCCAGCACAGACGCGGAGAAGGGACTCAGTTCCCGGAATTCTTCCCCCGCGATGTTCTCAAACAGCCTGTCCTGAATTCTTTCGAGCATTTCCAGCTCCGCCTCCGTCAGTCCGGAAAACGTCTGCGCGTCCAGCGCTTCAAACGCCGCGCGGCACTCGTCCGCGGTTTTCCGCGCCGCTTCCGTGAGGTAAATGCGCTTGCACCGCTGGTCGCCCGCATCCGCCTCGCGCCGGACAAGCCCGTCGCGCTCCATGCGCCGCAGCGACACCGCCACAGACGCCGGCGAAATATGCAGCCATTCCGCTATTTCGCACTGCGTGCAGCCCTCGTGGCGCAGCAGCACGCCGAGCATCGGAAAGCGTCCGCGCTGCAAGCCAGCCTTGTCGGTAATTCTGTCGCAGAGAATTTTGCGAACCAGCGCGTTGCGCGAAATCTGCCAGACAAGCCTGCGATATTCGGCAGGCATCAACCTTCCCCCCTTCATGATGAAAACGTGTGGATTATACACCGCATCCATTTTACTGTCAATCGTTTAATTGTAAACCGTTTAATTTTAATTTGATGAAAATTCCCGCGCAAAACCGCGCGGGATTTTCGCTCAAAAACGCCGCAAATTGCGCAGGGACGCGCCTTGGCGGCCTGCCGCCGCCCCGCCGTCCATGCCGGATTCTATGCGCGCGTTTCGCTTCTTATGCCCGAAGCGTTCCGTTTTTTTACGCTTCCTTTATTCTCCGGCCACCGCCGCTTCACACGCGCCCTCCAGCGTCAGACCGTCCACGCCCGCGGGAACAAACAGCGTGTCGCCCGCCGCGACGGGCATCGTCTCGCCGTTATGGCACAGCGCGCCGCTGCCGGAAAGCACGGTCACATAGCGGAAGCCGCTGCATTGCGGCAGCTCGACGCGGCCGCCCTCCGCCTTCACGCGGTCCAGGGTGAAATAGTCGGTCTTGAGGCGTTCTCCGCCGCGCAGCGGCGAAAGCGAAAGCTCAGGCCGCGCGCACCGGCACGCCTTCTCCCAGTGGAGCGGACGCGGCTTGCCGTCCGTGCCGATCTTGTTCCAGTCCCAGAAGCGATACGTCACGTCGCTCGACTGCTGAATCTCATACAGCACAATGCCCGCGCCGATGGCGTGAACCATGCCCGCGGGAATATACAGCACATCGCCCGCCTGCACGTCCACCCAGCGGAGGCAGTCCTCGATCTGCTTGCCGGAAACCGTCGCAAGATCGACGCCCGGCTTGAGGCCGTAGACGAGCTTCGCGCCCGGCTCCGCGTGCAGGATCAGCCACGCTTCCTCCTTGCCCAGCTTTCCCTCATGCTCGGCGGCGAACGCGTTGTCAGGGTGTACCTGCACGGACAGGCACTCGCGCGCGTCGATGAATTTCAGCAGCAGCGGAAGCCGGCCGCCGGCCAGCTCCGTCAGCGTGCGTCCATCGGCCGTGCGGCTTTCCAGCCCCGGCAGCGTGGACGCTTCCAGCGCCTCGCCGGTTCGCTCGTCGGGAATGTCCTTGCCGTAAAGCGTTTTCAGCGCGCTCCCGCCCCACGGCGTCATCGCGCCGTGTCGGAACGTAGGCGTCATTTTGTAGGCAAACTCCTTCATTGCAATCCCTCCGGAATCCAGCATCCGTCCCGCGAGACGACGTCCAGCGTTACGGTCGCCATAATCACATCCTCGCCGCTGCGCAGCAGCTCCAGACGAAGCGTCTCCTCACAGCCGTCGGCGGGCTGTTCATACCAATACAGCGGGCGGCCGTCCGAAATATACGTCGAGCCGACCTGCACCACTTCGTTCCCGTCCCAGATCATGAACATTCCGCTCGTCGCCGTCCAGCGGAAGCGGCAGCCCACCGGCTCGCCGGTGCTCGCGTCGTTCAGTTCCATATCCAGCGGCAGCCCCGGCAGAGAAGAATACGCAGGCGCATAGCGCCGCAGCGTTTCCAGCGTCAGCGCGCCCGCCGACGTGGTCGACACAAAGCGCCGCATCGTGACGGACTCGTCCGCATAGGAAAGCAGGCCCGGCGTATACATGGCCGCGATGGTGCCATAGCCGCCGTTCTGCAGAAAATCGCCCAGCTGATACAGCAGCCATTCCTCGCGCTCCGCCTCGCCCAGCAGCCCTTTTTCCACAAGCACGTCGGCCAGCTTCTCCAGAAACGCCTCGTATTCCGGCTCAATCGCGCGCAGGTCCTCGCCGGAAAGATAGGCGCTTTCGTCGCCGCACGCCGCAAGCGGCGTCAGAAGGCATACGGCCAGCAGCAGACAGAGCAGTTGCTTTTTCATGGGTTCGCCTCCCGCATAAACATGATGATATCGGAAACCTTGCGTTCTTCTCCCGCAGCCGGACGGTTGATGATTTCGCCGTTATAATACAGCGTGGTGGAGCCGCCGCCGTCCAGATTGAAAGCCGTCTCCACGCCGTAATCCACAAACAGCTGCTGCAGCGTCGGTAAATCGCAGCCCTCCGAATAGCCCTCGCGCCGCCCGTCCACGACGATGACCAGATAATGCAGCGGATCATCCGCATACTGGCCGATGGCCGTGCGCGGCTCCAGATAGCCCTTGTCCACGCGCAGGATGGTCGAGTGCAGCTTCACGGCTTCGCCGTTTTCAATCAGCACGGGGCCGAACTCAAACGTGTGCCACACGCCCTCGTTCATCAGCCGCTCGGCGACAAGCCCCTGCTTCTGCGTGCGGTCGGTCAGCACGGACAGCTTGCCGTCCGCGCCGACAATGAGCAGCGCGCGCGAAGAATTCTGCTTGCGGAACAGCTCTCCGCCGCGGATGATCACGCCATGGTCGTGGAAGCCGCAGAAATCGCCGTTGATGGCCAGCAGCGGGGCGTGCCTGTCGGCGATATCGGAAACCGTCTCGGTGCTCTTGCCGAATTTCTCATTGGCGAACGCGTAGCTGAACTGCGAAACATCCGTCAGGCGGATATCGACGGCAAAATAGACGAAATCGCCCCGCGTGCGCCGGTCGATGGTCATGTCAACGGCGCTGGTTTTATACTCCCAGTGGTTCGGATCGGTCTCCTCGACGGTCTCCGTCAGCAGCGCGGCGGGCTCGGCAGCCGTCTGTGTTTCCGGTTGGGCCAGCGGTTCCGCCGCAAAATCAGCGGGCGCTTCCACGTCGGTGAACACATCGCTGAACGTATCGCCCGAAGCGGTGGGCGCAGGCTGCGCCGTAAAGGCGGGAACCAACTCCGCCGCCGCAACGGACGGGGCTTCCTGCACGGGGGAAATCGGGGCGGCCGTCGGCACGGCGCTCGTCGGCGCCGAATCAATCGCATTGGGCGTAGCGGCCGTCAGAAGCAGCGTCATCAGCAAAAGCGGAATGCAGGCAAGGAAACGAAGCGCGCTCCGTCTGCGCCTGTGTCTTTTGTGCGTCATGCCGCACCTCCTCGGCTTTGTCTACAAAAATCCGATATAAAACGAACGGCGGACGGTTTTTCTTCCCGCCCGTTTTCGACACAAATCGCGCCCGCGCGTGAAAAAGGAGGGAAATCCGCTCGGAAAGTGGTGAACATTTTTTGTTTTCAGCTTGTTTTGCCTCCGGATATGGAGCGCATGTGGCGAAAATAGCGCGTTTTTCTTGACATATGGAGAGCTATGTGATAAAACGAAGAAAAAGAAATATTTTTTCAACCGTCGCAGAAAAGAGGAGGGTCTGGATGTCGGAACCTTTAAGGATTACCTATCTTCGCCATAGCGGCTTCGCCGTGGAGCTTGGCGGCGCGCTGCTTGTGTTCGACGATGCGGAATCCGAACAGTCACGCGAGGGCGGCATCGCGCAGGGTCACGTAGACCGCGCGCTGCTGGAAAAATACGAAAGCGTTATTTTCTTCGTCAGCCACGCGCATGACGATCACTATAACGAAGCCATCTTCTCCTTCGCCGACCTGCCGAAGGTGCGCTATGTGCTCGGCTTTCCCGCGCCGCAGGGGCACGAAGCATGTTCCATGCGCAAGGGCGACGATCTCTCCCTTTTCGGCGTGGACATCACGGCCTACGGTTCCACGGACGAGGGCGTCTCGTTCCTTGTCCGCGCGGGCGGGTGGACGCTTTTCCACGCGGGCGATCTGAACTTCTGGCACTGGCGCGAGGAATCCACCTTCAAGGAAATTGCGCAGGCGGAGGAAGCGTTCCACGCGGAGGTTGCGCCGCTGATCGGCAAGGAGATCGACTTTGCGATGTTCCCGCTCGATCCGCGCATGGGCGAAATGTACGACGCCGGCGCGCAGTACTTCCTGATGGAAGTCCGCCCGAAGGTCATGATCCCGATGCACTGGTGGGGCCGCGCGGAGGCCGCGCTGGAGTTTGCGCGCCGCAACCGCTCGAAGCACACTGAAATTCTGGCGCTGACGCGCCCGGGCGAAAACCTGCGCGCGGAACGCACGGACAGCGGCGAAATCGACGTGGCGCTGTAAGACGAGCCACATTTTCTCAGACATAAAAAATCGTCCGGACGAAACGTTCGGGCGATTTTTGCGCAAGGCGCGCTTCTTGTCAGCAGGGCGGGAAGGTGATACAATACAAAAAAATTCAGCGGGCGGAAATTTTACGGAGGGCCTATTCGCATGAGTATCGTGATTGAAAAAGCATCCTGTGAGGATGCGGAAGCAATATTGGAATATCTCAGGCAGGTCGGCGGCGAAACGGACAATCTCACCTTCGGCGCGGAGGGGCTGCCTTGCACGGCAGAAGAAGAAGCGCGCTATATCCGGCAGTTGGAAAACTCCTGCGACGGCGTGATGTTTGTTGCAAAGGACGGAAACCGAATCATCGGCGACGCGAGCCTGAACCGTCTGCCTCGCCGTATGCAGCACCGCGGAGACTTTGGCATTGCCGTTTTGCGGGAGTATTGGAACCGCGGAATCGGCAGCCGGCTTCTGCGCGAGGTGATCCGCTTTGCCGGAGAGAATTCGTTTGAGGGAATCGATCTGCAGGTGCGCAGCGACAATGCGGCGGCGATCCGTTTGTATGAAAAATTCGGGTTTCAAAAAATCGGGACGCACAGGAGCTTTTTCAAAATAGGAAAAGAGGAAATCCCCTTCGATTATATGTATCTGAAAATACAGGAACCCGGCGGTCAAAAAGCGCAAAGGATGAATGCAGCGCTGCTTGGCAAGTGCGGGGTTTATTGCGGCGCCTGTCCTACCTGTCTTGCAGGCAACTGCAAAGGGTGCGCAGACGAACACGCAAAGGGCGATTGTTTTTCCCGCGATTGTGCGACTGAAAAGGGGCTTGATTTCTGCGGGCAGTGCGGCAAATTCCCCTGCGACGATATCATGAACAAGCCTCATGCAACGGCGCTGGACAGAGACTGGCTTTTATGGAAAAGAAGTTCCAACACAAACCGCTGACTTTCAGCCCGGC
>CAZKJW010000005.1:24850-26465 GCA_964553125.1 uncultured Oscillospiraceae bacterium
ATCGGAGATCAGCTGCTGCGTGCGCATTTCCACGCCGTCGTCCACAAGGTGATAGACGGTGTCGTAGAAATAATCGTAGTCGTACATGTAGTCGCTGTAAGAGGAAATGACTGGGCACTCAAGCCGCTCGATCAGCTCGTCCTCAAACGCCTGATAGTCGCTCATCAGCGGGGTGTACTCGCCGTAGGCAATCGGATACGCCGCGATCAGCAGCGTCGCGCCCTTGGACTTGAGATAGCGGTTCAGCTCGTTGAGCCGGTTCACCGTCGCCTCGCCAATCTCCGGCACGGTCTGCTGCGTGAAATCGACCGGGTGCGGGAAGAACTCGTTATGCTCGATGTACGGGCGCGGATACGCGTTGTCGCCGTATTCGTTGAACGCGTTGCGGCTGTATTCGTCGCCGGTGTCCTGATTGCCCTCGCCCGTCAGCCACAGGTCAATCGCCTTTCTCAGATAGCTGGTGAAGCTGCCGGCCATGGTGGTGAAATCCTTCGGACGAATCAGCTTCCACAGATCGAAATGGTTTTCAATCGTCAGCCACGCAAGCGTCGGATCCTCGCGGACAATCTCGTCGTTGTCGTTAAAATCGCTGTGGCAGACGATATACACATCGCCCTCGCTTACGTTGAGCTTCGCCATTTCTTCCAGAAACGCGTTGCCCAGCGCGCCGTGCAGCCCCATGTTGACGACCGGCTTGCCGAAATATTCCTCAATTTCCGCCGAGTGAAAGCCGAAGGCCACGTTGCTATCGCCGATGAGGACAATCTTCGGCCCATCAATCGCCTTCAGGCGCGCGGCTTTATCAATCAGCGAGGCGTTATAGTTGTAGGTATACTGCGGCGTAACGACGCCGAAAATAAACCCGACGACCAGGCAGAACACCAGCGCCGCCTTGAGCAGGAAACAAACCGTTTTTTTCATGCCGATCGCCTCCCTTAAAACTGGAAATAGAGGAACTGCGTGGACGTAAACAGGCTGCCATACACGCCGAAGATGAGGATTGCAAACAGCAGCGCCAGATACACAACCCAGCGCACGGGGAACACCGCCTGCTGGATTTTTGCCGGAACGTTCACGCCCCGCGCCATCAGCGCGTCTGTGACCAGCAGCGTCAGCAGCGAAAGCAGGCACACCAGCTGCGTCTGCAGCCCCCAGCCGGAAACCCACGCCGTCATCTGCCGCCAGTCAAAGCGCGTGAACACGCCGGAGAACATCGCAAACGCATCGGAGACGGTCTGTGCGCGGAAGAACACCCATGTCGCGCAGATCATCGCAAAGGTGCATACGCGGCCGATTGTCCGGCGCACAGCGCCTTCCGGGCTGATATGCAGCTTCTTCCAGAGACCGTCGCGCGCAAAGCGCGTCCAGTCGCCCAGCACGATGAGCAGGCCGTTGCACACGCCCCAGAGCACGTACGTCCAGTTCGCGCCGTGCCACAGGCCGCTGACGAAAAAAACGATCATCACATTGAGCGCTTTTCTCGCCTTGCCCCGGCGGTTGCCGCCCAGCGGGATATACAGATAATCGGTGAACCACGTCGTCAGGGAAATATGCCACCTGCGCCAGAAATCGCGCACGCTCACCGCCTGGTAGGGCTGGTCGAAGTTGCGCATCA